>AP017424.1:5772151-6095082 GCA_002355495.1 Streptomyces laurentii
CCAGCTCGGCGACAAGGCCCGGCACAAGCCGCACCAGCTGTCCGGTGGCCAGCAGCAGCGCGTCGCCGTGGCCCGCGCGCTCATCAACCACCCCCAGGTGCTCCTCCTCGACGAGCCGCTCGGCGCGCTCGACCTCAAGCTGCGCCGCCAGATGCAGCTGGAGCTCAAGCGGATCCAGACCGAGGTCGGCATCACCTTCGTGCACGTCACCCACGACCAGGAGGAGGCCATGACCATGGCCGACCAGGTCGCGGTCATGAACGGCGGCCGGGTCGAGCAGCTCGGCGCGCCCGCCGACCTGTACGAGAACCCGCGCACCACCTTCGTCGCCAACTTCCTCGGCACCTCCAACCTCATCGAGGCCGAGGTCGCCGAGACCGGCACCGACATCGTCGTGACCGCCGGCGGCGGCAAGCTCAAGGTGCCCGGCGACCGTTCCCCGTCCGCCGTCCGCTCCGGCGGGAAGCTGCTGGTGGGCGTGCGGCCCGAGAAGATATCGCTGGCGCACGCCGACGACGAGGGCACCATCGCCGACGGCCGCAACCGGGTCACCGGCCGGATCGTCGACTCGTCCTTCATCGGCGTGTCCACCCAGTACGTGGTGGACTCCCCGGCCGGCGCGGGCCTGCAGGTGTACGAGCAGAACATCGAGCGCGACACCCGTCTGGTGCCCGGCGCCGAGGTCGTCCTGCACTGGAACCCGGCGCACACCTTCGGGCTCGACGCGAGCCAGGACATCGACGCGGGTGTGGAGACGGTGGAGGACGCCTCGTGACCACGTCCACCCTCGTCAAGGACGAGCCCGCGGCGGGGCCGGAGTCGGCTCCGGAGGCGCGCAAGCCCTCCACCCGCAAGCGGCTCGTCCCGTACTGGCTGCTGCTGCCCGGCATCATCTGGCTGGTCGTCTTCTTCGCGCTGCCGATGGTCTACCAGGCCTCGACCTCGGTCCAGACCGGCTCCCTGGAGCAGGGCTTCCAGGTCACCTGGCACTTCCAGACCTACTGGGACGCCTTCCGCGAGTACTGGCCGCAGTTCCTCAGCTCGCTGCTGTACGCGGGCTTCGCGACGCTGCTGTGCCTGATGCTCGGCTACCCGCTGGCGTACTTCATCGCCTTCCGGGCAGGCCGCTGGCGCAACATCGTCCTGGTCCTCGTCATCGCCCCGTTCTTCACCAGCTTCCTCATCCGTACGCTGGCCTGGAAGACGATCCTCGCCGACGGCGGCGCGGTCGTCGGCGCGCTCGACGCGCTGCACGTCCTCGACGTCACCAGCTGGCTCGGCTGGACCGAGGGCAACCGGGTGCTCGCCACGCCGATGGCGGTGGTGTGCGGTCTCACGTACAACTACCTGCCGTTCATGATCCTGCCGCTCTACACCTCGCTGGAGCGCATCGACGGCCGGCTGCACGAGGCCGCCCAGGACCTGTACGCGTCGCCGGCGACCACCTTCCGCAAGGTCACGTTCCCGCTGTCGATGCCCGGTGTCGTCTCCGGCACGCTGCTCACCTTCATCCCGGCGAGCGGCGACTACGTCAACGCCGAGCTGCTCGGCTCCACCGACACCAAGATGGTCGGCAACGTGATCCAGTCGCAGTTCCTGCGCGTGCTGGACTACCCGACGGCCGCGGCCCTGTCGTTCATCCTCATGGCGATCGTGCTGCTCGTCGTCACCTTCTACATCCGCCGAGCGGGAACGGAGGACCTGGTCTGATGCGTTGGATCCGACGGAACCTTGTCGTCATCGCGGGCCTTCTCACGCTCGCGTACATGATCCTGCCGAACATCGTGGTCATGGTGTTCTCGTTCAACAAGCCGAACGGGCGCTTCAACTACGCGTGGCAGAAGTTCTCCCTGGACGCCTGGAAGGACCCCTGCGGCGTCGCCGACATGTGCGGCTCGCTGTCGCTGTCCCTCCAGATCGCGGCCTGGGCGACGCTCGGCGCCACGGTCCTCGGCACGATGATCTCGTTCGCGCTGGTCCGCTACCGCTTCCGGGCGCGCGGCGCGATCAACTCGCTGATCTTCCTGCCGATGGCGATGCCCGAGGTCGTCATGGCCGCCTCGCTGCTCACCCTGTTCCTCAACATGGGCGCCGAGCTGGGCTTCTGGACGATCCTCATCGCCCACATCATGTTCTGTCTGTCGTTCGTCGTGACGGCGGTCAAGGCGCGCGTGATGTCCATGGACCCGCGCCTGGAGGAGGCCGCCCGCGACCTGTACGCGGGGCCGGCGCAGACCTTCCTGCGGGTCACGCTGCCGATCGCGGCGCCCGGCATCGCGGCCGGCGCGCTGCTCGCCTTCGCGCTGTCGTTCGACGACTTCATCATCACCAACTTCAACGCGGGCTCCACCGTGACCTTCCCCATGTTCGTCTGGGGCTCGGCACAGCGCGGAACCCCCGTTCAGATCAACGTCATCGGCACGGCGATGTTCGTCATCGCGGTACTGGTGGTCGTGGCCGGTCAGATCGTCACGAACCGGCGCAAGAAATCAGCAACAGCCTGACCGGTCGGCCCCCGGCCGCCGCCTGACACGCGGGCGGCGGACGGCGGCCGGCAGCCGGTCGGGCAACGAAGGAGTTGGAAACCATGGCCCCAGTCGCCATGCGTCTCGCTGCACAATCTCTCTCCGACGCCCAGCCCGTCCCCTTCTGGCTGGAAGACCCCGGCAAGCCCCACGCCCTGCCCGCCCTCACCGGCACCGAGCGCTGCGATCTGCTCGTCGTCGGCGGTGGCTACAGCGGCCTGTGGACCGCGCTCCTCGCCAAGGAACGCGACCCCTCCCGGGACGTCGTACTCATCGAAGGCCGCGAGGTGGGCTGGGCCGCCTCGGGCCGCAACGGCGGCTTCTGCGCCGCCTCCCTCACCCACGGCCTCGGCAACGGACTCGCCCGCTGGCCGCACGAGCTGGCGGAACTGGAGCGGCTCGGCACCGAGAACCTCGACGCCATCGAGGCGGCCGTCGCCCGCTACGGCCTGGACTGCGACTTCGAGCGCACCGGCGAGATCGACGTGGCCACCGAGGCCTACCAGCTCGACGAGCTGCACGAGATGTACGAGGAGGCCGAGCGGCTCGGCCTCGCCGACGGCCTGGAGCTGATGGACCGCGACGCGCTGCGCGCCGAGGTCGACTCGCCGACCTTCCAGGGCGGCCTGTGGGACCGGCGCGGGGTCGCGATGCTGCACCCGGCGAAGCTGGTCTGGGGCCTCAGGCGGGCCTGCCTCGACCTGGGCGTCCGGATCTTCGAGAACACTCCGGGGCTCGACCTCGTCGCGGCGGGCGGCCAGGGCATGGTGGTCCGCACCCCGTACGGGCGGGTCGCCGCCCGCCGGGTCGCGCTCGGCACCAACGTCTTCCCGTCGCTGGTCAAGCGGATGCGGCCGTTCACCGTCCCGGTCTACGACTACGCGCTGATGACCGAGCCGCTGAGCGCCGAGCAGCTGGCCTCGATCGGCGGCTGGCGCCGCCGGCAGGGCCTCGGCGACAGCGCCAACCAGTTCCACTACTTCCGGATCACCGCCGACAACCGCATCCTGTGGGGCGGTTACGACGCGATCTACCCCTTCGGCGGCAAGGTCAGCGCCGAGATGGACCACCGCCCCGAGACGTATCTGAAGCTGGCCGGACACTTCTTCACCTGCTTCCCGCAGCTGGAGGGCCTGCGCTTCAGCCACGCCTGGGGCGGCGCGATCGACACCTGCTCGCGCTTCTCCGCCTTCTTCGGTACGGCGCACCAGGGCAAGGTCGCGTACGCGGCCGGCTACACCGGCCTCGGCGTCGGCGCCTCCCGCTTCGGCGCGGACGTGATGCTCGACCTGCTGGCGGGGGAGCGGACCGAGCGCACCCGGCTCGACATGGTCCGCTCCAAGCCGCTGCCGTTCCCGCCGGAGCCGATCGCGTGGGCGGGCATCGGGCTGACCAAGTGGTCGCTGGCCCGGGCCGACGAGAACGGCGGGCGGCGGAATCTGTGGCTGAAGACCATGGACCGGCTGGGCCTCGGCTTCGACAGCTGAGCGTTTCGCGATGATGTGACGCAGGTCACATAAGGCGATATCTGAACCCGCGTCATACCCGGGAGATGGCCTCCTCTCTCCGTGTGGGACCCGCATCGGGCGGGCCCGCACGGAGAGAGGAGATCGCGCGATGACTGCCATGGAGGCCAGGAGTGCCGTGGAGTGGCTGGTGTCGGCCGCACCCGACCCCGAGGCCTGCCGCTTCGAATGGGAGCGCAACCCGCACGGGGTCGCGCTGCTGCCCGCCGGCCGCCGCTGGGACGTCCTGATCCTGCCCGCCACGCTCGGCCGGCCCACCCTCGAGGTGCTGACCCGGCTCGTCGACCGGCCGGGCCCCGTCCTCGCCGACTTCGGCGACGCCCGGATCGGCTTCTTCGTGGAGCCGGGCACCACGGACCGCTGGCTCGGCACCGGCGTGCGCGGCGCGGGCGACGGCACCTGGGTCGTCGTCCCGTACCCGGGCCGGATGGCCGACGGGGTGCGCTGGCTGGTGTCCCCGGACGCCGCGGGCACGCTCACCGACGTCGCGCTGCTGGAACTCGCGATGCACGAGGCGGCGGCACGGCGGGCCGGGGGAGGCGGCGAGGGGTGAGCGGGGCGGACCGGCCCGACGGTCCGGCGCGCCGGTTCCCGTAGCGCGCGCCTCGTATCCCGTACCCCCGTATCCCGTACCCCCCCGTACTCCCGTATCCCGTACTCCCGTATCCCCCGCACCTCCGTGCGCCTGTACCCCCTGCGCGGCCGTATCCCCGTACTGCCGCCTCCTCGTGCTCCCGTGCTCCCGTATCCCGTACCCCGCCTTCTCGCCTCCCTTCCCCT
Organism: Streptomyces laurentii; assembly: GCA_002355495.1. GTDB lineage: Bacteria > Actinomycetota > Actinomycetes > Streptomycetales > Streptomycetaceae > Streptomyces > Streptomyces laurentii. Next base: position 5,776,983 of record AP017424.1, read on the forward strand.
CGTTCAGAGGTCTTGACCACTTGATTGGTCTGGACCATGCTGTGGCGCGCTCCACCACCTCGATTCCCCCATCCCCGGAGGCAGTTGTGGACCGCACCAGACCCTTCACCCTCGCGTTGGCGGGCCTTCTGGCCGCCGGCGGACTCGTGGCGCTCACCCCCGCGGCCCACGCCGCCGACACCGAACTCGCCCGCAACGGCGGCTTCGAGTCCGGTCTGGACGGCTGGAGCTGTACGGCGGGCAGCGGCGCCGCCGTCACCTCCCCCGTGCGCAGCGGCACCAAGGCCCTGCAAGCGACCCCAGCCGGCGGCGACAACGCCCGCTGTTCCCAGACCGTGGCCGTACGGCCCGACTCCACGTACACGCTGAGCGGCTGGGTGCGCGGCGGCTACGTCTACCTCGGCGCGTCCGGCACCGGCACGACCGACGTCTCCACCTGGACCCAGTCCGCCCCCGACTGGCAGCGGCTCGGCACCACCTTCACCACCGGGTCCGGCACCACCTCGGTGACGATCTACACCCACGGCTGGTACGGCACCGGCGCCTACCAGGCCGACGACCTGTCCCTGCTCGGCCCCGGCGGCGACCCCGGCCGGCCGCCCGCGACCCCCACGGGCCTCACCGCCGGCTCCGCGACCGCCACCACGATCGGACTCAGCTGGCCCGCCGTGCCCGGCGCCACCTCGTACCGCGTCCAGCAGGGCTCCGCCGTCGTCGCGACCGTCACCGGCACCTCGTACACCGCCACCGGCCTCACCCCCGGCACCGCCTACACCTTCCGGGTCACGGCCGCCAACGACGCGGGCGAATCCGCCCCCTCCGCCCCCGTCACCGCCAGCACCACCTCCTCGGGCGGCGGCAACCCCGGCGGCCAGCTGCCCGCGCACGCCCTCGTCGGCTACCTCCACTCCAGCTTCGCCAACGGCTCCGGCTACACCCGCATGGCCGACGTCCCCGACTCCTGGGACGTCATCGACCTGGCCTTCGGCGAACCCACCTCGGTGACCTCCGGCGACATCCGCTTCAGCCTGTGCCCGGCGACGGAATGCCCGAACGTCGAGTCACCCGCCGAGTTCAAGGCCGCCATCAAGGCCAAGCAGGCCGCCGGCAAGAAGGTCCTCATCTCCATCGGCGGCCAGAACGGACAGGTCCAGCTGACCACGGCCGCCGCCCGCGACACCTTCGTCTCCTCCGTCTCGAAGATCATCGACGAGTACGGCCTCGACGGCCTCGACATCGACTTCGAAGGCCACTCGCTCTCGCTCCAGACCGGCGACACCGACTTCCGCAACCCCACCACCCCGGTCGTCGTCAACCTCATCCAAGCCGTGAAGACCCTCAAGGCGAAGTACGGCTCCGGCTTCGTCCTCACCATGGCGCCGGAGACCTTCTTCGTCCAGCTCGGCTACCAGTACTACGGCTCCGGCCCCTGGGGCGGCCAGGACCCGCGCGCCGGCGCCTACCTCCCGGTCATCCACGCCCTGCGCGACGACCTCACCCTGCTCCACGTCCAGGACTACAACTCGGGCTCGATCATGGGCCTCGACAACCAGTACCACTCCATGGGCGGCGCCGACTTCCACATCGCCATGACCGACATGCTGCTCACCGGCTTCCCGGTCGCCGGCAACGCGGACCGCTTCTTCCCGCCCCTGCGCCCCGACCAGGTCGCCATCGGCCTCCCCGCCTCCACCCAGGCGGGCAACGGCCACACCGCCCCGGCCGAGGTGACCAAGACCCTGAACTGCCTCACGAAGAAGACCGACTGCGGCACCTACCAGACCCACGGCACCTGGCCCGCCCTGCGCGGCCTGATGACCTGGTCGATCAACTGGGACCGCTACAACCAGTGGGCGTTCAGCCGCAACTTCGACGCGTACCCGTGGAGCTGAGGCTTCGGCCGCTCCGCTGACGGCCGGGCAGCCCCTCCCCGCGGATCAGGGGCTGTCCGGCAGGACGCCGAGCTGCTGGAGCACCGACGCGCGGTCGTACACGTCCGTGCCGCGGGCGATCCGGCCGTCCTCGGCGAACTCGACCAGACACATCAGGGACAGCGAGAACGCCTTCCCCCGGCTGGACTCCGGAAGACAGGCGAACGGCTCGCGGACCGTCGCGTCGTACCGCAGCTGGGCCACCGCGTGCGCCGGGCCGATCAGCAGGTCGTGGCAGGTGACACGGATGTCCGCGAGGACTTCCTCGGTGGCGCGGAAGGACGCGTACAGCTCCTGGTGGCCGCGGTACGTGCGGTCGAAGGCCTTGTCCACGAGGACGGCGTCCTCGGTATAGAACGCCAGGGAATCGGTGCTGAGGGTGGGGGTGTTCCACACCGCGACCCAGCGCTCCATGAAGGACTTCCGCTCGTCCTCGTCGAAGGGCGGCATGGGACATCGATCCTTTCCGTGACGTGAGCTGTGCGAGCGGTGCGGGGTGTATGCGGGGTGCGCGCGTGGTGCGCGCGTGGTGCGCGTCTTACGAACGGTGCGGCCGCCGCGGCCGGCGCGCCCCGTGCCGGAGTACGGAGGCCATGACGCGCGGGCCGGCCAGTCGGGCCGGAGAACCGGACAGGCTGACGGCGTTCCAGACACCGGCGGCGACGGCGGGGTCGACGGCCGCGGCCCGCATGGTGGCCTGGAACGCCTGTCCCAAGACGCCGGTGAGGAAGGGACGGGTCCCCGGCACGTACGGCAGGGACCGGTCGGCCAGGTTGGAGAACAGCCACGAGAGGTACGAGGCCTTGGCCGCCGCACGGTAGAAACGCCGGGGGAGGCCGTCGGTGCCGGCGGCCAGACAGTCCCGCAGTGCCGCCGCCTCCAGGGCGGCGACCGTCATGCCCGCCCCGTAGATCGGGTTGAGACTGCACACCGCGTCGCCGATGGAGACCAGGCCGTCGGGAAGGCGGCGGAGCCGGTGGAAGTTCCGGCGCACCGACGCCGGGTACGCGAAGGCCGCGACCTCCGTGAGCGGCTCGGCGTGCCGGAGGGTGTCCCGCAGGGCGGCGGGCAGGAGTTCCGCCGCGAAACGGTGGAACTCCTCGGGCGCGTGCGGCGGGTGGTTCGCCTTGCCGAATCCGTACTGGGACAGCACCCAGGTGTCGTGCTCCTGCCGGGTGAGCACCAGCCCGCGCGGACGGGCGGGCGTCGCGCCGATCAGTACGCCCTTGTCCCCGCCGGCCGCGCCGGGGGCGATCCGGTAGCGGCGGCTGGCGTAGCCGACGCCGACGTGGAGGCGGTCCTCGGCGGGCTTCTCGTACCCCAGGGACGCGAGCCAGGCCGCGCCGCGGCCCGCACGACCCATGGCGTCCACGACGAGATCCGCCTCCAGCACCTCGGCGGAGCCCGCCGGGCCGGGGCGGGCCAGCCGGACCCCGCTCACCGTCGTCGCGTTCCGGGTGACGGGGGCGACGGCCTCCATGCCCGGCCGGAAGCCGATGTGAGGCACCGCGCCGACCCTGGCGCGCAGCCGGTCCTCCAGGAAGGGACGGCTCGCCTGGAGGACCTCGCCGAGCGGCACCCGGAGCAGGCGGGAACCGAAGAACACGATGTCGAGCTCGGTCAGCGCGTTGACGACGGTGGCGCCGTCGGCCGCCAGTTCCGCGACGATCCCCGGGAAGAACTCCTCCAGCGTGCTCGCGCCCCGGGACGTCAGCGAGTGCACGTGCGCGCCCTGCGGGACGCCCCGCCGGGTCGCACCGTCCTCGGGGAAGACGTCCCTCTCGACGACGGTGACGCGGGTGTAGAAGTCGGCGAGGACGCGGGCGGCGCACAGGCCGCTGATGCCCGAGCCGAGGACGACGGCGTGGCCGGTGTCCGCTCCTGTGCTGCCGGGTGCCGGATTCACGGGGGTCTCCGATCGGTCGGGGCAACGGGTCCAACGGGCCCAACGGGTCGAACCGGTCCACGAGGTCTAACGGCGCGTCCGGCCGCGCGGTCACGTCTCCGCGCGGTCGGACCCGTGAGGGGCCCGGCCCTTCCGGCCGTCGTACCGCGCCGCGTACACCGGCCAGCGCAGCAGCGGCAGGCAGAGGGCGAGGGAGGCGAGGACGTCGAGGGGCCAGTGGAAGCCGCGGAGGATCAGGCCCGCGGCCGTGACGGTGGTCAGCAGGACGGCGAGGGGAGGAGACGGCGGGAGACCAGGTAGGCGGCGCTCACGTACGCGACCATCGCCGTGGCGGTGTGGCCGGACGGGAAGTAGCCGTGGGCCCAGGGTTCCAGCGGGCCCGGGCGGGCGGTCCATTCCTTCAGCGGGACGACCAGGAGCGGGACGGCGGCCATCGTGAGGCCCGCGGCGAGGGCGGCGGCCCGGCGGCCGCGCCACGCCGCGTACGCCATCGCGCAGGCGAGCACGGGGAGGGCGACCGTCATGTTGCCGAGGTCCGAGGCGGCCTCGGACAGGCCGCGCGGGACGGTGTCCACGAGCGCGCCGGAGAGCCGTTCGTCGAGCCGGGAGAGGGGGCCGTGGACCAGGACCTGCCAGGTGGTGACGGCGAGGACGACCAGCGCCCAGAAGACAGCCGACCGCCCCGGAACAGGGGGGGTGGTTCCGGGGCGGTCGCCGTGACCGGATCGCCGCTCGCCCCGGGGGGTGTGGGGCGGGCGGGCATCCGATCGGTGAGGAGTTCCGGAGCCCAGGGCTCCAGCGGTGTGCGCGAAGGCACGGTGTGGGCGGGGCTGGGGAGGCTCCGCCCGGGGTGTTTCTCTCATCTGCAGAAACCGTACGGCACGCGATGGGGGGACCGACAGCGGGAAAGACATTCCGCCATCGGCCCCCCACAGCTTCTTCACACGGGCCGGATTCGGTTCACGCGGCTCCACTCTTCGAGCCGGCGCACGCGATCAGCCGGGCCCGGCTGAACCGTCGGATCGGTCGGATCGGTCGGGTCCGTCAGATCCGTCAGATCCGGGCGAGGGCGCCCTCGATGATGTCCAGACCCTCGTTGAGCAGGTCCTCGCCGATGACCAGCGGCGGCAGGAAGCGGAGCACGTTGCCGTAGGTGCCGCAGGTCAGGACGAGCAGGCCCTCGTTGTGGCAGGCCTTGGCCAGCGCGGCGGCCTCGGCGGCGGCCGGCTCCTTGGTGACCGGGTCCTTGACCAGCTCGATGGCGATCATGGCGCCGCGGCCGCGGATGTCGCCGATGACCGGGAACTTCTCCTGCATCGCGGTCAGGCGGCCCTTCATGACCTCCTCGATCCGCTTCGCCTTGGCGTTGAGGTCGAGCTCCTTCATGGTCTCGATGGCGCCCAGCGCACCGGCGCACGCGACCGGGTTGCCGCCGTAGGTGCCGCCCAGGCCACCGCCGTGGACGGAGTCCATGATCTCGGCGCGGCCGGTCACGGCGGCGAGCGGCAGACCGCCCGCGATGCCCTTGGCGGTGGTGATGAGGTCCGGGACGATGCCCTCGTCCTCACAGGCGAACCACTGGCCGGTCCGGCAGAAGCCGGCCTGGATCTCGTCCGCGACGAAGACGATGCCGTTGTCGTTGGCGAACTTCACGATCGCCGGCAGGAAGCCCTTGGCCGGCTCGATGAAGCCGCCCTCGCCGAGCACCGGCTCGATGATGATCGCGGCGACGTTGTCGGCGCCGATCTGCTTGGTGATCTGGTCGATGGCCTGGGCGGCGGCCTCCGGGCCGGCGTTCTCGGCACCGGTCGGCCAGCGGTAGCCGTAGGCCACCGGCACGCGGTAGACCTCGGGCGCGAACGGACCGAAGCCCTGCTTGTACGGCATGTTCTTCGCCGTCAGCGCCATCGTGAGGTTCGTACGGCCGTGGTAGCCGTGGTCGAAGACGACGACGGCCTGGCGCTTGGTGTACGAACGGGCGATCTTGACCGCGTTCTCGACCGCCTCGGCGCCCGAGTTGAACAGCGCCGACTTCTTGGCGTGGTCGCCCGGCGTCAGCTCGGCCAGCGCCTCGCAGACCGCGACGTAGCTCTCGTACGGCGTCACCATGAAGCAGGTGTGGGTGAAGTCCTGGAGCTGCGCGGAGGCGCGGCGTACGACGGCCTCGGCGGAGGCGCCGACGGAGGTCACGGCGATGCCGGAGCCGAAGTCGATCAGCAGGTTGCCGTCGACGTCCTCGATGATGCCGCCGCCGGCCCGCTTGGTGAACACCGGCAGCGTGGAGCCCACGCCACCGGCGACCGTGTCGAGGCGGCGGGCCTGAAGCTCCTGCGACTTCGGGCCGGGGATGGCGGTGACGACGCGCCGCTCCTGCGGGACAGCGTTCATGCGGGGCTCCTGGGGGTGTTCTGGACGCACTTGCGGGTTTCCTCCGCAGGCTAGGCGCGGCGGGCGCGGTGCGGCATGCGCCGATCGGGAGTGGTGGCGGGGGTCGCCTTGTCCGCGGTGGACATGGCGGGGGTGTCGTGGGCCGATGGGGCGGGCGGCCCGGGATCGGCCGTCCGGGTGGGGGAAAGCCTTCCGGCGCGGCCCGCGACCACTAGATTTGACGCCGGCACAGTTGCGGAGACCTGGCTGGTCAGGGGGCAGGGGTTCATGGAGAGCGACGGCACGTACGAGACGAGCGACACCCGGGGGGCGGCCGGACTGCCGCGCCCGTCGGCACCGCCGGTGCCGGACCGGGTGCCCCCCGCTCCGGCCGGCCCACCGGCACAGCCGCCCACCCCACCCGTACCGGGGTACGCGCCGGGGGCGGGGCCGGGCAGGTCACTGGCGGGGACGCGGGCAAGACCGCGCCCCCGCCGCCCCGTACACCCCCGCCCGCCGCCCCGCCCCGGTCCGCCGTCGCCACGTGGATGGACGCCCCGCGGCCGAGGGTCGGGCCGGGGGTCTGGCGATTCCGTTACGTGCGGCCGGAGCCCGACGGCCCCGAGCGGCTGGCGCCCATCACCGTCGCCGGCATGCTGATCCCGCTCGCGGTCGCTCTGCTTCTCTGGGCCGCGTGGCGTCGCGAGGTCTTCCCGTACAAGATCGAGATGCTGTGGCTGCTGACCCCCAAAGAGTGGTGGTATCCGGGCACCACCGCCCCCGTGGACTGGCACGGCTCCGCGGCGCGCTCGCTGTTCGACAGTGCCTTTCTCGTCGGAATCGTCTGCGCGGCAGGCTTCCTCGGCTCCTGGGGCAAGATCAGCCGTCACTACCTCGGCCGGTACAACCCCACGGTCCGGGCCCTCCTCGCGGGAGCCATGGCGCTGGTCGCTCTCGTCTTCGTCTGGCCCGAGGCCTTCGGTCTCGACTGGGACCCGCTGCCGCTCGCGTCCGCCGTGCTCTCCGCGGTGGCCCTGCTCACCGGCGGGTTCGAGGCGTTCTCCTCGCCCGTCCTCGTCTACACCCTGTACGCGCTGATCACGGCCCTCGTCGTCTGGCCCTTCGCCCGCGTCGGCGACTGGAAGGGCCTGTGGCGCGCCCGCCGTGCCGTGCAGAACCCGCCCGCCCCCGTCCCCACAGGCCCCGAGGCCCCGCCCTCCCAGTGGCCCGAGCTCCGGGAGGCGGGCGAGTACCGCGCCGCCGACCGGCTCGTGGCCGAGGTCGCCGGCGGGCGGATGAACGACGTCGACGTCGCGCGGGTCCGCCGGGCCTGGGACGGCACCGCCCGTGACGGTGTGGGCCGGGCCGCTCTCGTCGGCGCGCTGCTCGGCGAGGGCGGCGGCGCTGCCGCCCACCCCTCAGGCGACCGCGACCTGCCGATCCGGGTCGCCGAGCACGACCTGTTCCTCGGCCAGGTGCGCGTCGGCCGGTACGCGGCGGCCGACCGCGCCCCCGCCGCGTACGTGGGCGCCGGACTCGCCCTCGACCCCGCGCTGCTCGGCACCTCGCTGCTCGCCGTCGGCCCGTCCGGCGCCGGCAAGACCCGCGCGCTCGTCGCGCCGGTCGTCGAATCGCTCACCCTCCAGGCGCTCACCGGCGGCTGCGCCGTCGTCGCCGTCGGCGAGGCGGGGGCGCCGCTCGGCCCGGACGCGGCGTACGACGTCGTCATCCGGCTCGGCGACCCGGCCTCCCCGCACGACCTGGACCTGTACGCCGGGGCGACCGACCCGGACGAGGCCGCCGTCCTGTTCGCCGAAGGGCTCGTCGGCGACCTGGAGGGCCTGGAGACCCGGCGCGCCGCCACCGTGCTCGCCCAGCTCATCGGCCCTTACCGGGCCGCGTACGGGCGCTTCCCCACCGTGCCGGTCCTCCGTGAACTGCTCGAAGCCGGCCCCGGCACCCTGCAGACGCTGCTCGACCTGCTCCCGCAGGACCAGGGGCAGAGCGCCACGGCCATGCGCCGCGAGCTGGAGTCCCGGATCCGGCAGACCGGCACGGCCGGGGATCCCGGCCCCGTGCTCGCCGACCGGCTCGCGACCCTCGACCGGCCCGTATTCGCCGAGTTCTTCGGTGGGGGAGCGGACGCGGGCGACGGGCGGGGCTTCTCGCTGCGGGCCGTCGCCCGCCACCCCATCCGGGTGCGGATCAGCCTGCCCGAGGGCGCCCACGAGGAGGCGTCCCGGCTGCTCAACCGGCTCATCCTGGCCCAGTTCCAGGCCGTCACCCGGGACCGGGACCGGCAGGGTGCGGGGTCGGGCGCGGGCCGCGGGCACTTCGCCTGTCTCGTGCTCGACGACGCGGCCGGGGCGCTTACCCAGGGGACCGTACGGGCCCTGCAGAGGCTGCGCCCGCAGAACGCCGGTGTCGTGCTCGCCCTGCGGACCCTCGCCGAGGTGCCGGAGGCGCTGCGCGGGCCGCTGCTCGCGGTGGTCGGCTGCCGGATGGCCTTCTCCGGCATCCCCACCTGGGACGGCCGCGCCTTCGCCGACGCGTGGGGCACCGAACGGTTCGAGACGACCGAGGTCGCCCACCACACCGTCTTCGCCGACCAGCCGATGACCCGGTTCGTCCACTTCCTGCGCAAGAAGGTGACGGGCAAGGCGGTCACCACCGAGGCGGTCACCGTCCGCGAGGTCGAGCGCGAGCGCTGGTCGGCGTCCGACCTGGCGCACGCCGTCCCGCCCGGCCACGCCGTCCTGTCGCTCACCGACGTACGGGGCGAGCACACCCCGCCGCTCCTCGTCGACCTGCGCCCGGCCGGCCGGGGCTGAGCGAACCGAACCCGCCCGCCCCGAACCCGTTCGCTCCCCACCCCACCGCCCGATCCCGGCCGACCTGCGACGATGCGCGCGAGACCGGCGCGGGCTGGCACAATCGAGGAGGACACGCCGCCCTGGTGGACGGCGTGCCTCCGCCTCCCTCCCCGGTCCCCCGATCCGACGGTTCACGATGCCGCCCACCCTCGCCTCGCTTGTCCAGCACCCGGCGCTCAAACTCACCGTCCGCGCCGGTGAGGACCGCCTCGACGTCCCCGTGCGCTGGGCGCACGTCAGCGAGCTCGCCGACCCCGTCCCGTACATGGAGGGCGGCGAGCTGCTGCTCACCACCGCGCTCACCCTCGACGCCGAGGACCCCGAGGCGATGCGGCGGTACGTGCGGCGGCTGCGCGGCGCCGGGGTCGTCGGCCTCGGCTTCGCGGTCGGCGTCACCTACGAGGACATCCCGGCGGCGCTGGTCGACGCGGCCCGTGAGGAGCATCTGCCGCTGCTGGCGGTGCCCCGGCCGACCCCGTTCCTCGCCATCAGCAAGGCCGTTTCGGCGGCCATCGCCGCCGAGCAGTACCACTCCGTCACGGCCGGCTTCGAGGTGCAGCGCGAGCTGACCCGGGCCGCGCTCGCCGAGGGGCCGGACGCCGTCGTCGCCCGGCTCGCCGCGCACCTCGACGGCTGGGTCGCGCTGTACGACACCTCCGGCTCCGTCCTCGCCGTCGCGCCCGAGTGGGCCGCGCGCCGGGCGGCCCGGCTCGCCCCCGACGTCGAGCGGTTCCGCGAGCGGTCGGCGCCCGCCAGCACCGTGGTCGGCGGGACCGAGGACGAGGACCGGGTGGAGCTGCAGTCGCTGGGCACCGGACGCCGGGTGCGCGGGGCGCTCGCGGTCGGTACGGGCGCGCCGCTGGGCACCGCCGAGCGGTACGCGGTGCACTCCGCCATCGCCCTGCTGACGCTCACGACGGAGCGCTCCCGTTCGCTCCGGGCCGCCGAACACCGGCTGGGCGCGGCCGTCCTGCGGATGCTGCTCGCCGGGCAGACCGACCACGCGAAGGCCGTGGCCGGGGATCTGTACGGCGGGCTGCTCGACGCGCCGTTCCGGCTGCTCATCGCCGAACCGGCCGCGCCGGCGGACGGGCCGGGGACGGCCGGCGAGTTCGGCGAGACGCCGCTCGACGAGCTCGGCGAGGCCCTGGAGTCGGCGGCCGCCCGGGCCGGCGAGTCGGTCCTGGCCGTGGTGACCGAGCCCGATCCGGGGGGACCGGCGGCCGCCGGCCGCCTCGTGGTCCTCGCCGGTGCCGGGGGAGCGGTGGTCACGGCCTGCGAGCGGTACGCCGGACGCAAGGCGGAGGACACCGGCCTCGTCGCCGGCCTGTCCGCCCCGGCCGGTTCCCTCGCCGCGGCCGCCGCCTTCAAGCAGGCCGAACAGGCCCTGTCGGTGGCCCGGCGGCGCGGCCGGACGCTCGTCGAACACGAGGACGTCGCGGCGGGATCGGTGCTGCCGCTGCTGGCCGACGACGCCGTCCGCGCGTTCGCCGACGGCCTGCTGCGCGCGCTGTACGTCCACGACGCCACCGGCCGCGGCGATCTCGTCGCCTCGCTGCGCGCCTGGCTCTCCCGGCACGGCCAGTGGGACGCGGCGGCCGCCGATCTCGGCGTCCACCGGCACACCCTGCGCTACCGGATGCGGCGCGTGGAGGAGATCCTCGGCCGCTCGCTCGACGACCCGGACGTACGGATGGAGCTGTGGCTGGCCCTCAAGGCCACCGAGGACGGTCGCGCGTAGCGGTTTCCTGCCCGATCCCGGGCAAAATTACTGGTCAGGCGGCATCTCGCTGCTTACTCTCCTGGGCATGACAAGCCCTGCCGCCGACCCCGCAGCCTCGGCGTCCGCCTCCACCCCCGCCGCTGCCTCCCCCTCCCCGTCCCTCTCCCCGTCCCCCTCCTCTTCCACCGGTTCCGGCCTCCCCGCGGAGCCCTCGTCCCCGCCCGCCCCGGGGTCCGGCCGCCGGATACCCGCCGCCGTCTGGGTGGCGCTCGGCATCGTGTACGTGGTGTGGGGATCCACGTACCTCGGGATCCGTGTCGTCGTCGAGACCCTGCCCCCGTTCCTGTCCGCCGGGGCGCGGTTCGTCGCCGCGGGCGTGATCCTGGCCGGGATCATCGCCTGGCGGCAGGGGCCCGCCGCGCTGAAGGTGAGCCCGCGTCAGCTGGCCTCGGCGGCCGTCGTCGGCCTGATGCTGCTCCTCGGCGGCAACGGGCTCATCGTGCTCGCCGAGACCTCCATCCCCTCCGGTCTCGCCGCGCTGCTCGTCGCCGTCGTGCCCGCCTGGGTCGTCGTCCTCAAGGCGCTCACCGGGGACCGGCCCACGCTCGGCGGCGCCGCGGGTGTCCTGCTCGGCCTCGCCGGTCTGGCGGTGCTCGCCCTGCCCAGCCTCAGCGGCGAGGTGCACGCCGGCGGGCTCGCCCTGGTGATCGCGGGCACCCTGCTCTGGTCGCTCGGCTCGTTCGCGTCGTCCCGGATCCCGATGCCCGCGAACCCCTTCACCGCCAGCGCGTACGAGATGCTGGCCGGCGGCCTCGCGGGCCTCGGCGTCGGCCTGGCGCGCGGCGAGCAGCACGGCCTGGACCTGGCGGCCGTCTCCGCCCGCTCCTGGACGGGCCTCGCCTACCTCGTCGTCTTCGGCTCGCTGATCGCCTTCACCGCGTACGCCTGGCTGCTCCAGACCGCGCCGCTCTCGCTCGTCGCGACATACGCCTACGTCAACCCCATCGTCGCCGTCACCCTCGGCGCCCTCCTCCTCGACGAGGCCCTGACCTGGCCGATCGTCCTCGGCGGTTTGATCGTCGTGGCCGGGGTGTGTCTCATCGTCTCGACGGAACGACGGCGCTGACCTCGCCGACCGGCGCCGACCGTCGCTGTTTCCCGGACCTGCACACGGGCGGGGCCCGCCCCACGGCCCTGTCACCGCAGTCCTTCTTCCCGCCAAAGCGGCCAGTATCCCCGTCCTCACCACTCCACACCGGACAAGCGACCGTGAGCCCGGTTCGCCCTAACGTGTCACGAGAGCGTGAGATCACCTCGAACCAACCACCCACCCCAACGGAAAGGGCCGGGACGCGATGACGACCACCCACGGCTTCTGGATCGCCGGCCGCGAGGCCACCGGCGAGACGACCTTCGACGTCACGAACTCGTACGACGGACGTCTGGTCGGCACCGTCTCCGTGCCCACCGAGGCCCAGGTCGAGGAGGCCGTCGCCGCCGCGCACGCCGTCGTCGACGAGTTCGCCGCCACCCCGGCGCACGTCCGCTCCGCCGCCCTCGACCACGTCGCCAAGCGGCTGGCCGAGCGCACCGAGGAGCTGGCCCAGCTGATCTCCGCCGAGAACGGCAAGCCGATCAAGTGGGCGCGCGGCGAGATCGGCCGTGCCGTGTCCGTGTTCCGCTTCGCCTCCGAGGAGGCCCGCCGCTGGAACGGCGGCGAGGTCCAGCGCCTCGACACCGAGGCCGGCGGCGTCGGCCGGCTCGCGCTCGTCCGCCGTATCCCCAAGGGTGTCGTGCTCGGCATCGCGCCGTTCAACTTCCCGCTGAACCTCGCCGCGCACAAGGTCGCCCCGGCCATCGCCGTCGGCGCCCCGATCATCCTCAAGCCGGCCCCGGCCACCCCGATCTCCTCCCTGATCCTGGGCGAGATCCTGGCCGAGACGAACCTGCCGACGGGTTCCTGGTCGATCCTCCCGGTCCCGAACGACCGCATGCCCGCCCTCGTCCAGGACGAGCGCCTGCCGGTCATCTCCTTCACGGGCTCGGACAAGGTCGGCTACGCCATCCAGCAGTCCGTGCCGCACAAGCACTGCACCCTGGAGCTCGGCGGCAACGCCGCCGCCGTCGTACTGCCCGACTGGTCCTCCGAGGCCGACCTCGACTGGGCCGCCGGCCGCATGGCGATGTTCTCCAACTACCAGGGCGGCCAGTCCTGCATCTCCGTGCAGCGCGTGATCGTGGACGGCTCCGTCTACGACCGTCTGCTGCCGAAGATCGTCGCCGCCGTCGAGGCGCAGGTCACCGGCGACCCGGCGGACGACGCCACGGACGTCGGCCCGCTCGTCGACGAGGCCGCCGCGCAGCGCGTCGAGTCCTGGGTGGACGAGGCCGTCGCGGCCGGCGCCACGCTGCTCACGGGCGGCAAGCGGGACGGCGCGACGTACGCCCCGACCGTCCTCACCGACCTCCCGGCCGACGTCACCCTGGCCCGCTGCGAGGTCTTCGGCCCGGTCCTGACCGTCACCAAGGTCGACGGCGAGGCCGAGGCGTTCGCCATGGTCAACGACTCCGACTTCGGCCTCCAGGCCGGTGTCTTCACGCACGACCTGCAGGCCGCCTTCCGCGCCCACCGCATCCTCGAGGTCGGCGGCGTGATCATCGGCGACGTCCCGTCGTACCGTGCCGACCAGATGCCGTACGGCGGTGCCAAGCGCTCCGGCGTCGGCCGTGAGGGCGTCCGCTACGCGATGGACGACTACACCTACGAGCGTTCCCTGGTCATGACGGGCCTCGCCCTCTGAGACCTCGGACCGACCGAGATGATGACTCCCGTACGGTTTCGGCCGTACGGGTGAGGAAGACCGACGGCCGGAGCCCACTGTGCGGGGGCTCCGGCCGTCGGCCGTACGCCGGGAACGGCCGTGCCACGCGCCCGGACCCCCGGGCCCGGACCCGCGCGCCCGGACCCCCGCTCCCTCCCCGCGCGACGACTCCCCACGCGACAACTCCCCGCCACCCCGCTTTCCCGAAGCGGAGATTTCGGGTACGACGGACAGGGAGCCACCAGGCTCCACGCCCCGACGAGCGGCGAGGTGAGCCCCTCATGTCCGCACCCACCCAGCGGTCGCCCAAGGTCACCGAACGCGAGGCCCGGCAGGTCGCCGAGGCGGCCCGCCAGCAGGACTGGCACAAGCCGAGCTTCGCCAAGGAACTCTTCCTCGGCCGGTTCCGCCTCGACCTCATCCACCCCCACCCGCTGCCCGCCGACGAGGACGTCCGGCGCGGCGAGGCGTTCCTCGCCAAGCTGCGCGCCTTCTGCGAGAGCGGCGTCGACGCCGCCCGTATCGAACGCGAGGCGCGGATCCCCGACGAGACGATCAACGGCCTGCGCGCGCTCGGCGCCTTCGGGATGAAGATCGACCCGAAGTACGGCGGCCTCGGCCTCACCCAGCTGTACTACAACCGGGCCCTCGCCCTGGTCGGCTCGGTCAGTCCGGCGGTCGGCGCGCTGCTCTCCGCGCATCAGTCGATCGGCGTACCGCAGCCGCTGAAACTGTTCGGCAGCCAGGAACAGAAGGACGCGTTCCTGCCGCGCCTGGCGCGCGGCGCGATCTCCGCGTTCCTGCTCACCGAGCCCGATGTCGGCTCGGACCCGGCCCGGCTGGCGACGACCGCCGTCCCCGACGGCGACGACGCGTACGTCCTCGACGGCGTGAAGCTGTGGACCACCAACGGCGTCATCGCCGAACTCCTCGTCGTCATGGCCCGCGTCCCCGCCTCCGAGGGCCACCGCGGTGGCATCACCGCGTTCGTCGTCGAGGCCGGCTCGCCCGGCATCACCGTCGAGCAGCGCAACGCCTTCATGGGTCTGCGCGGTCTGGAGAACGGCGTCACCCGCTTCCACCGGGTCCGCGTCCCCGCCGCGCACCGCATCGGTCCCGAGGGCTCCGGCCTCAAGATCGCGCTGACCACGCTCAACACCGGCCGGCTGTCGCTGCCCGCCGCCTGCGCGGGCGCCGGGAAGTGGTGTCTGAAGATCGCCCGCGAGTGGGCGGCGGAACGCGAGCAGTGGGGCAAGCCGGTCGCCCGCCACGAGGCCGTCGGCACCAAGATCTCCTTCATCGCCGCCACCGCCTTCGCCCTCGAAGCCGTGGTCGACCTCGCCTCCCAGATGGCCGACGAGGACCGCAACGACATCCGGATCGAGGCGGCGCTCGCCAAGCTGTACGGCTCCGAGATGGCCTGGCGCATCGCCGACGAGCTGGTCCAGATCCGGGGCGGCCGCGGCTACGAGACCGCCGAGTCGCTCGCCGCTCGCGGCGAACGCGCGGTCCCCGCCGAACAGCTCCTGCGCGACCTGCGCATCAACCGGATCTTCGAGGGCTCGACGGAGATCATGCACCTGCTGATCGCCCGCGAGGCCGTCGACGCCCACCTCGCCGTCGCGGGCGACATCATCGACCCCGACAAGGACCTCGCCGAGAAGGCGAGGGCGGGCGTCAAGGCCGGCGGCTTCTACGCCCGCTGGCTGCCGAAGCTCGTCGCCGGGCAGGGGCAGATCCCGGGCGCGTACGGGGAGTTCGGCGACCTCGCGACCCATCTGCGGTACGTCGAGCGCACCTCCCGCAAACTCGCCCGCGCCACCTTCTACGCGATGTCCCGCTGGCAGGGCCGGATGGAACTCAAGCAGGCCTTCCTCGGCCGGATCGTCGACATCGGCGCCGAACTCTTCGCGATGAGCGCGGTCTGCGTCCGGGCCGAACTGCTGCGCGCCACCGGTGACCACGGGCGCCCGGCGCACCAGCTCGCCGACGTCTTCTGCCGCCAGGCCAGGCTCCGTACCGACGAACTCTTCGGACGGCTGTGGGCCAACACCGACGACCTGGACCGCAAGGTCGTCGACGGCGTCCTGGCCGGCACGTACACCTGGCTGGAGGAGGGCGTCCTCGACCCCAGCGGCGAGGGCCCGTGGATCGCCGACACCACCCCCGGCCCGTCGACCCGGCCGGACGTCCACCGCACCATCGACTGACGAGGCGCGCGTACGTACGAGGGGTCCCGTCCACGGTCCGGACGGGACCCCCGCCGCGCCGCCCGCCCCGGCAGGATGTCCGCCGTGACCGTCATCGACATCCCCGGCTCCAAGTCCGTCACCGCCCGCGCCCTCTTCCTCGCCGCCGCGGCCCACGGCACCACCACCCTCCTGCGGCCGCTGCGCTCCGACGACAGCGAGGGCTTCGCCGAGGGCCTGAAGGCGCTCGGCTACGCCGTACGGCAGGAGCCGGACGCCTGGCACATCGAGGGGCGGCCCGCCGGGCCCGGCCGGACCGAGGCCGACGTGTACTGCCGCGACGGCGCCACCACCGCGCGCTTCCTGCCCGCCCTCGCCGCCGCCGGCCACGGCACCTTCCGCTTCGACGCCTCCCCGCAGATGCGCCGCCGCCCCCTCGGCCCGCTCACCACGGCCCTCGCGGAGCTCGGCGCCGAGCTGACCCACGGTGACCGGGAGGGCCACCACCCGCTGACCGTCACCGCCCGCGGCATCCGCGGCGGCGCGCTCCGCCTCGACGCCGGCCAGTCCTCCCAGTACCTCACCGCGCTCCTGCTGCTCGGCCCGCTCACCGCCGAGGGCCTCGCCGTCACCGTCACGGACCTGGTCTCGGAGCCGTACGTCGAGATCACCCTCGCGATGATGCGGTCCTTCGGCGCGGAGATCACCCGCACCGAGGAAGCGGACGGCGCCCGTACGTACACCGTCGCCCCGACCGGCTACCGCGCGACGCGCTACGCCGTCGAGCCCGACGCCTCCACCGCGAGCTACTTCTTCGCCGCGGCCGCCCTCCACCCCGGCGCCGCCGTCACCGTCCCCGGCCTCGGCACCGGCGCGCTCCAGGGCGACCTCGCCTTCACCGGCGTCCTGCGCCGCATGGGCGCCGACGTGACGACGACGGCCGAGGGCACCACCGTCCGCTCCACCGGCACCCTGCGCGGTCTCACCGTGAACATGCGGGACATCTCGGACACCATGCCGACCCTCGCCGCGCTCGCGCCCTTTGCCGACGGCCCGGTCCGCATCGAGGACGTCGCCAACACGCGCGTGAAGGAATGCGACCGGCTCGACGCCTGTGCCGAGAACCTCCGCCGCCTCGGGGTGAGCGTCGCCACCGGCCCCGACTGGATCGAGATCCGGCCCGGCGTCCCCGCCGGCCCCGCCGAGATCGCGACCCGCGGCGATCACCGCATCGTCATGTCCTTCGCGGTCACGGCCCTGCGCACACCCGGCATCACGTTCGACGACCCCGGCTGCGTACGGAAGACCTTCCCGGACTTTCACGCCGCTTTCGACGCGTTCCGCCGGACCCTGTGAAGGACGCACAGTCTTTGCGGCAACAATGGGGTGCATGAGCGATCGCCCCTCTCCTCTCGCCGACCCGCACACCGCCTTCGACGTTTCCGAAGGGCGCCGGGACATCGTCGTCCTCGGCTCGACCGGTTCCATCGGCACCCAGGCCGTCGACCTGGTCCTGCGCAACCCCGACCGGTTCCGGGTCACCGCCCTCGCCGCCTCCGGCAGCCGGATCGGGCTGCTCGCCGAGCAGGCGCACCGGCTGCGGGCCGGCACGGTCGCGGTCGCCCGCGAGGACGCGGTCGAGGACCTGCGTACGGCTCTGAAGGCGCTGTACGGCTCCGAGCCGCTGCCCGAGATCCTGGCCGGCCCCGACGCCGCCACCCAGGTCGCCGCCTCCCCCTGCCACACCGTGCTCAACGGCATCACCGGTTCCATCGGCCTCGCGCCCACGCTCGCCGCCCTGGAGGCCGGCCGCACCCTGGCGCTCGCCAACAAGGAGTCGCTGATCGTCGGCGGCCCGCTGGTGAAGGGGCTGGCCAAGCCCGGCCAGATCATCCCGGTCGACTCCGAGCACGCCGCGCTCTTCCAGGCGCTCGCCGCCGGCAGCCGCCAGGACGTCCGCAAGCTCGTCGTCACCGCCTCCGGCGGCCCGTTCCGCGGCCGGACCCGTGACCAGCTGGCCCACGTGACCCGCGCGGAGGCGCTGGCGCACCCGACGTGGGCGATGGGCCCCGTCATCACGATCAACAGCGCGACGCTCGTGAACAAGGGTCTGGAGGTCATCGAGGCCCACCTGCTCTACGACATCCCGTTCGACCGCATCGAGGTCGTCGTCCACCCCCAGTCGTACGTGCACTCCATGGTCGAGTTCACCGACGGCTCGACGCTCGCCCAGGCCACCCCGCCGGACATGCGCGGCCCCATCGCCATCGGCATCGGCTGGCCCGAGCGGATCCCGGACGCCGCCCCGGCCTTCGACTGGTCCAAGGCCTCCACCTGGGAGTTCTTCCCGCTCGACAACGAGGCCTTCCCGTCCGTCAACCTCGCCCGCCACGTCGGCGGACTCGGCGGCACCGCGCCCGCCGTCTTCAACGCCGCCAACGAGGAGTGCGTGGACGCCTTCCTCCACGGCGACCTGCCGTTCCACGCGATCATGGACACCGTCACGTCGGTCGTCGACGAGCACGGCGACCCCGGCCAGGGAACTTCCCTGACGGTGCCGGACGTCCTGGAAGCCGAGACCTGGGCGCGGGCCCGGGCCCGGGAACTCTCGGCGAAGGCCATCGCGGAGGCGCGCGCATGACGGTATTCCTGTACGTGCTGGGTCTGGTGCTGTTCGCGCTGGGCCTGCTCGTCTCCATCGCCTGGCACGAACTGGGCCACCTCTCCACGGCCAAGATCTTCGGCATCCGGGTGCCGCAGTACATGGTCGGCTTCGGCCCGACCATCTGGTCGCGGAAGAAGGGCGAGACGGAGTACGGCTTCAAGGCCATCCCGGCCGGCGGCTACATCCGCATGATCGGCATGTTCCCGCCCGGCAAGGACGGCCGGATCGAGGCCCGCTCGACCTCCCCCTGGCGCAGCATGATCGAGGACGCCCGCGAGGCGTCCTTCGAGGAGCTGGAGCCCGGCGACGAGGACCGCCTCTTCTACACGCGCAAGCCGTGGAAGCGCGTCATCGTCATGTTCGCCGGGCCGTTCATGAACCTGGTGCTCGCCGTCGTCCTGTTCTTCGGCAGCGCCATGGCCATCGGCTTCGAGGCCCAGACCACCAAGGTCGCCGGCGTCACCAACTGCGTCATCGACCAGAGCGAGAAGCGCGACGCCTGCAAGCCCAGCGACCGGCCCTCGCCCGCGAAGGCGGCCGGCCTGCTCAAGGGCGACCGGATCGTGGCCTTCGACGGTGAGCGGGTCTCCGACTGGAACACCCTCTCCGACCGCATCCGCGCCACCACCGGCCCCGCCACCCTCACCGTCGAACGAGACGGCAAGGAAGTGGGCCTGAAGGCGACGCTCCTGGAGAACAAGGTCCTCAAGAAGGACGCCGACGGAAACGTCGTCCAGCCCCTCCAGTACGTCTCCGCCGGCTACCTCGGCTTCGAATCGGGCCGCGAAGTCGTCCCGCTCACTTTCGGACAGTCGGCCGACCGGATGTCCCAGCAGCTCCAGGCCGGCGTCGAATCCGTCCTCGCGCTGCCCGGCAAGATCCCCGCCCTGTGGGACGCCGCCTTCGGCGACGGCGAACGCAAGCAGGACTCGCCCGTCGGCGTCGTCGGCGCCGCCCGCATCAGCGGCGAGCTGATGACCGTGGACGCGCCGCCCCAGACGATCCTCGTCTGGTTCATGAACCTGCTGGTCATGTTCAACGTGTCGCTGTTCCTGTTCAACATGCTCCCGCTGCTCCCGCTCGACGGCGGCCACATCGCCGGCGCCCTGTGGGAGTCGGTCCGCCGGCACGCCGCGCGGATCTTCAAGCGGCCTGACCCGGGCCCGTTCGACGTCGCGAAGCTGATGCCCGTCGCGTATGTCGTCGCCGGAGTCTTCGTCTGCTTCACCCTGCTCGTCCTCGTCGCCGACGTCGTCAACCCGGTGAAACTCACCTGACGACGGAGCGACTCCGGTGGCCGGAACCCGTGCGGTGTCCGGCCACCGGCCGTAGGGGCGGTAACCTCGAATACCTCGAAGCACCTGAGCCGGATGAACCACACCTTGGGGTTGTACAGCTGATGACCGCGATCTCTCTCGGTATCCCGACCGTTCCGATCAAGCTCGCCGAGCGGCGCAAGAGCCGGCAGATCCAGGTCGGATCGGTGGCGGTCGGCGGCGACGCCCCCGTGTCGGTCCAGTCGATGACCACGACCCGTACGTCCGACATCGGCGCCACCCTCCAGCAGATCGCCGAGCTGACCGCCTCCGGCTGCCAGATCGTGCGCGTGGCCTGCCCCACCCAGGACGACGCCGACGCCCTCGCCACCATCGCGAGGAAGTCGCAGATCCCGGTCATCGCCGACATCCACTTCCAGCCCAAGTACGTGTTCGCCGCCATCGACGCCGGCTGCGCCGCGGTCCGCGTCAACCCGGGCAACATCAAGCAGTTCGACGACAAGGTCAAGGAGATCGCCAAGGCGGCGGGCGACGCGCGCGTCCCGATCCGCATCGGCGTGAACGCGGGCTCCCTCGACCGCCGCCTGCTCCAGAAGTACGGCAAGGCCACCCCGGAGGCCCTCGTCGAGTCGGCGCTCTGGGAGGCGTCCCTCTTCGAGGAGCACGGCTTCCGCGACATCAAGATCTCGGTCAAGCACAACGACCCGGTCGTGATGGTCAACGCCTACCGCCAGCTCGCCGCCCAGTGCGACTACCCGCTGCACCTCGGCGTCACCGAGGCCGGCCCCGCCTTCCAGGGCACCATCAAGTCCGCCGTCGCCTTCGGCGCGCTGCTCGCCGAGGGCATCGGCGACACCATCCGCGTCTCCCTCTCCGCCCCGCCGGTCGAGGAGATCAAGGTCGGCAACCAGATCCTGGAGTCCCTGAACCTCCGTCCGCGGAAGCTGGAGATCGTCTCCTGCCCGTCCTGCGGCCGTGCCCAGGTCGACGTCTACAAGCTCGCCGAGGAGGTCACCGCCGGCCTCGAGGGCATGGAGGTCCCGCTGCGCGTGGCCGTCATGGGCTGTGTCGTCAACGGCCCCGGCGAGGCCCGCGAGGCCGACCTGGGCGTCGCCTCCGGCAACGGCAAGGGCCAGATCTTCGTGAAGGGCGAGGTCATCAAGACCGTCCCCGAGTCGAAGATCGTCGAGACCCTGATCGACGAGGCCATGAAGATCGCCGAGCAGATGGAGAAGGACGGCGTCGAGAGCGGCGAGCCCTCGGTCTCGATTTCGTAGTTTGACGGTCCCCCGGAGTGGGCCCGGTCCGCCAGGAGTGGGCCGGGCCCACGCCCGTACCGGCGAACCCGTCCCCACCCCACTCGCCCCAAGCCGTAAAAAAGCCGGGGTACAGTGCGAGCATCAGCGGATGTGTAGGTGAGGGCCTGGCGTGTTGACGCAATCATCGACGCGGGTCCTCGAGCCCGCCGACCTCGGGGCCGCGCTCGCCGTGCTGCAGAGTGCTCCCGTCGAGAACGCCTTCGTCACCGCGCGCGTGCAGGCCGCGGGGCTGGACCCGTGGCGGCTCGGCGGGGAGATGTGGGGCTGGTACAGCGAGGGGCGGCTGCGGTCGCTCTGTTACGCGGGGGCCAATCTCGTGCCCATCTGCGCCACCCCCGAGGCCGTTCGCGCGTTCGCGGACCGGGCCCGCCGGGTCGGGCGTCGCTGTTCCTCGATCGTCGGGCCCGCGGAGCCCACGGCCCTGCTGTGGAGCCTGCTGGAGCCCGGCTGGGGCCCGGCCAGGGACATCCGGGCCCATCAGCCGCTGATGGCGTCCGAGAAGCCGTCGGTGGACGTGACAGCCGATCCGTACGTCCGCCGGGTCCGCAAGGACGAGATGGACGTGATCATGCCCGCCTGCGTGGCCATGTTCACCGAGGAGGTCGGTGTCTCGCCGCTCGCCGGGGACGGCGGGCTGCTCTACCAGGCGCGGGTCGCGGAGCTGGTCGGCTCGGGGCGGGCGTTCGCGCGGATCGACGACGGCAAGGTCGTCTTCAAGGCCGAGATCGGCGCCGCCACCCGTGAGGCCTGCCAGATCCAGGGGGTCTGGGTGGCTCCCGAGCACCGCGGCAAGGGCCTGTCGGAGACCGGCATGGCCGCCGTGCTGCGTTACGCGCTCGCCGATGTCGCGCCCGTGGTCAGCCTGTACGTGAACGACTACAACGTGCCGGCCCGGGCCGCGTACCGCCGGGTCGGGTTCCAGGAGGTCGGCGCGTTCATGAGCGTGCTGTTCTGACCGGAGGCCCCGGCCCGAGGACCTCGCCCCCGGGGCCCCGCCCCGAGGCCCGGTCCCGCCCCTGCCGATAGGGTGCCGCGCATGGATGACACCGAGGTCGTGATCGCGCCGGTCGACCTGGCCGCCCGGGTCGACGAGGCCCTCGCCGTGCAGGCCCTCGCCTTCGGCCTCGACGACGCCGAGGTCGCCGTACGCCGCCATATCGTCGTACGCCACCTCCTCAGCCCCGGCGCCCGCGCGCTGGGCGCGACCACCGCCGACGGGCGGCTGGTCGGCTTCGTGTACGGGATGCCCAACGACCGCTCCCACTGGTGGTCCACGGTCGTCGAGCCGTATCTGAGGGTCAGCGGCAGCGAGGGCTGGCTGGCCGACTCCTTCGTGATCACCGAGCTGCATGTGCACCCCGCCTACCAGGGCCGGGGCGTCGGCCGCCGGCTCATCACCGCCCTCACCGACGGATCCGACCTGCCGCGCTCGATCCTGTCCGCGATCGACACCGAGAGCCCGGCCCGCGCGCTCTACCGTTCCCTCGGCTACACCGACCTCGCGCGCCGGGTCCACTTCCCGAGCGCACCGCGCCCGTACGCGGTGATGGGCGCTCCGCTGCCGCTGCGCCGGGGGAGCGGCGGCGGGAACTGATTTCTCCGAGCCGGGGGCGCCCCGCTAACCTCGGGGCCATCACCCTTTTCCGGCAGGAGTACGAGAACCATGGCCAACGCACCGGTCCAGCGCATGTCCCAGTTGATGGCGAAGACGCTGCGCGACGACCCGGCGGACGCCGAGGTCCTCAGCCACAAGCTGCTCGTCCGCGCCGGCTACGTCCGCCGCACCGCCGCCGGCATCTGGAGCTGGCTGCCGCTGGGCAAGAAGGTCCTCTCCAACGTGGAGCGGATCGTCCGCGAGGAGATGGACGCCATCGGCGCCCAGGAGGTCTCGCTGCCCGCCCTGCTGCCCCGTGAGCCCTACGAGGCCACCGGCCGCTGGGAGGAGTACGGCGCCGAGCTGTTCCGCCTCAAGGACCGCAAGGGCGGCGACTACCTCCTCGGCCCCACCCACGAGGAGATCTTCACCCTGCTGGTCAAGGACCAGTGCACGTCCTACAAGGACCTGCCGGTGATCCTCTACCAGATCCAGACCAAGTTCCGTGACGAGGCCCGGCCCCGCGCGGGCATCCTGCGCGGCCGCGAGTTCCTGATGAAGGACTCGTACTCCTTCGACCTGGAGGACGAGGGCCTCGCCCACTCGTACGCGCTGCACCGCCAGGCGTACCAGCGGATCTTCGAGCGTCTCGGCCTCGACTACCGCATCTGCGCCGCCACCGCCGGCGCCATGGGCGGCTCGAAGTCCGAGGAGTTCCTGGCCCCGGCCGAGGCCGGCGAGGACACCTTCGCCGACTGCCCGAACTGCGACTTCGCGGCGAACACCGAGGCCGTCTCCTACGTGCTGAAGCCCGTCGACGGCTCCGCCGTCCCGGCCGCCGAGGAGATCCCCACCCCCGACACCCCGACCATCGAGACGCTCGCCGCCTCCCTCGGCGTGCCGGCCTCCGCCACGCTGAAGAACCTGCTGGTGAAGGTCGACGGCGAGATCGTCGCCGTCGGCGTCCCCGGCGACCGCGAGGTCGACATGGGCAAGGTCGAGGCGCACTTCGCCCCGGCCACCGTCGAGATGGTCACCGAGACCGACTTCGCCGGGCGCGCCGACCTGGTGCGCGGCTACGTCGGCCCGCAGGGTCTGGAGAAGGTCGGCTACATCGCCGACCCGCGCGTCGCGCCCGGCACCGCCTGGATCACCGGCGCCAACAAGGAGGGCCTGCACGCGAAGAACGTCGTCGCGGGCCGTGACTTCGAGGTGGACGCGTACGTGGACGTGGTCGTCGTCCAGGACGGCGACCCCTGCCCCAAGTGCGGCACCGGCCTGACCCTGGACCGCGCCATCGAGATCGGCCACATCTTCCAGCTGGGCCGCAAGTACGCCGACGCCCTCAAGCTCGATGTCCTCGGCCAGAACGGCAAGCCCTCCCGCGTCACCATGGGCTCGTACGGCATCGGCGTCTCGCGCGCCGTCGCCGCGCTCGCCGAGCAGACCGCCGACGAGAAGGGCCTGTGCTGGTCCGCCGAGGTCGCCCCGGCCGACGTGCACGTCGTCGCCGCCGGCAAGGCGCTCCAGACCGAGCTGGCCCTGGAGGTCTCCGACAAGCTGGCCGCGGCCGGCCTGCGCGTCCTTGTCGACGACCGCGCCGGGGTCTCCCCGGGCGTCAAGTTCACGGACTCCGAGCTCATCGGCGTCCCGAAGATCCTGGTCGCCGGCCGCCGCGCGGGCGAGGGCGTCCTGGAGCTGAAGGACCGCCGCACGGGCGAGCGCGAGGAGCTGACGGTGGACGAGGCGATCGCCCGCCTCTCCGCCTGACGGTCGTCGTGGACACGCAGGCACGTAGACACCTGCGTACGACGAAGGGGTGCGGGTCCTCACGGGCGCGCACCCCTTCGTCCGCGCTACGACCGTTCCTCGCCCTCCTTCGCGGCCGGCTCCACCGACGGACCGGTCAGGTCCGCGATGGCCCGCGCCGCGTCCGCGCGGCCCGCGAGATACGCCGCCGACGGCGGGGGAGAGGCCGGGATCTCGGCCTGCTTCGCAGGGGCTTGGGCCTCGGCCTGCGGCTCGGCCCGTGCCTCGGCCTGCGGTTCGGCCTGGGTCCGTGCCTGCGCCTGTGCCTGGGCCGTCTCGGAAGCGCCGCGCTCCAGGAAGCGCAGCAGCTCCACCGGGATCGGCAGGACCAGCGTCGAGTTCTTCTCCGCCGCCACGGCCATCACGGTCTGCAGCAGCCGCAGCTGGAGCGCGGAGGGCGTGTCCGCCATCTGGCGCGCCGCCTCCGCCAGCTTCTTCGACGCCTGGAGTTCCGCGTCCGCGTTGATCAGCCGCGCGCGCCGCTCCCGGTCCGCCTCCGCCTGCCGGGCCATGGAGCGCTTCATCGTCTCCGGCAGTGACACGTCCTTGATCTCGACGCGGTCGATCTGCACGCCCCAGCCGATGGCGGGGGAGTCCAGCATCAGTTCCAGGCCCTGGTTGAGCTTCTCGCGGTTGGACAGCAGGTCGTCGAGGTCGCTCTTGCCGATGATCGACCGCAGCGAGGTCTGCGCCATCTGCGAGACCGCGAACTTGTAGTCCTCCACGCGCACCAGGGCCTCGGCCGCGTCGACGACCTTGAAGTAGACGACCGCGTCCACGCGCACGGTCACGTTGTCGCGGGTGATGCCCTCCTGGGCCGGCACCGGCATCGTCACGATCTGCATGTTCACTTTGTGCAGCCGGTCGACGCCCGGGACGATCATCGTGATACCGGGCTGGCGCACCTCGGCGACCAGCTTGCCGAAGCGGAACACCACGCCGCGCTCGTACTGCTTCACCACGCGCGCCGCCGCTCCCGCGTACACCACGATCACGGCACCGGCCGCGGCGGCCGCCGTCAAGAGCTCTTGGATCATTACGGCCCCCTGGGGAAGGGTTACAGCAAGGGTATTCCCCTCAGGGCCCGAGCGTCACAGCCAGCCCGCGAACTCCAGCAGCAGTTCCGCGTCGGCGCGCAGTCCCGCGGTCAGGGCGCGGGTCGCCGACTCCACGGCGCGGAACAGGGTCCAGCCGCGCAGCCGCTCCCGGTCCACCTCCAGCGAGTCGGCCAGCTTGTTCACCCGGCGGCGGGCCGTCGAGGCCCCGGCCGACGCGGCCACCAGGTCCTCCACCCGGTCGCGGACCAGCCGGGCGAGGTCGTAGGCGCGCTCGCCGACCAGCGGCTCGGGGCCGACCGCGAGCCACGGGGAGCGGTCGCCGGCCAGGACCTTGCCCTGACGGAAGGCGCCGTGCAGCAGAAACGTCTCATCGGAGCCCGGACCGGAGCCCGCGTCCGCGCCCGCAGTCGTGCCGGTGCCCGTGCCCGTACCCGCGAGCAGCTCGGCGCGGGCCGTGAGGGCCGCCGTCACCAGCGTGCCCGCGTCCGCGTCGGCCTGGTAGGACGCCATGAGGCCCGCCTGCCGCTCCGTCCGCGCGGCGACCGTCTCGAACCCGTGCCCGGCGGGCGGCGCCACCCACAGCTTGCGGATCGTGTCGGCGGCTTCGAGCAGCGCCTTCGCCTCCGGCAGCGAGCGCAGCGACACCTCGGGGTGCAGCCGCTCCAGGAGCAGCCCGCCCTCCCCGGCCTCGCCGAGCAGCTTGACGGTGCCCCAGCCGTTCCAGTGCGCGAGCGCGTCCCGCTCCAGGTCGGGCCGGGCGGCCGGGGGCGCCAGCTTCAGGGCGGCGCCGGGCACGAGGACGACCAGGCTGGAGCGCCCGCCGGGGGCCACGACCCGCTCGGCGGTCAGCCCGGCCTGCTCCAGCGCGCCGGGGAGCAGCTCCGGGAGCCGGTCGAGCCACTCGGCCGCGGCGGTCCGGCCGTACGTCCTGCCGAGGGCGCGCACCAGTCGCTGCGGCGGTTCGAAACCCATGGGTGCGTGCTTCCTTCGGTGTCCGGGCGAGGTCCGGGGCGGTGTCGCGGTCGAGGTCGGGGACGGGGTCAGGCCCGCTCGGCGAGCCCAGGAAAGGTTACGACGCCGCCGCGCCAGCGGGCGGCGCGGACCGCCGCCTCGCGCAGGGCCGCCGCCGCGTCCCGGCGCAGCGGGCCTTTCGCGGAGCGGACGAGGTCGGCGTAGACGCCCGCGACCCGGTCCTCCAGGACGGCGGCGAGCCGGACGGCGGAGGCCGGGTCCGGCACCGCGAACGGCAGCTCGTAGCCGGGGGCCGCGGCGACCGGGTCGCCGCCCAGGTCCCGGACGGTGCGGCGGAGCGCGTCGCGGCGCGCGCGGTGCGCGGTGTGGGCGGCGGTGGCCTCGGCCCGCCGGTCCTCGCCGAGCCGGCCGCCGACGACCCCGTACCCGTACAGGGCGGCGTGCTCGGCGGCGAGTGCGGCCTGGGCGGCGGCGAGCGCGGTCATCCGCGGCCCCCTTCGGTCTCGGTTCCGGTCCCCGCCTCGGTGAGCAGGAAGGTCTGGGCGGCGCCGGCGGCGGCGACGGAGGCCAGCAGCCGGGCGTACTCGGGCGGCGCGGTGTCGAGTGCGGCCGTGTGGGTGTCGGCGGTCGCCCGGACGGCGGCGGCCAGTTCCCGCAGCGCCGCGTCCGGATCGGCCGGTACGCGCGCGGGGGCGGTGGCCGACGCCGAAGCGGACGGGGAGGCGGACGCGGAGGGGGAGGGGGAGGCCGGCGGCGCCGGAGCGCTGCCGCCTTCGCCGAGCGCCGTCACGTGCGCCGCGACCGCCGCGCGCAGCGGCCTGAGCCGGCCGGCGAGCGCGGGGTGCGCGGCGAGCACCGCGTCGTACCGGGCGAGGAGGGTGCGGCCGGTGGCCGCCGAGCGGGTGCGCAGCGCCGCTTCCGCGCGCGCGGCCCGTTCCGCCGCGCTCGGCTGTCCCGTTCCCCGCTCCCCGCCGGAGGCGCAGCCCGCCAGGGCCGCCGCCGCGCCGGCCGTGCCCGCCGCACCCGCGGCCAGGAGCACGCGCCTGTTCACCGTCGTCACGCCCACTCCCTCACCGGCCGCCGCCGTGGCGGGCCGTCGATCGCCTGTGGATTGCCTGTGGATGGTCTCGACCGTCGGTTTGTCGGATGGTCCGTTGTTCACCGTGGATCGCCGCAGGCGAGCGTACCCGCGGCCGGCGGCCCGGTGGACGGCAACACCCTCCGGAACCGGATACCCTTTGATCTGACACGCGACGAACCCACAACAGCACACGCGGCCGAGGAGTCACCCGGATGAGCACCACCCAGAACGAACGGCTGCGCGGTCTTCTGGAGCCGCTCGTGCACGCGAAGGATCTGGACCTCGAGGAGATCGAGGTGTCCCGGGCCGGCCGCCGCGGACTGCTGAGGGTCATCGTCGACTCGGACGAGGGCGTGGAACTGGACGCCTGCGCCGAGCTGAGCCGCGTCATCTCCGAGAAGCTCGACGAGACCGACGTGATGGGCGAGGGCGAGTACGTCCTCGAAGTCAGCTCCCCGGGCGCGGACCGCCCCCTCGCCGAGCACCGCCACTACGTGCGCGCCACCGGCCGTCTGGTGAAGCTGCGGCTGAAGGAGGGCGGCGACCTCGTCACCCGCATCCTGGCCGTGGACGACGACGGCCTGGACACCGAGGTGCCGGGAGTCAAGGGCCGCAAGGCGACCGCCCGCCGGGTGGAGTTCGCCGACATCGACAAGGCGCGTGTCGAGATCGAGTTCAACCGCAAGGACAAGAAGGAAGAGGAGGCGTAGCCGTGGACATCGACGTGAAGCTCCTGAAGGGCTTGGCACAGGAGAAGGACATCTCCTTCGAGATGCTGGTCGAGGCGATCGAGTCGGCCCTCCTCATCGCCTACCACCGCACCCCCGACGCCCGCCGCCACGCGCGCGTGGAGCTGGACCGGCGCACCGGTCACGTGACGGTGTGGGCGAAGGAAGACCCCGCCGACCTGGAGGAGGGGCAGCAGCCCAAGGACTTCGACGACACCCCGTCGGACTTCGGCCGGATCGCCGCCAGCACCGCCCGCCAGGTCATCCAGCAGCGTCTGCGCGATGCCGAGAACGACGTCACCTTCGGCGAGTACGCGCGCCGCGAGGGCGACATCGTCGCGGGCCAGGTGCAGCAGGGCAAGGACCCGAAGAACGTCCTGGTCAAGCTGGACGACAAGCTGGAGGCCATCCTGCCGGTGCAGGAGCAGGTGCCGGGCGAGGACTACACGCACGGTCTGCGGCTTCGTACGTACGTCGTACGGGTGGCCAAGGGTGTGCGTGGTCCGTCCGTCACCCTCTCCCGTACGCACCCCAATCTGGTGAAGAAGCTCTTCGCCCTCGAGGTGCCGGAGATCGCCGACGGCTCGGTGGAGATCGCGGCGATCGCCCGCGAGGCCGGCCACCGCACCAAGATCGCGGTCCGTTCGACTCGTTCCGGCCTGAACGCCAAGGGTGCCTGCATCGGTCCCATGGGCGGCCGGGTGCGCAATGTGATGGCGGAGCTGCTCGGCGAGAAGATCGACATCGTCGACTGGTCGGACGACCCGGCCGAGATGGTGGCGAACGCGCTCTCCCCGGCCCGGGTGTCGAAGGTCGAGGTCGTCGACATGGCCGCCCGGTCGGCCCGGGTGACGGTGCCCGACTACCAGCTGTCGCTGGCGATCGGCAAGGAGGGCCAGAACGCCCGCCTGGCCGCCCGTCTCACCGGCTGGCGGATCGACATCCGGCCGGACACCGAGCCGTCCGGCGACGAGAGCTGAGAAGGGGCCGAGGGGTCTCCGCCACCGTGCGGAGACCGTTTTTTGGCCAACGACTGTTCGATTTTTGCCCCGAACGGGTGAGGTCGGAACGGGGAGGTAGACTTAATCGTGTCTGGCCGGACGCATGCCTGCGCGTGCCCTGAGCGAACCTGTGTGGGATGCCGGGAGCGAGCGGCCAAGAGCGACCTGCTGCGGATCGTGATGAATAAGGACGAGTGCGTCCCCGATCATCGCGGTACGCTGCCCGGCCGGGGTGCCTACGTGCACCCCGCCTTGCACTGTCTCGACCTGGCGGTCCGCCGCCGGGCGTTCTCCAGGGCCTTCAAGGTCCAGGGAGCGCTCGACACGGCGGCATTGCGCCTCCATGTCGAGCGGACGGCACCGCAGTGAAGAAGAACGGCACGGAATCCCGTGCGGTCAGGTACCTCGCGAGTCGGAAGTAGGTCGAGATTGCGATGAGCACTCGATGAGTACGCGATGAGTACGCCCATGAAGTAGCGACGGTCCGGCGGTAACCGGACCTAAAAGGAGCGATGTGGCTAAGGTCCGGGTATACGAACTCGCCAAGGAGTTCGGTGTGGAGAGCAAGGTCGTCATGGCCAAGCTCCAAGAACTCGGTGAATTCGTCCGTTCGGCGTCCTCGACGATCGAGGCGCCGGTCGTGCGCAAGCTGACTGATGCTTTGCAGGGACCCGGCGGCGCCGGTAAGTCCGCTGCGAAGCCTGGTGCGCCCCGCAAGGCGGCGCCCGCCCCCAAGCCTGGGGCTCCCGCGCCGTCTCCGGCGCAGGCTGCCCGTCCGGCTGCCCCCAAGCCTGGGGCTCCCGCGCCGTCTCCGGCGCAGGCCGCCCGTCCGGCTGCCCCCAAGCCCGCCGCCGAGAAGCCCTCGGCCGCGGCGCCTGGTCCCCGTCCGACCCCGGGTCCGAAGCCCGCGGCTCCCGCGCCCAAGCCGGCGCCCGCCGCCCCGGCTCCGACCACCCCGGAGTTCACCGCGCCTCCGTCGGCTCCGGCCGCCGGTCCGCGTCCCGGTGCGACCCCCGGCCCGCGTCCGGCCCGTCCGGCTCAGCAGGGCGGTCGTCCGGGTCAGGGTGGCCAGCAGGGTGCCCGTCCCGGCCAGCAGGGTCCCCGTCCGGGCGGTCGTCCGGCCGGCCCGCGTCCGGGCAACAACCCCTTCACCTCCGGTGGTTCCACCGGCATGGCGCGCCCGCAG
Source organism: Streptomyces laurentii (assembly GCA_002355495.1). Classification (GTDB taxonomy): domain Bacteria; phylum Actinomycetota; class Actinomycetes; order Streptomycetales; family Streptomycetaceae; genus Streptomyces; species Streptomyces laurentii. The sequence goes on from AP017424.1 coordinate 5,807,484, forward strand.
GCGCCCCGTCCGCAGGGTGGCGCTCCGCGTCCCGGCGGCGCTCCCGGCGGTGCCCCGCGCCCGCAGGGTCCGGGCGGTGCCCCGGGTACCCCGCGTCCGCAGGGTCAGGGCGGCGCCCGTCCGACCCCCGGTTCCATGCCGCGCCCGCAGGCGCCGCGTCCCGGCGGTGGCCCCGGCGGTAACCGTCCGAACCCGGGCATGATGCCGCAGCGTCCCGCTGCCGGCCCGCGTCCCGGCGGCGGCCCCGGTGGTCGTCCCGGCGGTCCCGGTGGTCGTCCCGGTGGTGGCGGCGGCGGTCGTCCCGGCTTCGCCGGTCGTCCGGCCGGTCCCGGTGGCGGTGGCGGCGGCTTCGCCGGCCGTCCCGGTGGTCCGGGTGGCGGCGGCGGTCGTCCCGGTGGTCCCGGTGGTGGCGGCGGCTTCGGCGGTCGTCCCGGCTTCGGTGGCCGTCCCGGTGGCCCGGGTGGCCGTGGTGGCACGCAGGGCGCCTTCGGTCGTCCCGGCGGTCCCGCGCGTCGTGGTCGCAAGTCGAAGCGTCAGAGGCGCCAGGAGTACGAGGCCATGCAGGCCCCGTCCGTGGGCGGCGTGATGCTGCCTCGCGGCAACGGCGACACCATTCGCCTGTCGCGCGGTGCGTCCCTCACCGACTTCGCGGAGAAGATCGGCGCCAACCCGGCGTCGCTCGTCGCGGTCATGATGAACCTCGGCGAGATGGTCACGGCCACGCAGTCCGTCTCCGACGAGACGCTGCAGCTCCTCGGCGACGAGATGAACTACACGGTTCAGATCGTCTCCCCCGAGGAGGAGGACCGTGAGCTGCTCGAGTCCTTCGACATCGAGTTCGGCGAGGACGAGGGCGGCGAAGAGGCCCTGGTCTCCCGTCCGCCGGTCGTGACCGTCATGGGTCACGTCGACCACGGTAAGACCCGCCTGCTCGACGCGATCCGCAAGACCAACGTGGTCGCGGGCGAGGCCGGTGGCATCACCCAGCACATCGGTGCCTACCAGGTGGGCACCGAGGTCAACGGTGAAGAGCGTCGCATCACCTTCATCGACACCCCGGGTCACGAGGCGTTCACCGCCATGCGTGCCCGTGGTGCGAAGTCGACCGACATCGCGATCCTCGTGGTCGCGGCCAACGACGGTGTGATGCCGCAGACGATCGAGGCGCTCAACCACGCCCAGGCGGCCGGTGTGCCGATCGTGGTCGCGGTCAACAAGATCGACGTCGAGGGCGCGGACCCGGTCAAGGTCCGTGGCCAGCTGACCGAGTTCGGTCTGGTGGCCGAGGAGTACGGCGGCGACACCATGTTCGTCGACATCTCCGCCAAGCAGGGTCTGCACATCGACTCCCTGCTGGAGGCCGTGATCCTCACCGCCGACGCCTCGCTCGACCTGCGGGCCAACCCCGACCAGGACGCGCAGGGTATTGCGATCGAGTCCCACCTCGACCGCGGCCGCGGTGCCGTCTCGACGGTCCTGGTCCAGCGCGGAACGCTGCGCATCGGCGACACGATGGTCGTCGGCGACGCGTACGGCCGTGTCCGGGCCATGCTCGACGACAAGGGCAACAACGTCGAGGAGGCGACCCCGTCGACTCCCGTCCTCGTCCTGGGTCTCACCAACGTCCCGGGTGCCGGCGACAACTTCCTGGTCGTCGACGAGGACCGTACGGCCCGTCAGATCGCCGAGAAGCGCGCGGCGCGCGAGCGCAACGCGGCCTTCGCCAAGCGGGTGCGCCGGGTGTCCATCGAGGACCTCGACAAGGTGCTCAAGGCCGGCGAGATCCAGCAGCTCAACCTCATCATCAAGGGCGACGCGTCCGGTGCGGTCGAGGCTCTCGAGTCCTCGCTGCTCCAGCTCGACGTCGGCGAAGAGGTCGACATCCGGGTCCTCCACCGCGGCGTCGGTGAGGTCACGGAGTCGGACATCAACCTGGCGATGGGCTCCGACGCGATCGTCATCGGCTACAACGTCCGCGCGGCCGGCCGCGCGGCGCAGATGGCCGAGCGCGAGGGTGTCGAGGTCCGTTACTACTCGGTCATCTACCAGGCGATCGAGGAGATCGAGGCGGCCCTGAAGGGCCTGCTGAAGCCGGAGTACGAAGAGGTCGAGCTGGGTACGGCGGAGATCCGCGAGGTCTTCCGTTCGTCCAAGCTGGGCAACATCGCCGGTGTCCTGGTCCGCTCGGGCGAGGTCAAGCGCAACAGCAAGGCGCGCCTCATCCGCGACGGCAAGGTCGTCTCGGAGAACCTCACCATCTCGGGTCTGCGTCGCTTCAAGGACGACGTCACCGAGATCCGCGAGGGCTTCGAGGGCGGTATCAACCTCGGCAACTACAACGACATCAAGATCGACGATGTCATCGCCACTTACGAGATGCGCGAGAAGCCGCGGGTGTAACCACGCACGGCGTGTCCGGGGCCGGTCGGCGGGAGTATTTCCGTCGATCGGCCCCGGCCGTTGCGTGTACCGTTCTGATGTTCCCGCCGGGCGACGGCACGGCGGGCCGTCGAACCCGAACCGGCGGGACATCCGGCACCACATGTACGTGGGGACACTGTCCTTCGATCTGCTCCTCGGCGACGTTCATTCGTTGAAGGAGAAACGCTCCGTCGTCCGGCCCATCGTGGCCGAGCTCCAGCGCAAGTTCTCCGTGAGCGCGGCCGAGGTGAGCGGCCAGGACCTCCATCGAAGGGCCCAGGTCGGGGTCGCGCTGGTGGCCGGGGACGCGGGGTTCGTGTCGGACGTGCTGGACCGCTGCGAGCGGCTGGTCGCGGCCCGGCCCGAGGTGGAGCTGCTCTCGGTGCGACGCAGGCTCCACACTGATGAAGACTGAATGAGCAAGGCAAAGAAGGAGAAGGACCAGTGGCCGACAACGCGCGGGCGAAGAAACTGGCGGACCTCATCCGGGAGGTGGTCGCCGAGAAGCTGCAGCGCGGCATCAAGGACCCGCGCCTGGGCACGCACGTGACCATCACGGACACCCGCGTCACCGGCGACCTGCGGGAGGCCACGGTCTTCTACACGGTCTACGGCGACGAGGAGGAGCGCGCGAGCGCCGCCGCCGGCCTGGAGAGCGCCAAGGGCATCCTGCGCTCGTCCGTCGGCAAGGCCGCGGGCACCAAGTTCACCCCGACGCTGACCTTCGTGGCCGACGCCCTTCCGGAGACCGCGAAGAACATCGAGGACCTCCTCGACCAGGCGCGGGCCTCGGACGCCAAGGTGCGCGAGTCGTCCTCGGGCGCCGCGTTCGCCGGCGAGGCCGACCCCTACAAGAAGCCGGGCGAGGACGAAGCCGCCGAATGAGCACGCGAAAAAACACGCCTGATGAGGGCAGCTCCCGGCCGGAGGCTGGGGGAGGGCTTGTCATCGTCGACAAGCCGTCGGGCTTCACTTCGCATGACGTCGTGGCCAAGATGCGCGGGATCGCCAAGACCCGCCGGGTCGGCCACGCGGGCACGCTCGACCCCATGGCCACGGGCGTCCTCGTCCTCGGCGTGGAGCGGGCGACCAAGCTGCTCGGTCACCTCGCGCTGACCGAGAAGGAGTACCTGGGCACCATCCGCCTCGGTCAGACCACCATCACCGACGACGCCGAGGGCGAGATCACGGCGTCGGTCGACGCGTCGAAGGTCACCCGCGAGCAGATCGACGCCGGTGTGGCCGAGCTGACCGGTGCGATCATGCAGGTGCCGTCGAAGGTCTCCGCGATCAAGATCGACGGCAAGCGGTCCTACGCGCGCGTACGCGGCGGCGAGGAGTTCGAGATCCCGGCCCGGCCGGTCACGGTCTCCTCGTTCCAGGTGTACGACGTGCGGGAAGCGGTCGCCGAGGACGGGACCCCGGTCGTGGACCTGGTGGTCTCCGTCGTCTGCTCCTCCGGTACGTACATCCGGGCGCTCGCCCGGGACCTCGGCGCCGGGCTCGGCGTGGGCGGTCATCTGACCGCACTGCGCCGCACCCGCGTCGGTCCGTACAAGCTGGACCGCGCCCGCACCCTGGACCAGCTCCAGGAGGAGCTGACGGTCATGCCGGTCGCCGACGCGGCCGCGGCGGCGTTCCCGCGCTGGGACGTCGACGAGAAGCGGGCCCGGCTGCTGCTGAACGGCGTACGCCTGGAGATGCCGGAGTATCCCGAGGGCCCGGTCGCGGTCTACGGGCCGGACGGGCGGCTGCTCGCGCTGGTCGAGGCGCAGCGGGGCAAGGCCAAGAGCCTGGCCGTCTTCGGCTGAGCGCCCGGGTACCCGGGCACCTGAAGCCGGTCCGATGGGGCGAGCACACCTGTGCTCGCCCCATCGGCGTTTTTCCGGGGAGTTCATTCCATCGTGCAGGCGCTCGGGGTGAAAGCGGAGGTGAGAGGGGGCGCTTTCGGCTTTCCCGCTTTATCCGGAGATCATCACCGACCTACCGTCGGACGCATGGGGAGCAGGACTCGCACCGCACTGGTCAGGATCGAGGATCCGGCCGGACAGCCGCTCGGCACGGGATTCCTCGCCGACCACCACGGCACGCTGCTCACCGGCCACGAGGTGGTCGCCGGACACGACACCCTGCACCTGCGCACCTTCGCCGGGCAGACGTGGCGGGCGGGCCTCACCGACATCACCGTGTTCCCCGGCTGCGGGCTCGCGCTCGTCCGCACCAAGGGCCTGACCTGCCCGCCGCTGCCGCTCGCCCGGCGTACGGAGATCGAGCCCGGCACGTACGTACGGATCGCCGCGTACGGCTGGCGCGAGGCGCGGGTGCTCGGCCCCGGCGACGGGACCGGGGCCGCCGGGCCCGGCCAGGCCCTCGCCATCGGCACCGAGGGCGCCGAGGCCCTCCTGGAGAGCGGCCCGACCGCCGGCGGGCCCGTCCTCGACCCCGTCACCGGAGCCGTCCTCGGCATCCTCGGCGCCGTGCGGGACGGCGGCCGGCCCGCCGAGCCGCGCGCCCTGCCGATCCCGCCGCTCGGCCCGCTCGCCGTCCTGCTGCGCCGCAACGCCGCCACCGTCCCCTGCTACGGCCGCCACCTCAACCCGGCGGGCGTGCTGGAACTCGCCGCCACCACCACCGGCCGCTCCGGCGACTCCGGCACCTGGGGCGAGCGGGTCCGCGACCCCGGCGACCGGCCGGTCGTCCTGGTCGTCGGCGCCCCCGGCACCGGCCGCAGCACCGCCCTCGCCGCCCTCGCAGCCCGCCGCGCCCACGGACCGGCGCCCGCGCCCACCGTCCGGCTGCGCGGCGCCGACCTGCTGGCCGAGGACGGCTCGGTGGCCGACGCCGTCCGCCGCGTCCTCACCCGGGCCGGCCGGATCGTCGCCGCCTCCGGTGCCCTGGGCGACCCGGCGGCCGTCACCCCGGAGCAGGCCGCCGCGCACGGGCCGCTGCTGATCCTCCTCGACTCGCCCGAGGAGATGCCGCCGCTGCTCGCGCCCCGCCTCACGCGCTGGGCGGCCGTCACCGAGGAGTGGCTGACCGCGCACGGCGCCCGCATGATCGTCGCCTGCCGGCCCGAGCACGCCGAGCTGACCGTCCCGCTGTACGCGTGCGCGCCCGCCGTCGTCGAGCTGGGCGACCTGACCGAACCGGAGGCGACCGAGGCCCGGCGGCGGCACGGTGTACCCGACGACGCCATCGCCGAGGCGGACGCCCGGCACCCGCTCGCGCTGCGGCTCCTCGGCGAGCTGCGCACCGCCGCCCGCGGAGACCTGCCGGGCCGGCCGGGCCGCGAGGAGATCTTCGCCGCCCACCTGGACCTGATGTGCCTGCGCGTCGCCGTCCGGATCGCCGCCACCCGGCGCCCCGTCCCGCGCGGCACGGCCGTCCGCCGGCTCGCCGCCCAGGTCGCCGGCAGTGTTCACGAGGCCGCCCGCCGCTGCCTCGGCCCGGGCCAGGGCGCACTGGACCGCGCCTCCTTCGAGGAGCTGTTCCCCTGGCGTACGGGATGGGCCTCGGCGGCCCTCACCGAGGCCCTGCTCGTCCCGGCCGGCGCCGGCTACCGCTTCGCCCACGAGGAGGTCGCCGACTGGCTCCAGGGCGCCCATCTCGACGTGGACCGCGCCCTCGACACCCTGGTCCACCAGCCGGCCGCGCTGCCGGTGCCCCGGCATCGCATCGGCCCGGTCCTCCAGGCGCTGCGCCGGCTCCACCGCGACCACGGCGCGGACGGGCTCGGGCCCCGGCTGCGCTGGCTCGCGGACACGCTCGCGGACTGCGCCGATCTCGCCGACGTCGCGGATCTCGCGGGCGTCGCGGGCCTCGCCGCGGGGGAGCGGACGCCCGGGGCGGGGCGCGCGGAAGGCGTCTGGTGGGCGTCGCGGCTGCTCGCCGGGGTGCTGACCCCGCTCACCGACGCACGGCCCCGGCTGCCGGTGCTGCGCCGCCTCGCGGACCACATCGGGCGGCGGCCGGAGGCCCGGGAGACCTTCGCCGGGTACGCGGTGTTCGGCCCGGAGTTCTGGGCGGGCCTCGCCGTGCCGGAGGGCGAGCGGCTGGATTTGCTGCGGCGCCTCGTGGTCACGGACCCGCCGCCGGGCGGGGCACCCGGCGGCCCGGCCCGGTTCCTCGACCTCGTGGCCGAGCGGCTGAGCGCCGACCCGCGCGGGGTGCAGCCGCTTTTGTGCCGCTGGTTCTCCGACGACCGGGACCTCGCCGGGATGCCCGGTGCCACCGTCGGCGACGCCGCGCAGGCCCTGCTGCACACCCATCGGGGCCTGGCCGCCGACGACCTGTGCGAGGCCCTCGTCGTCACCGCCCACCCGCTCGCCGAGGATCTGCTCGCCGCGCTCGCCGAGGACGAGCCCGCCGCCCTGTGCCGGGCCGTCGAGCGGTGGGCGCACGACGACGGCCGCCCGTCCCGGCGCGCGGCCGCCGTCACGTACGGCCGGCTGGTCGCCCCGTACGCGACCGGCGAGGCCGAGCGCGCCACCCTGCGCTACGCGGCGCTCGCCCTGCTCGCCCGGCCCGGCGACCGCGCGCTGCACGGCCCCGCGCTCGGGCTGCTCGTCCAGGACCCCGGCTGCCGGGACCGCTATCTGCCCCGGGCGCTCGCCGACCCCGGCGTGCCCGCGGACGCCCTCGCGGCGGCGCTCGCCACCCACCCCGAACCCGGTCCCGTCCTCGACGCGCTGCGCGCCCGGCTCGACGGCCCCGAGCCCGCCGCCGTCCTGCGCGCCCTCGCCGCCGTCGACACCCCGCGGATCGCCCGGCAGGCCGCGGCCCTCGTCGCCGGGTACGCGGAACGGCACCCCGAGGGCGCGGAGCTGGTCGCCGACTTCGTCGACCGGCGGCTCGAAGCGGGGCCCGAGACGCGCTGCGTCCTGCACCCGCTGGTCGTCGGCCTGCTGGCGCTGCCCGCTCCGCGCGCGGCGCTCGGCCCGGTCCTGGAGGCCCCCGGCACGGGTGCCTCCCGCTTCTTGCGCCGGGAGCTGCGGGCCGTACGGGACGCCGGTCCGGAGCCCCGCGGGGAGGTGGCCCCGGAGGCTCGCGGGGGTGCGGACGGGCCGGTCGACCCGGATGTACGGGCCGTTGCGCCCTCGCCCCGGCGGGCGCCGAGACGTACGGAACACCATGCCGATGCCGACGCGGCCGCATGCTCATGGCAGTCTTAGACCTGCGCCGACAGGCGCGCACACGGGTAGAGGCGGACGAGGAGCGGTCACAGTGCAGCGCTGGCGTGGCTTGGAGGACATCCCCGAGGACTGGGGGCGCAGCGTCGTCACCATCGGTTCCTACGACGGGGTGCACCGAGGGCACCAGCTGATCATCGGCCGGGCCGTCGAGAGCGCCCGCGAGCTGGGCGTCCCCTCCGTCGTCGTCACCTTCGACCCGCACCCCTCCGAGGTCGTCCGCCCCGGCAGCCACCCGCCGCTGCTCGCCCCGCACCACCGGCGCGCCGAGCTGATGGCCGAACTGGGCGTGGACGCGGTGCTCGTCCTGCCCTTCACCGCCGAGTTCTCGCAGCTGTCCCCGGCGGACTTCATCGTGAAGGTCCTCGTCGACAAGCTGCACGCGCGCCGGGTCATCGAGGGCCCCAACTTCCGCTTCGGCCACAAGGCCGCCGGAAACGTGGGCTACCTCGCCGAGCTGGGCGCCACCTACGACTACGACGTCGAGGTCATCGACCTGCGGGTGAGCGGCGAGGCGGGCGGCGGCGAGCCGTTCTCCTCCACGCTGACCCGGCGCCTGGTCGCGGCCGGCGACATGGCGGGCGCCGCCGAGATCCTGGGCCGCCCGCACCGCGTCGAGGGCATCGTCGTGCGCGGCGCGCAGCGCGGCCGCGAGCTGGGCTTCCCGACGGCCAACGTCGAGACGCTGCCGCACACCGCGATCCCGGCCGACGGCGTCTACGCGGGCTGGCTGACGGCGGCCGGGGAGCGGATGCCCGCGGCGATCTCGGTGGGCACCAACCCGCAGTTCGACGCCACCGAGCGGACGGTGGAGGCGTACGCGATCGACCGCGAGGGCCTGGACCTGTACGGCCTCCACGTGACCGTCGACTTTCTGGCGTACGTGCGCGGGATGCTGAAGTTCGACACCCTCGACGACCTGCTCGCGGCGATGGCCGACGACGTCAAGCAGTGCCGCGAGCTGACGGAGACGTACGACCGCGCGCACTGAGCGCACGAGGTGCCGCCGGCCGAGGGGCACCGGGTGACGTACGGCACGTGACGTTCACGAGGTGACGTTCACCAGGTGACGTACAGCTCCTTCGGGCCTCTGATCAGGCCCTTGGACTGGAACGGCACGTCCTCGGGCCGGCCCGCCAGGCGCAGCTCCGGGTAGCGGGTGAGCAGGGTCGACAGCATCACCTCGGACTCCATCCGGGTCAGCATCGCGCCCATGCAGTGGTGCGGCCCGTGCCCGAAGGCCATGTGCGCGATGTCCGCGCGGTCGAAGTCGACGGTGTGCGGGTCGGTGTAGACGGCCGGGTCGCGGTTGGCGGCCAGGTAGGACGCGTACACCGCCTCCCCGGCGCGGATGGTCACCCCGCCGATCTCCACGTCCTCCAGGGCGATCCGCGGCAGGCCCACGCCGTTGCGGTGCGGGATCCAGCGCAGCAGCTCGTCGACGGCTCGGGGGAGGAGACCGGGCTCGGCGCGCAGCCGGTCGGCCAGATCCGGCCGGGTCAGCAGGAGATAGACCATGTTGGCGCTGTTGTTGCGGACCGCGTGCGTGCCGCTGATGAGGATCGCCATCGCCAGGGACACGGCCTCGTCGCCGTCGATCCGGCCCTCGGCGAGCGATTCGGCGAGCACCCCGCCCAGGTCGTCGGCGGGCTCGGCGCGGCGCTGCTCCAGGAGATCCGTGATGTAGCGGTGGATGTGCGCCTTCGCGGCCTCGCTGCTTTCCGGGCCGGGCCCGGAGGACAGGATGAGGTCCGGCCAGGAGGCCAGCTCCGCCCGGTCCTCCTCCGGGACGCCGAGCAGATCGCACACCACCGACAGCGGCAGCGGCCCGTGAAGACGGGTCATCAGATCGGCGGGGCGGCCGGCCGCCTCCATCGCGTCGAGCAGCCGGTCGCAGGTCGCCTGGGCGAGCGGCCGCAGCCGCTTGGTGGACTGCCCGGTGAACGCCTTGGTCACCGCCTTGCGCAGCTGCGTGTGGTACGGCGGGTCGGCGTAGTTCAGGGCTGCCTTCGAGGCCACCCGGTGGCCGGTCATCCCGGTCACCGCCCGGTCGAGGAGGGCCGTCCGGCTGAAGCGGGGGTCGGACGTCACGGCCCGGACGTCCTCGTACCGGGTGACCAGCCACGCCTCGTGGTCCGCGGCGAACGGGAGGCTGATCCGGGCGATCGGCTCGTCGTGGAGCAGTTCGGTCATCAGCGGATCGAAGTCGAGGGCGGGCAGATCGTCGACGTCCCAGGTGCGGAGCGCGGGCCGCTTCGAAGAAGCGTCCGGGGACGCGTCCGGGGACGTGGACGGGGGAGGGCCGTTGGTCGTCGGATCGGACGGCAGGGCCATGGGGTCGGAGGTCATGAGGAGCGTGTTCCCGGGCCCGCGCGATCGCGACACGCCGAACGCCGACAGCACCCCCGTTCGGAGTACGCACACATTTTCGAGGACGCGGGCGGCCTCACCCAGGGTGACCGGCGGCGACCCGCTCGCGGTTGCGAGTTCGCGGTGACCGGGTGAATGTGAAGCACAGTTCAACGCGAACGAGACAAAGGAGCGCGCGTCGTGGCGACTCTGTGCAAGCCCGCGGTGTCCGTGCCCGAATACGTGATCACGATGGAGGAGACGCTCGACCTCGCCCGCTCACGTCACGCCGACCACCCCCAACTGGCCCTGGCGCTCAGGCTGATCGGCAACACCGGAGTCACCCGCCGGCACATCGTGCAGCCCATCGAGGAGACCCTGAAGCACCCCGGCTTCGAGCAGCGCAACGAGCGGTACGAGGCCGAGGCGAAGGCCCGCGTCCCCGCCGTGGTCGACGAGGCCCTCGGGTACGCGGGACTGCGCCCCGCCGACATCGACATGATCGTCTACGTGTCGTGCACGGGCTTCATGATGCCCTCGCTCACCGCCTGGCTCATCAACACCATGGGCTTCCCCGGCCACACCCGGCAGATCCCCATCGCCCAGCTCGGCTGCGCCGCGGGCGGCGCCGCCGTGAACCGCGCGCACGACTTCTGCACCGCCTACCCGGACGCCAACGTCCTCATCGTCGCCTGCGAGTTCTGCTCGCTGTGCTACCAGCCCACCGACCTCGGCGTCGGATCCCTGCTGTCCAACGGCCTGTTCGGCGACGCGGTCGCCGCCGCCGTGGTCCGCGGCCGCGGCGGAACCGGCATCGCCCTGGAGCGCAACAGCGCCTACCTGGTGCCCGACACGGAGGACTGGATCGCCTACAGCGTGCGCGCCACCGGCTTCCACTTCCTCCTGGACAAGCGGGTGCCCGGCACGATGGAGCCGCTCGCGCCCGCGCTCCGCGAACTCGCGGGCGACCACGGCTGGGACGCCGGCGACCTGGACTTCTACATCATCCACGCGGGCGGTCCACGCATCCTCGACGACCTCAGCCACTTCCTCGAAGTCCCGCCGGAGTCCTTCCGGTTCAGCCGGAGCACCCTCACGGAGTACGGCAACATCGCCAGCGCCGTCGTCCTCGACGCGGTCCGCCGGCTCTTCGACGAGGGCGGGCTGCCGGAAGGCGCCCGCGGCATCATGGCCGGCTTCGGCCCCGGCATCACCGCCGAGATGTGCCTGGGCCGCTGGACGACCGCCGAGCCCGAACACCCCCGCGAGCTGGCCGGCGCCCGCCGGATCGTCGGCTACGCGCCCCGGCATCCCGCCCCGGCCCGGACCGGCGCGGCCTGACCGGCGCCCCACCCCGTTCATCCACGCAGAGGAGAGAACCGCATGTCCGTCACCCCGTCGACCTCCGTCCGCAGGGCCGTCCGCGGCCCCGCAGCCCTGGCCGTGCTGATCGCGGCGGCCGCCTTGCCGGGCGCGCCCGCCGCCCAGGCGGCGGCCCGGGTGCCCGTGCACCAGTGCTGGGTGAACGACGTCCCGGCGCCGCCCGGTGACCAGGTGAACGGCACCCCGGGCGACGACCACATCTTCTGCGACAGCGACCTGGAGAACGTCACCGTCTCCGGCGGCGAGGGCAACGACCTGATCGAGATCAAGGGCCTGGTCATCGACTCGGTCGTGCAGGGCGGCGACGGCGACGACATCATCCGCGCCAAGCACCTGGTGCCGCAGAACGGCTCCAGCATGGTCCGCGGCAACCGCGGCAACGACATCATCACGGTGGCCACCGTGCACGGCAACGGCGCGGAGCACGGCGCGGTCGTGCACGGCGACGACGGCGACGACACCATCACCACCGGTTCGGTCTACGGCGCGCCCGGGCAGTACAACCGCGGCGGCGGGCTCGTCACCGGCAACGACGGCGCGGACCACATCACCACCGGCGTCATCGACTTCTCCGGCCGGGTCCTCGGCGGCAGCGAGAACGACACCATCGAGGCCGCCGGGGTCGGACCGGAGTCGGGCGGGCTGATCCAGGCCGGTCCTGGCGACGACACGATCAGCGGACTGAACGGCGAGATCCTCATCGTGGGCGAGCACTGGGGCACGGTGGACGCCGGCATCGGCAAGGACACCTGTGCCGTGAAGTCGGTCTCCACCCGGACCTCGATCTCCTCCTGCGAGATCCTCAAGGAGGGGTCGGTCGTCGAGCGGCCGCCCGGGAAGCCGCAGAGCCCGGCCCCGATGACGCCGAAGCCGGCCCCGGCCACGCCGGACACGACGACGCCGAAGCCCGGCCCGGCGGCCTCGACGCCGGAGGTGACCGGCCCGGCGGCCTCGACGCCGGAGGTGACCGACCCGACGGCGGCGGACCCGACCGCGCCCCGGCCCGAGGTCCAGCCCGGAGCTCAGCCTGGCGTGCAGCAGGGAGCCCAGCCCGTCGTGCTGCCTGGCGTGCAGCCGGGTGTCCAGCCCGGAGCCCCGTCCGTCGTGCAGCCGGGAGCGCGGCCGGGCGTCCAGCCGGTGAACGCCCGGCCCGCGGGCAAGCCCGCCGTCGAACCCGGTGCGCGGTCCGACGGCTCCTGAGATCAGCCCTGCCGCGCCCAGTGGCAGGCCGCGGCGGACCGCCCGCCGCCACCGAGGACCGGCAGGTCCTCGGTGCGGCAGCGGTCCGCCACCGCGTCCGCCGCGCCCGAGGCCAGCACCTGGCAGCGGACGTGGAAGCGGCAGCCGGACGGGATCCGCGCCGGGTCCGGGGGCTCGCCGGTCAGCACGACCGGCTCGCCCTCGGACTCCGGCAGGACCGACAACAACGCCTGGGTGTACGGGTGTCGGGGGTTCGTGAGGACGGACTCGACCGGCCCGGTCTCCACGATCCGGCCCAGGTACATCACCGCGACCCGGTCCGCGATGTTCCACGCGAGCCCCAGGTCGTGCGTCACCACCAGCGCCGAGAGCCCCAGTTCGTCGCGCAGCCGCAGCAGCAGCGCCAGGATCTCGCCGCGCACCGAGGCGTCCAGCGAGGCCACCGGCTCGTCCGCGACGATGAGTTCGGGCTCCAGGACCAGCGCGCCCGCGATCACCACCCGCTGCCGCTGCCCGCCCGACAGCTCGTGCGGATAGCGCAGGAAGAACCGCTCCGGCGGACGCAGCCCGGCCCGCGACAAGGCCTCCGCGACCGCCGCCCGCTCGTCCCCCGCGTACCCGTGGATCCGCAGCCCCTCGGCCACCGCGTCGTACACCGTGTGCCGCGGGTTCAGCGAACCGCTCGGGTCCTGGAGCACCAGCTGGGCGCGCTTGCGGTACGCCTTGAGCGCCTTGCCCGTGTACGCCAGAGGCGCGCCCGCGAAGCGCACCGTGCCGCCGGTCGGCCGGACGAGGCCGAGCAGCGAGCGGGCCAGCGTTGTCTTGCCGCAGCCGGACTCGCCGACCAGGGCGACGATCTCGCCCGCGCCGACGTCCAGGTCGACACCGTCCACCGCCCGCGCCGGCGGCGCGCCGCGCCGCCCCGGGAACACCACGCGCAGCCCCTCCGCGGACAGCAGGGGCGTCGCCCCGTCGCCGGCCGTCGCCGTGGACCCGTCCGGGGACACCCGCGCGCTCATGCCGTGCTCCCTACGTGTACGCAGGCCGCCCGGCGCCCCGCGCCCGCGCCCCGCAGCTCCTGGTCCTCCTCGGCGCACCGCTCCACCGCCACCGGACAGCGCGGATGGAACGTACAGCCGCCCGGCAGCGCCGCCGGGTCCGGCGGATCGCCCGGCAGCCCGCGCGGGCTCCGCCGCGACGCCGGGTCGCCGATCCGCGGGAACGCCGAGGACAGCGCCCGCCCGTAGGGATGCGCGGCCGACTCGTACACCACCTTCGCCGGACCCTCCTCGACCACCCGCCCCGCGTACATCACGGCCAGCCGGTCGCAGGTGTCGGCGAGCACCGCCAGATCGTGGCTGATCATCAGCAGCCCGATGTCCTGTTCGGCCACCAGGTGCTCGATGAGCCGCAGGATCTGCGCCTGGATCATCACGTCGAGCGCGGTCGTCGGCTCGTCCGCCACGATCAGCCGCGGGTCGCAGGCCAGTGCCATCGCGATCATCACGCGCTGCCGCTGCCCGCCGGACAGCTCGTGCGGATACGCCGCGGCGCGCGCCGCCGGCAGCCCCACGTGTTCGAGCAGTTCGCCGACCCGGGTCCGGGCCGCCGCCGGGGTGGCCCGGCCGTGCACGAGCAGCGGCTCCGCGATCTGGTCGCCGATCCGCCGGACCGCGTTCAGCGAGTGCATCGCGCCCTGGAAGACGATCGACGCCCCCGCCCAGCGCACCGCCCGCAGCCGGCCCCACTTCATGGCCAGCACGTCCTCGCCGTCGAGCAGGATCTCGCCGGTCAGCCGCGCCGAGGCGGGCAGCAGCCGCAGCAGCGCGAGCGCCATCGTCGACTTGCCGCACCCCGACTCGCCCGCGACGCCGAGCTTCCGCCCGGCGGGCAGGGTGAGGTCCACACCGCGTACGGCGGGGACGGCGGCCGCCCCCGACCCGTACGTCACGCTCAGGTTCCGTATCTCAAGCAGCGCGCCCGTACTCAACGCCCCACCCCCAGCTTCGGGTTGAGGACGGACTCGACGGCCCGTCCGCACAGGGTGAACGCGAGCGCGACGAGCGCGATCGCGATGCCGGGCGGGGCCAGGTACCACCAGTGCCCGGACGAGACGGCGCCCGCCTCGCGCGCGTCCTGGAGCATCCCGCCCCAGGAGACGACGGTCGGGTCGCCGAGGCCCAGGAAGGCCAGGGTCGCCTCGGTGAGGATGGCCGAGGAGATGCCGAGCGTGGTCTGGGCGAGCACCAGCGGCAGGACGTTCGGCAGCACGTGCCGGGTCATGACGTGCCCGTCGCCGCCGCCGAGCGCGGTGGCCCGCTCGATGTACGGGCGGGACTCGACCGCGATCGTCTGCGCCCGCACCAGGCGGGCCGTCGTCGGCCAGGTCGTCACCCCGATCGCCAGGATCACCGTCCACACCGACCGGGACATGACGGTGGCGAGCACGATGGCCAGGACGAGGGTCGGCATCACCAGGAACCAGTCGGTGATCCGCATGACGACGGTGGAGAGCCAGCCGCCGTAGTGCCCGGCGACGATGCCCGCCAGGGTGCCGATCGCCACCGACAGGACCGCCGCGAGCAGGCCCACGAGCAGCGAGATCCGCGAGCCCCAGACCAGCAGGCCGAGCAGCGAGCGGCCGAACTGGTCGGTGCCGAGCAAGAATTCACCGCTCGGCGGTTCGAGGGCGGTGCCGGGCGCGTTCGTCACGGACTGCACGTCGGAGCCGACGATCAGCGGCGCGGCGAGCGCGAGCAGCGCGATCAGGGCGAGCCCGGCCAGGCCCCACAGCCCGGCCCGCTGGGTCCGGTACTGCTTCCAGAAGCGGCCGACCGTGTCGCGCCGCCGCTGCCAGGCCAGCGAAGTGCCGGAGGATGTCGGGGAGTTGACGGAGGGAGAAATCATCGGCCCACCCGGGGGTCGAGCAGCGGATAGAGCAGATCGGCGATCAGGTTCATCACGATCATCGCCCCGGCGAAGGCCACGAACAGGCCCTGCACCAACGGAAGATCGGGCACGCTGAGCGCCTGGTAGAACAGCCCGCCCAGGCCCGGCCAGGAGAACACCGTCTCCACCAGGATCGAACCGGCCGCCACATGGCCGAGGTTGATGAAGACCATCGTGACCGTCGGCAGCAGCGCGTTCGGTACGGCGTGCCGGCGGCGCACCATGTCGTCGCGCAGCCCCTTCGCGCGGGCCGTGGTCAGGTAGTCGCCGCCCATCTCGTCGAGCAGCGAGGACCGCATGACGAGCAGCGTCTGCGCGTAGCCGACCGCGACGAGCGTGAGCACCGGCAGCACCATGTGGTGGCCGACGTCGAGCACGTACCCGAAGCCGGTCTCGCCGGTGCCGGACTCCATGCCGCCGGTCGGGAACAGCCCGGGGAGCGGGCCGAGACCGACCGAGAACACGATGATCAGCAGCAGGCCGAGCCAGAACGACGGCACCGACCACAGCGTCAGCGCCACGCCCGTGTTCAGCCGGTCGCCGAGGCTGCCGTGCCGCCACGCGGAGCGGGTGCCCAGCCACAGGCCGAGCGCCGAGTACAGGACCACGGCGGTGCCGGTGAGCAGCAGCGTCGCCGGCACCTTCTGCGCGATCAGCTCGCCGACCGGCGCGTGGAACTGGAAGGACATGCCGAGGTCGCCGGTGAGCGCCTTGCCGCAGTAGTCGGTGAACTGCTGCCACAGCGGCTGGTCGAGCCCGAACTGATGGCGCAGCGTGGCCAGTTGCTCCGGTGTCGTCGCCTTGCCCCGGGTCATCGTCCGGACCGGGTCGCCCGGCAGGATCCGGAACAGGAAGAAGCTGGTGACCAGGACGGCGAGCAGCGAGACGACCGCGCCGGCCAGCTTGCCCGCCGCGTGGCGCGCGTAGGCGAGCGCGGTGCCCGAGGACGCCGTGCCCGAGGACGCCGTGCCCGAGGGCGACGTCGTACCGGAGGGGGCCGCGCCGGAGGGGCCCGTGCCGCCCTCGGCGGCGCGGGCCGGACCACCGGAACCGGTGCCGGCCCGCTCCGCGGGGGCGGGGGTGGATGCGCTGGTCACGGGCTACTCGCGGTCGTCGGCGGTGGTGCGACGGCGCATGCCGAGGGCGATCCCGATGCCGACGACGACCACGACGGCCGCGCCGATCCCGATGATCACGCCGGTGCCCGAAGACTGGTCGCCGCTGTCGTTCGCCGTCTGCGCGGCGGGCACCGCCGACCACCAGCTCCAGTAGCCGTCCTGGCCGAAGAGGTTGCCGGCCGCCTCGGGCATCGTCTTGATGGAGCCGATCTGGTCGGTGCGGTACGCCTCCAGGGCGTTGGGG
The DNA here is from genome assembly GCA_002355495.1 of Streptomyces laurentii. GTDB lineage: Bacteria > Actinomycetota > Actinomycetes > Streptomycetales > Streptomycetaceae > Streptomyces > Streptomyces laurentii. Next base: position 5,824,337 of record AP017424.1, read on the forward strand.
TACGCGAGGACGTTCATGTACCCGGTGTCGTAGAGCCGCGACTGCATCTCCTTGACGATCCCGGCGCGCGCGGCCGGGTCGTACTCCACGGCCTGCCGCGCGTACAGCTCGTCGAACTTCGGGTCGCAGATGAAGTTGTCGGTCGCGCCGGTGTCCTTGGGCGTCGCGGGCAGCGCGCCGCAGGTGTGGATGGACAGCACGTAGTCCGGGTCGGGGTTGACCGACCAGCCGTCGAAGGCGAGGTCGTACTCGCCCTTCAGCCACGGGTCGGAGACGTTGTCGAGGCAGTCGACCTTCAGCCCGATGCCGAGCTTGCCCCACCACTCCTGGAGGTACTTGGCCGCGGCCTTGTCGTTGGGTTCGGTGGCGTGGCACAGGATGCGGAAGTCGAGCGGCTTGCCGTCCTTGCCGACCCGCTTGCCGTCGCCGTTCTTCTTGTACCCGGCGGCGTCGAGGACCTGCTCCGCCCTGGCCGGGTCGTAGGCCAGCTTCCGGTCGCCGGACGGCTTCCAGAAGTACGAGGAGAAGCGCGGCGGGATGTAGCCCTCGCCCTCGACGGCGTGCTTCTGGAAGACGCGCTCCACCAGGGTGGTGCGGTCCACGGCGAGGAACAGCGCCTTGCGCACCTCGGGGTCGAGCAGCGCCGGGTTGCCGTCGCCGAAGGACTTGCCGTCCTTGGCGCGGGCGCCCGGGTTGGTGGCGAGCGCGTAGAAGCGGCGGCCGGGAGCGTCGTTGACCTTGATGTTCTTCTGCGTCGTGAGCGCGGCGGCCTGGGCGGGCGTCAGGTTCGGGACGAACGACACCTCGCCCTTCTGGAGGGCGGCGACGGCCGCGTCCGTGTCCTTGTAGTACTTGAAGACGAGCTGCTCGAACTTCGGCGCCCCGCGCCAGAACTTCTTGTTCGGCTTCAGCTTGATGTACTGGTCGACCTTGAAGTCCGTGATGATGAACGGCCCGTTGCCGACGATCGGGAACTGCTGGTCGTTGTTGAACTTCGAGAAGTCGCCGACCTTCTCCCATATGTGCTTCGGCACGATCGGCACGTCGAGCGCCGTCATCGTCGCCTGCGGCTTCTTCAGTTCCACGACCAGCGTCTCGGGGTCGGGCGCGGTCACCTTCTTGAAGTTGGCCGTGAAGTTCCCGTTCGCGGTGGCCGCGTTCGGGTCGGTCATCATCTTGTTGAAGGTCCAGGCCGCGTCCTCGGCGGTGGCCTGCTGCCCGTCGGACCACATCGAGTCCTTGCGGATCGTGTACGTCCACGTCAGCTTGTCCGGCGAGGACTTCCACGCGGTCGCCAGGCCCGGGACCGTGTGCGCGTCCTTCACGTCGTAGTTGGTGAGGTATTCGTACGTCAGGCGGTGGATGCTGGTCGACACCAGCTTCTGCGCGAGGAACGGCGAGAGCGAGTCGACGCTCTGCGCGATGGCGACCGTGAGCGTGCTCTCGGCCGCCGAGGCCGACGAGCCGCCGTCCGCCCGCGCCGCCTGCGCGGAACCCGGCGCGACGGCCACGAGGGAGGCGGCGGTGACACCGGCGGCGAGCAGCAGCCGGACCGGTCCGCGGACAGCGGGCGAACGGGGTGGAACCTTCGTGACCATGACCATGGGGCGTGACCTCGCGTAGGGAAGCGTGCGTCGGGAGAAGTGCCGTGGATCTTGGGCTGACGATGGATGAAGCGAAGGTGTATCAGCGGTGGTCTGCCGTCGTCAACGATGTCTCAAACCCCGTGTGGTCTGCGGAAACACCCAAAGGCCCCGTACCGGTACGCCGGTACGGGGCCTCATTGGTCTATTCCTGTGACGCCTTACTGATGGGAGGCTGGCGGCGCCTGCGGGGGCTGCTGCCGGGGCCAGCCCTGCGGCGGCTGCTGCTGCCCGTACGGATCCGGGTACGGCTGTCCGGGCTGCGGCTGACCGGGCTGCGGCGGGGCCGGGGGCTGCTGCCAGCCCTGCGGCACCGGCGGCGGGCCCGCGGCCTGTGCGCCGTACGGCTGACCGGGCGCCGGCGCGGCCCCGTAGGGCTGACCGGGCTGGGGCGGCGCGCCGTACGGCTGGCCCGGACCGGGCGGAGCCCCGTACGGCTGCCCCGGCACCGGCTGGCCGGGGGCCGGCTGCTGCGGGTACGGGTAGGGCTGCTGGCCCGGTACGCCGGGGGCGCCCGGCTGCCCCGGCTGCTGCGGGTACGGGTAGCCCTGGCCCGGCATCGGCGGCGCCCCGTGCGGCGGCGCCGCGCTCTGCCCGTCGCCCGTCCACAGGCCCTGCGCCTGCTGCGCCCGTACGAAGTCCTCGGCGACCATCGCCGACAGGTTGAAGTACGCCTCGCGGGTCTTCGGCCGCATCATGTCGAGGTCGACCTCGGCGCCCGCCGCCAAGTGCTCGTCGAACGGCACCACGATCACCCCGCGGCAACGCGTCTGGAAGTGCTGCACGATGTCGTCGACCTTGATCATCTTGCCGGTCTCGCGGACCCCGGAGATGACCGTGATCGAGCGCTGCACCAGCTCCGCGTACCCGTGCGCCGACAGCCAGTCGAGCGTCGTGGAGGCGCTGGAGGCACCGTCGACGGACGGCGTGGAGATGATGATGAGCTGGTCGGCGAGGTCGAGCACGCCGCGCATCGCGCTGTAGAGCAGACCGGTGCCGGAGTCGGTCAGGATGACCGGGTACTGCTTGCCGAGGACCTCGATCGCCCGCCGGTAGTCCTCGTCGTTGAAGGTCGTCGAGACGGCCGGGTCCACGTCGTTGGCGAGGATCTCCAGACCGGACGGCGCCTGCGAGGTGAACCGGCGGATGTCCATGTACGAGTTGAGGTACGGGATCGCCTGCACCAGGTCGCGGATGGTCGCCCCGGTCTCGCGCCGCACCCGGCGGCCGAGCGTGCCGGCGTCCGGGTTGGCGTCGATCGCGAGGATCTTGTCCTGCCGCTCGCTGGCGAGCGTCGCGCCGAGCGCGGTGGTCGTCGTGGTCTTGCCGACGCCGCCCTTGAGCGAGATGACCGCGATGCGGTAGCAGGAGAGCACCGGCGTCCGGATCAGCTCCAGCTTCCGCTGCCGCTCCGCCTCCTCCTTCTTGCCGCCCAGCTTGAAGCGGGACGCGGCGCCGGGGGTGCGGCTCGACTTGGGCTTCTGCTTGGTGTTGCGCAGCAGACGGTCGGAGGACAGCTCGACGGCGGCGGTGTAGCCGAGCGGGGCGCCCGGTACGGAACGTTCCCGCTGGTCGTGCGTCACGGGCATGGGCCACGCGGCGCCGGTGCGCGGATCGACGGGGCCGGGGTCGGCGGGCTGACCGGGCTGCGGCTGGGGCTGGGGCTGGGCCTGCGGGGCGGGCTGTCCGGGCTGAGCGGGCTGAGCGGGCTGTCCGGGGTGCGGGAAGCCGTACCCGGGCTGCGGGGTGGGCTGGGGCGCCTGCGGCACCTGGGCCTGCGGGGGCTGCTGCCCCGGGTGCGCCGGGTGCGGGACCCCGTACCCCTGCTGCGGGGCGGGCTGACCGGGCTGGCCCGGATGCGGGAAGCCGTAACCGGCGGGCGCCGGCTGGGGCGCCTGCGGCACCTGGGCCTGCGGGGGCTGCTGCCCCGGGTGCGCCGGGTGCGGGAACCCGTACCCCTGCTGCTCGGCCGGCTGACCCGGGTGCGGGAAGCCGTAACCCCCTGCGGGGTCGGCATGTCGTACGGCGACGGTACGGGCCCGGTCGCGGCCGGCATCGGCTGCGCGGGGGAGGCCGCGGCGGGCAGCGGCGCGGCCGGCGGGACGGGCGGGACCGGCTGCTCACCGGACGCGCCCTGCGCGGGCCACTGCGGCGCGGCCTCCGGCGTCGCGGGCTGGAACGACGGCGGCAGCGGCAGCGGCGCCCCGCTCTGCGCCGGTACGGGACCGGGCACGGCCGGCGGCAGCGCGGCGGGCACCGCGTCCTGCGGCTCGGCGGGCGGCGTCACGGCCTCGGCCGGAGCCTCGGGCGCCGCGTCCGCGGCGGGCTCGGCGGCGGGTCCGGCGGTGGGTTCGGTGGCCACGGGCAGATCGGCGGGGGCCGCGGCCTCGGGCCGCTCCGGCTGGGTGCTCTCCGCCGCCTTGCCCTCACCGGCGTCCGTGTGTGCTGCCGGTCGCGCGTCGACGTCGACGTCGACGTCGACGTCGACGTCGACGTCGGCGTCGGCGTCGGCGCCGTCGGCCGTCACCGAGGCCGCCGGCGACTCCTCCGGAGCCGAGGCGCTCTCCGCCCCGGCCTCCTCCTTGGCCTTCTGCTCCGCCAGTTGCCGGTCGCGCTCCGCGAACTCGCGCTTCAGCGCGGCGGGGGAGAAGCGCATGGTCGCACCGCTCTCCACGTCGCCGCCGCCGAACGGCACGGCCGCGGGCTCGTGCTCCTGCTCCGGTACGGGCGCGGAGGCCTGAACGGGCACCGGAGAGGGCTCCTGAGCGGGCGCCGGAACAGCGGCCGGTCCCGGCGTCGGAGCGGGGGTGGGAGCAGGGGCCGCCGGGTTCGAGGTCCAGCCGTCCGGGATCGCCAGGGGCGCACCGGTCGGCGGAGGAGGCGTGGGCACCCCGCCACCCGTTCCGCCCGACGCGTTCTGCGTGTACCAGGCCGGAGCGGTGTAGTCGATGGTGAACTCACCCGTCATCTCGGCGGGATCTGCGTCGGACTCGTCGACGGGAAGGTTCCAGTCCCCGTGGATGTCGTCGCGATCGCCGTTCACTTTGCCTCCTGGTGTGGTCGAGCACCCTGTGCGGTCGTGCGTCGGGGCCACCGTTCACTGCCGATCGGCCCGGCTCACCCCGGGAACATGACGAACATGCCCGCGGGTCGATGCCGCGCCCCGACCCACCCTAAACGCCCGCAACACCCGTGCGGCAGGCCCGTCCGCTCCCGGAAGCTGTCCCCTGCGTCACGTGCCGCGCTCCGGTCACTCCCGTGCGACGGTGTTCGAAGAGCCGTGTGCGCCAAGCCCGTACAACCGTCCGGGGTCCGTCACCCGATCCGGTGTGCTGACGACGGGACGCCCCGGGAGGAGCGGCGGACCGGCGGCCGTACCCCTGGCCGGGCACGCGAACCGCCGGCCGGACAGGCCGGAAAAGACCGAACAAGACCGAACAAGGCCAGGCGTGACCAGGCGTGACCAGGCACGACCGGACCCGGCCGCCCCGCAGGACGCGGTCAGCGCAGGTCGAACTCGCCGTCGCGGGCGCCGAGTACGAACGCCGTCCACTCCGCCTCGGTGTACCGCAGCACGGTGTCCGGGTCCAGCGAGGACCGCATCGCGACCGCGCCGCCCGGCAGATGGGCGATCTCGACCCGCTCCTCGTCCGGGCTCGTGCCGGGGGCGCCGTGCCACTCGACACCCGAGATGTCGAGGGCGTACAGCTCGTCCTTCTCCTGCGCGCTTCCCATGGGGGTTCCTTTCGCTTGCCGCTCGCGGCCGGAAGGCCGGCCCAAGTATCCCGTGACACCCAGCAGTTCGGGTAGCTCAGCGTCACTGCACGGATACTAGGCGGCTTCGTGTGCCGCCGGGGCGTGTTCGACGGGTCAGTCCATCCGGCGGGCCATGCCGAGCAGGCCCGTCTCCGCGTCCATGGGCGTCGTCATCACCCAGTGCCGTTCACCGCCGCCGCACCAGAGCGTCACGCCGTCCGCGAGCGTCGGCAGCGCGTCGACCTCGCTCTGCGCGAGGCCCAGGATGCGGCCCGTCTGCTGGGCCTCCTGCGGCGAGACCCGCTGCACGCCGACGAGCGTGGCGGCGCGCATCAACCGCGGTGCCACCGGGCTCAGATACGGCAGCAGCGTCAGCACGGACTGCCACGGCGACGAGACGACCCGCCCGCGCGGCGGCCGCATGCCGCAGTCCCGCACCACGACGACCGGACTGCCGACGGTCGCGCCCAGCGGCGGCACCCGTCCCACGTCGTGCAGCGTGATGCACTCCAGGCCCGCGCCCGCCGCCTGGGCCAGCCGGACCCACTCCCGCGGCCGGCCGGTCTCGACGACCACGCGGGCGCCGGTGCCGGCCGCGCGCAGCGCCAGCACCTGCGCCGTCCACAGACCGCCGATGAGCAGCACGTCGTACGGCGTCGAACGGTGGAAGCCCACCAGCTGCGACCGCCCCTCGGCGTCCTCCCCGATGACCACCCCGTCGTCGCCGACCGGGAGGGAAAGGGCCCCGAGATGGTCCGCGGGCATGCTGTGCCCCGCGTGCCGCGGGCCGATCAGACCGCGCAGTCCCTTCACCGCTCCACCCCGTCCCCTCACCGGGCACCGCCCAGTGGCATCGTCGCCAGCATGCCGGGCAGCTGCTCGCGGTCCAGCCGCAGCAGGCCGACCTTCGCGGTCCGCGCCGCCTGCTCCAAGGTCCGGCGCACCCGGACCAGTTCGTTGTCGGAGCCGCCGGTGATCCGTACGTGGCCGGCGACCTCCATGTCGCCCTGCCGCTTGCCGCGCCGGACGGTGACGCTGAACGTCGTCGCGTACGCCGGTACGGAGGTCAGCAGCGAGACCAGCCGGGGCAGCGGCGTCGCACCGCGCCCCAACTCCGGCCAGCGGCCCACCGCGTACGTGGTGTGCCAGCGGTCGTCGCACCGCCACACCCGCGCCGTCTCGGCCGTACGCCGCTGGGGCGCCGCCCCTGGCCGGCCGGCCCGCGCGGCGGCGTGCGGGCTGGTGCACGCGGCGGTCGCGATGGTGGCGTTCAGCTCCTCCTGGTCCAGCACCACGGCCTGGAAACCGGCACCCGTGATCCGGCTGGCCAGATGGTCCGCGAGCCGGACCAGACAGCGCTGCGCGCCCTCCAGACCGCCGCCGCGGGCTTCCACCGCCTCCCGGCACAGCTCGGGGTCGAGCTTCACGGCCACCCAGGTCAGCCGCAGGGCGGGCGCCCCGGTCTTCTCCTGCAGCGGCGTGTACGCCAGCCGGGCCACGGCCTCGCGGGGCAGATGCGGTGCCGGAGCGGCGTGGACCTGCTGGACCAGCTGCACCGACTCGGCGACGATGCCGTCGACGTCGAGCGCACCGCCCAGCAGCGCCAGCGGGAACGCGCGAGCGCCGAAGACCGGCCGCAGCGCCGAACCGCTCGCCTCGACGCGCAGCACGGCCGTCAGGAAGGAACCGTCGCCCAGCATGCCGATGGTGCGGTGGTCGCGGTCGACGTACGGCGAGGCGCCGAAGCCCCGCACGTTCTCCGTCACCGGTACGAGGGCGGGGTCCGAATCGGGCGCGGCGGGCGCGGTGTTGCGCCGGCGGGAGCGCAGCGCCGCCGCGGTCGACAGCCACTCCTGCACGGCCTGGCCCCGGCGGCGGATCACGGTCAGGACGAGGAGCACTCCGGCGACGACGCACGTGGGCACCATCCACAGGCCGCCGAGCGTGAATCCGACCGCCACCAGGGCGAGCGCCGCCTCCACCAGAACGAGCTGCCGCAGCTGGACCGGACCGACCCGGCTGGTACGCGACAGGGGGCGCAGCGTGGTGGTCGCGGGAACGGCCGGAGGAGTGCCCCGCGGCGCCGTGGACGCGGCCGGACGAGGCTCGCGACGGCGCCCGCCGCGGGGTTCATTGCTGCGTTGCCGTCGGGAAGATCGCGCCTCCCGTTCGGTGGTCCGCCGCCCGCTCCGTGCACGCGTCGTCGTACTCATCGCCGCGTTGCCCCCTCGTGTCCGTAATAGCCGATTTCCCATGGGCGTTGACCGGGCGATCACCCTACCTGAGCGGTGAGACGCAAGTGCCGACAGGCATAGTAGGGGCCGACGGGGCGACGGAACGGCCCGTCGAATGTGGGAACCTGGTCGCCCGACGGGGAGAGGGACGACGAATCAGATGGCATCACGACGCGATGAACTGAACGCCTACACCTTCGCGAAGCGGAGACTGATCGCACAGTTCGTTCAGCCGAATCCGACGGGCTCGGAGGAGGGCGCGCCGCGCCCGCTCCGCGCCGTGGCGCCGGGCGCCATCGTCGGCGTGGTGATCCTCGCGGTCTTCGGTGCCTGGGGCATGTTCAAACCGGTCGCCCCCAAGGGCTGGGACACCCCCGGCGAGAACGTCATCATCGCGAGCAAGTCGACCACCCGGTACGTGGTGCTCAAGACCGGCGGCAAGACCCAACTCCACCCGGTCCTCAACATGTCGTCGGCCAAGCTGCTCCTCGACCCCGCCAAGGGCAAGGTCATCAACGTCGACGAGTCCGCGCTCGACGACGGCAAGATCCCGCACGGCGCCACCCTCGGCATCCCCTACGCCCCCGACCGCCTGCCCAGCGAGCCGGAGGCCGGCGGCTCCAAGCGCTGGGCCGTGTGCGAGCGCCCGGGCGAGGGCGGCCGGGCGATCCAGAAGGCGGCGTTCGTCCTCGCGCAGCGCGAGGAGAAGAAGACGGACGGCGCCGACCGCCTCACCGGCGGCGAACTCCTGTACGTCGAGGGCCCCGACGCCAAGCGCTACGTCGTCGACGCCAAGGGCACCGCCTACCCCGTCGAGAAGGACGAACTGCTCCTGCGCCAGCTCGTCGGCCAGGGCCGGGCCGCCCAGCGCGTCTCCACCGCGTGGCTGAGCACCCTGCACCAGGGCGACGCCATCTCCTTCCCGACCCTCCCCGGCCAGGCCGGCAGCCCCGCCGGAGTGAGCGGCCTGGGCGCCGACGTCAACAAGGTCGGCATGGTGCTGTCCGCGACGGACGGCACCCGCAAGCAGATGTACGTCGTCCTCAAGGACCGGGTCGCCCCCGTCTCCGACTTCATGGCCAAGCTGCTCCTCAACAGCCGCCAGCTCGTCGAACTCGGCCAGGCCGGCCAGGCGACCTCGGTCAGCGGCGGCGCCTTCCAGCCGGGCCGCGCGTTCGGCAAGGGCAAGAAGTGGCCGCGCGCCCAGCCCGTCCCCGTCAACGAGGCGGGCGCCGGCTCCGGCAACCGGAACACCGTCTGCAACGTCCTGCGCAAGGTCGACGGCGACAGCGGGAAGACGACGCTGAGCACGTGGGCGGGCAAGGACTTCCCGGCCACCCTGCCGACCGGCTCCAGCAGCGCGTACGTCACGCCCGGATCGGGCCAGCTCTTCCGCCAGTTCAAGGGATCCACCACCTCCAGCGGCTTCCTCTTCCTCGTCACCGACACCGGACTCCGCTACGCGATGCAGTCCAACGGCGACAGCGCCACCGACGACGCCGGCATCGGCTCCAGCGGCTCGGCCGAGGAGAAGCAGGCGCGGCAGGCGGAGGCGCAGCAGGCCCAGAGCCGCCTCGGGTACAAGAACGTCAACCCGACGCCCATCCCCGCCGAGTGGTCGACCTTCCTGCCCACCGGCCCCCGCCTGTCCACGGGCGCGGCGCGCCAGCCGCAGGGCTCGTGAGGACGGGGACGACGATGGTTACCCGACGCTTGCTCGCCGTGTCGGCGGCAACGGTGCTCTCCGTCATCGGCCTGCCGCTCTCGACGGCATCGACGGCCTCGGCGGAGGACAGCTCCCCATGCACCTTCCCCGGAAAGAAGTACGAAGGGCGCCCCTGGTCGCTCCAGCGCGTCCTGATGGACCAGCTGTGGTCGCAGTCCACCGGCAAGGGCGTCCGGGTCGCCGTCATCGACACGGGCGTCGACGTGAAGAACCCGCAGCTGGCCAAGGCGGTGGACGCGAAGAGCGGGGTGAACCTCATCCCGAAGGACGCCAAGGACGCCAACGGCAACAAGCTCGAACGCGGCAAGGAGAACGGCACCACCGACACCGTCGGCCACGGCAGCAAGGTCGCCGGCATCATCGCCGCCCGCCCCGCCAAGGGCACCGGCTTCGTGGGCCTGGCGCCGGACGCCACGATCATCCCCGTCCAGCAGAACGACGCGGACGGCCACGGCACCGCGAAGACGCTCGCCGACGCGATCCAGTACGCGATCGCCAAAGAGGCCGACGTCATCAACATCTCCCAGGACACGGCCAACGCCGTCGAGCCGACCCCGCTGCTCAAGGAGGCCATCGACAAGGCCCTGGCGAGGGAGATCGTGGTCGTGGCCTCCGCGGGCAACGACGGCCTCGGCGGCAACGTCAAGCGCACGTACCCCGCCTCGTACGAGGGCGTCCTGGCCGTCGCCGCCTCCGACCGCAACAACGAACGCGCCGCGTTCTCCCAGTCCGGCGACTTCGTGGGCGTGGCCGCCCCCGGCGTCGACATGATCTCCACGGTCCCGGGCGGCGGCCACTGCGCCGACAACGGCACCAGCTTCTCCGCCCCGTACGTCGCCGGCCTCGCGGCCCTCATCAAGGCCAAGCACCAGGGCTGGACGCAGGCCCAGATCGTCGCCCAGATCGAACAGACCGCCGAACGTTCCGTCGCGGGCCACGACCGCCTCGTCGGCTGGGGCGTCGTCGACCCGGTCCGCGCGCTGACGGAGGACGACAAACCCATCGAGAAGCCGGTCGCCCGCGAGGGCGTCACCCGCGCCGAGGCCCCGACCCCGGCCACGGTCCACCTGGGCGAGACCCCGGACCAGCGGGCCGCCCGTCTGGCGACCTACGTGGTGGTGGGCGGCGGCGTCCTGGTGGCGGCGATCGCGGGCTGCGCGGTGGCGATACGGGATTCCCAGCGCAGGAACAGGCGCAGGGCTGTGTAGCGAAGATTGCGGCCGCACACGAGTGCAACGCCCGACTGTAGAAGTCTCGTGACAAAGAAGAGACTTGGGGCTGTCAGTCCCCACGATTACAGTGGTACGCGATGCAATTCGTGGATCGCGGGTCGCCACGATCGCAAAGTAGGACAGTGGTAGTAAACGGGGAGGATCGGCTCGTGTTCGAGGCGACGGGTGTGACGGGTGTGGGGGGTTGCCGTGGGAACTGACCTGAAGGTCGGCGTCGGCGCGTTGAAGAAGTTCCGCGACCGGGTCGACGGCATCATCACGGAGCTGGAAGGCGGCAACGGCGGCGCCGCGAAGGTGGGCATGGAGCGAGTGACCCGCGGGTCGTTCGGCACCGGCATCCCCTTCGCCGAGGCGGAGGGCTTCTACGCGGAGTACGCCCGTGTTCACCGGGAACTCGTCGCGCTGTCGAAGTCCCTCAGCGGGCAGATCGAACTTCTGTCGATCGGTGTTCATGCGGCTGATGTCGGATACGCCAACGTGGAGGACGAGCAGCGTCGACGTTTCTACGAGATTCAGACCCGTCTCACCCGTGAGCGTGATGAAGCGATCGCACGCGAGGATCGCGAGCGGTCCAACGATCCCGCCCAGCCGGCGAAGCCTCGCCGGGAGGGCGGCGGCGGCGACACGAACCTGGGGTGATGACTAATGAGTGAGACGAAGCAGCCGAACCCGAACCCGGATCCGACCCAGCGGGCGCAGGAGCAAACGCAGGCGCAGCAGCAGGATCAAGCCGAGATCAAGGGCAAGTTCGCCGTCACTGACGCGGCGGAGCGGTGGGATGACTTTCTCGGCGACATCCTCGGTATACACAACCCGGGAAGCGTCTTCGGTAAGACCGCGTTCGACGGCCAGCGGCTCAACGCGATGATCGACTTCCTGGAGAGCGCCAACCCGGCCGACCTGGAGGATGCGGGCGAGGCCTTGGAGAAGGCCACAGCTGCCCTCAATGCAGCTGCTACGGAGCTCGGCACCGTCGTCAAGGACACGGAGTGGGACGGCGAGGCCGCTGCGGAGTTCCATCGCTACGGTTCCGAGGTCGTGAGCTACGCCTGGAGCATTGGTCGGATCTCCAACGCGGTCGGCGCTCAGATGAAGGTGGCGAGCACGGGGCTCGCGTCGGTGCGCAACGCCAGGCCGCCGAGGGATGGCCGTCTGATTCAGAAGAAGCCCGAGGACTTCAACGCGGCGGAGAAGACGCAGGACAACCCGGACTACCAGAAGGCGCTGCAGGTCGAGAAGGACCGGCAGGAGGCCATCAACCAGATGAACCGCCTGGCGTCGTTCTACGCGGTGTCTCAGGGGACGCTGGCGGGACAGGCGATGCCGAAGCCGCCGAAGGCGTACAAGGCGGATGTTCCGCTGCCGACTGGACGGGTCTCCGATACGCGTGAATCCGGTGTCGGTAGATCCCGTGATTCCCTGGCGAGGGAATCGTCCAGGCCTGTCAGTGTCAGTGACACCCGTTCATACGAAGCGGTCTCCCATACGCGAGGACTCGACGGGACTGATCCGGCCCGTTCGGTGGGTCCTGCCCACACCGAGCCGGTCCGCGAGCCGGACGTGGGGGTCCAGATCGACACCGTTGCGACGCCTCCCGCCCCGACGGTCACACCCAACACACCGACGCCGACCGTGCCTCAGGGAAATCCGGGACCGACCGGCCCTGGGATTCCTCCCATGATCGGGCCCGGTGCCCCTCCACAAACAGGGAAATCGTGGGCCACTGGCAGGAACGGTGTTCCACGCACCACGACCGGTCCGACCACTGTGGGCCGTCCGGGCGGACCGACGGGGAAGACGGGCGGACCCCCGGCGACCACACAGGGCCCGCAGGCCGGGCGTTCCACCCCGCAGACGGGCCGTTCGGGTGGTCAGACGGGGAGGACATCCCCTTCCCAAGGTGCGCAGGCTGGACGTTCCACCCCGCAGATGGGCCGTTCAGGTGGACCCGGTGGGCAGCGTCAGGGGACTGGCGGGCAGCGCGGACCCGGCGGGCCGCGCACGCAGTCTCCGGTTGTAGGCCGCCCCAGTGGCCCTGGACAGCCTGCAGCCGGGCGTACGAGCACCGGTCCCAACGCCGGCCGCTCCAACCCCATCGTCGGCGGCAACCAGCAGCGCTCGCAGAGCGGGAACACCGGATCGCGCATTCCGAAGGGCACGGTCGTCGGGGGCGAGGGTCCGGCCGCAGGCCGCCCTTCCGCGGCGCGACCCAGCCAGGCGGGTGTCGTGGGTGCCAACTCCGGTAACAAGGCCGCACGCCCGGTCGGCCGTGGTACTCCCAGCACCAACGGCATCGTCGGGACTCCCCGTGGCGCGGCCGGATCCGGTTCCGCCCGTGTCGCAGGCGCGCCCATGGGCGGCAGGGGGAACCAGCGCCCCGCCCGTGACGAGCAGGACCGTGAAGGCTCTTCGCGCCCCGACTACCTGACGGAAGACGAAGAGACATGGGCGAACCGCCGGCGCGGTGCTGTGCCGCCGGTGATCGACTAACCACCGGGAAGGCTCGGAAAGTCAGGATGACGGCAGGAATGATCGAGGGCGGCAGGCTACGGCGAGTGCTGCTCGGCACTTCAGCGGCTGTGGTGCTGACAGCAGGACTCGCCGGGGTCGCGCCGACGGCAGTCGCCGTCGACGCCCAGTCGCAGCAGTGGTACCTGGACGCCATGCGCGCCGAGGATATCTGGAAAACGGCCACCGGCAGCGGTATCAAGGTTGCTGTCATCGATACGGGAGTCAATCCGAACACCCCGTCGCTCAAGGGCAAGGTCCTGAAGGGGATGGACAATGCCGAGGTCAAGGGGGACGAGACTGATGACTACACGGGTCATGGGACGACCATGGCCGAGATCATCGTCGGTTCCGGCGCGGGTGGCGGCATCAAGGGGTTGGCGCCGGATGCCAAGGTGATCCCTTACCGGGTGAGCGATACAGAGCTGCAGAACGAACAGAAGGTCAACCCTTACGACATGGAGGAGGCGATCAAGGCTGCAGCTGACGGCGATGCCCAGATCATCAACGTCTCCTTTGCCAGCGAGTACTACAGTTCCTACATCCGGGATGCTGTCAAATATGCCCGGGCAAAGGGGAAGTTGCTCTTTGCTGGAGTCGGCAACAGTGCTGCCAAGGGAAACAAGCCGCAGTATCCGGCTGCTTTTCCCGAGGCGATTGCCGTTGCGGCGAGCGATGAGACCGGCCATGCTGCCAAGTTCTCCCAGCATGGTGACTTCGTTGACCTGTCCGCACCCGGAAGTGCAATTCCCGGCTGGTGCAATGAGAAGTTCAAGAGCTACTGCGTCACGGACGGCACCAGTAATGCCACTGCCATTGCCTCCGCCTCCGCTGCCCTGATCTGGTCTGTGCACCCCGACTGGACCGGGAACCAGGTGTTGCGGGCCATGCTCGAGTCGGCTTCTCGTGACTGGGAGTCCGGCACCGTCAGTAATGCCCTCGGTTACGGAATCGTCCGGCCCAACGCCAACATCAACCGTGGCATCGGAAAGCCGGGCGACCCGAACATCAACCCCCTGACCAACGAGAAGGTCGGCGGCAAGTCGGCCACGTCCGGCACCGCCGGGACGTCCGGGGCCAGTGGCAAGCCCGGTGCGACCACGGAGCCCGGCGCGTCGACTGCACCAGGTTCGTCACAAGCCCCGGAGGCCAAGCCGTCGGCGGACGGCGTTGTGGCAGGCTCCGACAAGAGCGCCGACAGCGGCAGTCCGCTGGGACTCGTCATCGGGGGCGTGGCGGTCGTGGCCGTCGTGGCTGTGGCGGCGTTCCTGGTCGTGCGCCGGCGGCGCACCGCCTGACCCGTCCGGGCCGGATCGGGCCCGGACGCATCGAAGACCACCTCGCGTGGCCCGTAGCGCGTCCCATCGCACGCGGGCCCACGCAGTCACCAAGAGAATCCACAAGAGGGAGAGCGTCACATGACGATCCAGAAGGTCGGCGATCAGAGCCTCAAGGACTTCCAGGACGACCTCACGACGCGCTTCGAGGGCGTCAAGGGTCAGCTGCGGTCGCTCCAGGGTGTCATCGACAGCCTTGAGGGCCGTTGGAAGGGTGTCGGCGCCGGTGCGTTCGACGTCAAGCAGAACGAGATCAACCAGGGCATGGTGCGCATCGCCAAGCTGCTGCTCAACTTCCAGGAAGCCATCCAGGTGACCCGGACCAACGCCACCAACGTCGACTCGGACATCGAGCAGGCGCTCAAGGGCGTCGACGTGACGGCCGGTTTCTCGGGCGACGCCGGTGCGGAGCGCGCCGCGACGTCCGGCATCGCCCGCCTCTGAGCCAGCGAGAGCCGCACACCGTAACCGCCCACCGTCGGCACGAAACCACTTGGAGAACTCATGGCAGGCAATAACGACGGCGTGATGGTCGTCACCTACTCGTCGCTCGACGACGCGGCTGGTGTCATCGAGAAGGAGGCGGCCCAGCTGGACCGTGCCCTCGAGGACATCCAGACCCGCATCAAGGGCATCTCCGACACCTTCGAGGGTGAGGCCAAGACCGCGGCCGACGCGGCCCACAAGAAGTGGGACACCGAGACGCGGCAGATCCACACCTCCCTCAAGGAGATCGCCAGCAAGGTCCGCATGGCGGGCCCGGCGTACCAGGAGGGTGACCGCCGCTCCGCCGCCGCCTTCTGACGGTTGCGGCTGAGCAACGCGTAGGCGGATCGGACAGGGTGGGCGCGCGCGGGAGGCGCCCACCCTGCCGTGTGCTTCGGAGGGGTTCACCGACCGAGGTCCGACCCGGAGCCGCACGCGCGGCGCGTGACGACGACGGCCCGGCGATCATCCGATCGCCGGGCCGTCGCGCTGCAACCGCCTGCACGAGCCTCACAGCCCCGCAGCCCTATAGGCCTACAGGTCTACAGGTCTACGAGCCCGCCGCACCCTGCGGCGGCCGGCACTCGTCCGAGCCCTCCACCGCCTTCGTGTACGCCGGGACGAGCCGCTTCATCGCGGGCGCGTCCCCCTTGCCGGGCGCGAACACCTGGATGACGGTGAACAGGTTCTGCTCGGGGTGGCCGGGGTCGGCGCACCCTTCCGTCTTCCCGACCCCACCGGTGGCCGAGAAGAGGGAGCGGCTGTCGTCGGACACCTCTCCCTTCCCCACCTGCGCGTGGACGGAGCCCACTTGGGCGACGCCGTCGCCCTGCTTCCACCAGATCCGGCTCGCGACGACGCTCTGCTCGCCGTCGACGAGCAGGGTGCAGCGCTTGGTGCCGCCGGAAGGAGACTCCTCGCGCGTGGTCAGCTTCTCGCCGGACGGCAGGAACGGTGACAGCAGAGCGGGATCCACCGTCGTCCCGCACAGCGAGTCGGGCACTGTGTAGCTCCGCGCGTCGGCGTCCGAGCTCGTGCAGGAGGAGAGCACGAGTCCGAGGGCGAGGGCCGACGTCAGGGCGGCGGCTTTCCTGGCGGGCCGTCCGGTCGTTCCGGCGACACGACGGTTCATCAACACACGTGACCTGTTCGGGTAGGGAGCGGAGGTATTCCGCCGGGGTGGCGGCGACGTTCTGCCGGGCATGGCGTCAGACGTCCGTCTTGAGGTCCGCCGCCATGGCGTTCACGTTCACGCCGGAAGCGGTGAAGCCGTCCTGCGCGCCTCTGCGGGCCCACTCGCCGGCATCCTCGAGATCGTTCCGCTTGTGCGCCTGCGCCGCGAGCTCCGCCGCCTTCTCGGTGTACTTCGTGTTGCTCTCCAGGCCGGTCTCCCAGTGCTCGCCCATGACGGGGCCGGCCTCGTCCTTGGCCTTGCCCTCGGCGTCCTTGAAGATCTCCTCGAGGATCATGCTGGTCGCGGTGCCGGCGGCACCGCCGGCCGCGGCTCCGCCGACGGGGGACGCGATGAACGACGTACCGATGCCGACGCCCGTACCGACGACGCCCGAGATGCCGTTCTTCAGCTGGGCGATGGAGTGCTCGTAGGCCTTGTCCTTCTCCTCGGCCTCGCCGGCGACGGCCTCCGCGCGGGCCTGCGCGAGGGTTCCCGAGACCTCGCCCGAGCCGTGCGCGATCTGCTCGACGACGAACTGGGGGTCCTTGGAGTAGCGCAGCTCCTCCGGGAGATCCGGGTTCAGGTGGTAGTCCATGAGGTTCGCCATGTAGGCCTTCTGGCCCACCTCGACGGCCGCGTACGCCTCGTCGTCCTGGCCGACGGTGAACAGGAACCGCGTCACGTCCCGGTGGTTCATCTCGGCCTGGGTGCCGGCGATGGGGAAGAGCCGGTCCGTGTCCTTGTCGTCGTCGTCGGTCATCGCGCGGTTGATGTCCGGCAGGTACTCGGAGGCGATCTGGCCGACGCTGTCCGACATGTAGCCGTGCTTGGTCAGCCGCTCGCTGTCGTCCGAGATCGACTCGACCAGGCTCGTCATGAGGGCGGCCTGCTGGGCGTTGTGCGGAGGCGTCTCGGCCGTCGGCAGCTCACCCGCCGGGTGGCCGGTGATGGCCGCTTCCAGCGCCTGGGCGAGGTTGTTGCGGCCCTCGATGCTCTCCTTGCCCTTGCTGTCCTGGTCCTGCGGCCAGTCGCGCTCCTCGAAGAGGTAGTCGAAGTTGTTCAGCGACCGCTTCTCGTTCTTGCCGTTCTTGTCGGCGTCTTCCTCGAAGTCGTGGTCCTCGTCCTTCGTGACGAAGTCGTCGCTGAAGAACTCGGTCGCGGCGGCGGGGCTGTTCGACAGGGCCTTGAGGAAGCCCGTCATCGGGTCGGAGCCGGAGTCCGAGCCGGAACGGTTCAGCATCGGGTCGAAGCCCAGGTGCTGCCAGACCCCCGGCGCGTGCCGGCCGTTGTCGGTGAACTTCTTCTCGGTCTCGATGAGCTTGCTTCCGTAGTCCGTCAGGAAGCGGTCGTCGAAGTCGCCCGCGCGCATCAGGTTGCTCATGACCTGGAAGCCCATGGTGGGGTTGTTCTTGGACAGCGGCTGGTCGCCCAGGTTGACCATGTCGTACTTCCAGCGCGACATCTCGGGGGTGTCGACCTGGGTGGCGGTGGCGAGGGTCAGGCTGAGGTTCTTCTGGAGCTCGCCGTACTTGTCGATGCGTTCGTGACCGATCTTCCACGACTGGTTGGGGTCGTTGAGGCCGGCCCAGAGGTCGAGGGTTCCCTTGGGGCCGACGGTCGTGGCGAAGCGTGCGGCGAAGATCGGGTCGTCGGCGTACTTCCCGAGGCCGGCGTTGAGGGCATCGAAGTCGGCCGGAGTGAGGTCCTTCGTCTTCTTCTTGGCGATGGCGGCCAGCCGGTCCGCTTCCTTGATGGCGGCCGCGGCCTCGTCCCGGTTGTTGTACGACTTGTCGGAGAAGCCGTAGTCGGTGAGATCGGACAGCGCCTTGAGGGAGGCCGAACCGGTCGTGTCGACCTCGGTGGCCTTGTCGAGGATGCCCTGCAGCTCGTCACGGAGGGAGTCCACGTCCGACTGGCCGTTCGGGGCCTTCTTGTCGGGGTTCTCGCGGACGATGAACCCGGCGCCGTTCTGGGAGACGGTGAGGTTCTTGCCCTGGCCGCGGTCTATCGCCTCTTTGAGCAGGCGCTGCTGGGTTTTCAGCTCGTCGCAGGTGTCGCGCATGATGTTGCGGATCGACGTGGCCTGCGTGACGGCGTCACCGAACTCGCCCGCCGTCTTGCCGACGAACGCACGGGAGATCACGGCGTTGTCGCCCGCCCAGTCGGCCTTCAGGGCCTTGGCCTTGAGACCGTCGTTGGCGGCGGTCTTCAGCGACTCGAGCTTGGTGATCATGCTCGTCCAGTCGCCGACGGTGGTGTCGAGCTGGGAGAAGTTCGCCGAGTGAAGGTGTTCGAAATCCATGGGCCTGATCAGTCCTTGTCCTTCTTCGGCTTCTCGCCGTAAATCGGGTTCTTCTCGCCCTTCTTGGCCCAGTCCTCGTCGAATCCGGCATCGAGGGCCTGGATGCTGCTCACATGGCGCTCGATGAATATCTCGTCGCCCTGGTGGGTCTTCCCCGTGAACTCCATGTGGTTCGAGATCAGCGCGCACGCGTCCATGAGCGAGGCGAGCTGCTTGTCCCAGCGCAGGGACACATGGGACAGGGCGGAGCCGAGGTCGAAGCCCTGGCTCGTCAGATTGGTGCCGGCCGTGTCCGTGCTCGTGACCCGCGCTTCCGTCCACAACCGGTTGTAGAGCTTGAACGCCTCGTCACCGATGGCGGCCAGGTCCTGCTGATCGACCTTGAGGAATCCACCGGTCGGGCTGCCGGCATTCGGCCGGTCTTCCGGCGGCAGCCCGTTCAGCTGCATCTGCGTCGAGCCCTTCTCGGCCGCCGATGTCTTCAATTGCTCCCACTCGTCCCAGGCCATCCGGGGACCTCCATCCCGCTGTTGTTCGCTTCGATGTGATGTGTGGCAGTACGCCGAGAGCGTCCGCGGTCCGATCGCGCCACCCGACCGCGCGGCGACGCCCCTCCACCCCTGAACGACCCGGACTTCTCGCGCCCCGCATGCTATCGACCCTCGTGTTTTCGGACAGGCCCTCGCGCGTGCTCTCGGCGGCCGAGGAGGTGCGTTTCTCCCGTATCCGGCCCGAAATGCGCACCCATTCCTCGTCGGGGCGACACGGTAGACGAGGGGGAATGTGAAGCAGCCGTCACTCGGGCATCCATCGGCTTCTTCACCGCGGCTTCGCCGGCCTCCCGTCGACCGAGACGAGGATGCGGACAAAAGCCCGGCTCCCTCCCCGGAATTCAGGACGCGCGTCTCTTCGCCGGCGTCTCGCATTGCCGCACGCTGATCACCGTGGGTGGCTCCGAGGCTCGCGAGTGACGACTACGAGCACGAACGCGAGTACAAGTACAAGTACAAGTACGAGCGCGGGTGCGCGTACGAACACGAGCAGGCGAGCAGGCGGGCCGGCCACGCCGTACGCACTCCATCACGCGTGTACGGGGAGATCCGGTTGCAGGACCGGGCGGCACAACCGGACGTGTGCCGGCGGATCAGCCGAGCGGACCCCCGAGGGCGACCGCCGCCACGTCACAGGCCCCGAAGCCGGTGCGGGAGTCCGGCCCGGCCGGCTGCCATCCGGAGGCGTCGGTGCCGACACGCGGAGCGGTGTCGGGGACCCCGGACGACAGATCGCAGCGGGCCGTGCGGTGGGCGGACCGGGCCGCCCCGACCGCGAGGTCCGCCAGACGCTGTTCCGGCTCCGGCCCGCCGGACTCCTCGTGGCGCTTCAGACGCACCACCACGCTGAGGCTGTGGCTCCCGCCCACGTAGGTCCCCGGTGCCGAGCAGGGGACCAGGACGGCCGCCTTGCCGTCGGCCGCGTCGACCACGCCCATGGTGCCCGCGTCGAACCACCTCGCGCGGGCGGCCTGACGCTCACCCAGGGCCGCCGCGGCCCAGGCCTTCGGTGGACCGGCGACCTCCCACCTCGCCTTGGTGACGAGGAGCTGATCCTCCTCGCCCCACACGAAGCAGGACGAGGTGAAGAATCGGCCGCCCTGCCCGGAGAGGCGGTCGGAGAACGTGTACTCCGGCTCGTCGGGCAGCACGTCGGCGAGCGCCGGAATCGACCTCGCGGAATCCCCCAGCGAGGGGCAGACCTCCTTGGCGCTGATCACGCCGCGCCCCTACTGGTCGGCCGGCATCAGGCCCGTCTGGATCAGCGGGTTGCCGCGCTGGCGGGAGACGTAGATGCCCCGGCCCGGCGGCATCGGCCGCATGCGGACGCCGCCGAGGACGTCGCCCTCCTGCGGGTCGCCGGAGAGGAGCACGCCCTGCGCGCCCAGCTCCATCATCCGCTGCATGAAGGACTCGTACCCGGCCCGGCTCGCGCCCGCCGCGCTGCGCGCGATGATGAAGCGGACGCCGACGTCCCGCGCGAACGGCAGCAGTTCCGTCAGCTTCGACAGCGGGTTGCCGCTGGACGTGGAGACCAGGTCGTAGTCGTCGACGACCACGTACAGGTTCGGCCCCTGCCACCAGCTGCGGTCGCGCAGCTGCTGCGCCGTGACGTCCGCCGACGGCGTGCGGCGGCGCATCAGGTCGGCCAGCGCGTCGACGTGGTGCTCCATGTTGTTCGACATGGGCACGTACTCGGCGAGGTGGGTCGTCGGTGTGACGTCCAGCAGCGCGCGGCGGTTGTCGATGACGAAGAACTTCGCCTCGCTGCCGTCGTGCCGCTCCGTGAGCTGCTTGATGAGCAGCCGCAGCAGGTTCGACTTGCCCGACTCGCTCTCGCCGAACACCAGGAAGAACGGGTCGCGCTCGAAGTTGGTGAAGACCGGCTCCAGGTTGTTCTCGTCGATGGCGAACGCGACACCGCGCTGCGGCTCCGCGTAGCCCGCCGGCAGCTCGTGCGCGTCCAGTTCGCGCGGCAGCAGCCGGACCTCCGGCGCGCCCGGCGCCGTCCAGTGGCGGGTGACCTCCTGCGTCATCGCCGCCGTCGCCTCGGACAGGTCGCTGTCGGAGGCGATGGAGTCGATACGCGGCACGGCCGCCATGAAGTGCAGCTTCTCCGGCGTCAGACCGCGGCCCGGGACACCGGTCGGCACGTTGGCGGCCATCTTGCGGTCCAGCTCGGAGTCCATCGTGTCGCCGAGCCGCAGTTCCAGCCTGTTCATCAGGTGGTCCTTGAGGTTGGCGCGCACCTCCATGGAACGGGAGGCCGTGATGACCACGTGGATGCCGTAGCCGAGACCGCGGGCGGCGAGGTCGACGACGGCCGCCTCGAGTCCCTCGTACTCGGTACGGAAGTTGCCCCAGCCGTCGAGCATGAGGAAGACGTCGCCCCACGGCTGGTCCTGGACCGAGATGTCGCCGCGGGCCCGCAGCCGCCGGAACGTGGCGATGGAGTCGATGCCCGCGCTGCGGAAGTACTCCTCGCGCCGGGTCAGGATGCCGTAGACCTCGGCGACAGTACGGCGCACCCGCTCCGGGTCGAGACGCGACGCCACGCCGCCGACGTGCGGCAGGCCGGCCAGCGAGGCCATGCCGCCACCACCGAAGTCGAGGCCGTAGAACTGCACCTCGTGCGGGGTGTGCGTGAGCGCGAACGCCGAGATGATGGTCCGCATCAGCGTCGACTTGCCGGACTGCGGACCACCGATGATCTGCATGTGGCCCGCGGCGCCCGAGAAGTCGCGGAAGAGCGTGTCACGGCGCTGCTCGAACGGCTTGTCCACGACACCGAGCGGGACGACCAGCCGGCCGGCCCCCTCGTACCCGGGCTGCGTCAGACCGCGGCCCTCCACCCCGGCGAGGCCGGGCAGGATCGCGTCGAGCGGCGGCGGGTTGTCCAGCGGCGGCAGCCACACCTGGTGCGCCTCCACGCCGCGTCCTTCGAGCCGGCGCACGATCACGTCGAGCACCGAGTCGGCCAGCGCGTCGTCCTCGGGCTTGCGGGCCTCGGGGACCTCCGCCTGGGCGGGCCGCTCCACGTACCGGACCGGGATGTGCCCCGCGGTGAATACGACCGGCCGGCGGTCCACCGGCAGCGGCCCGTCCGGGACGGCCGTGTGCTGGTTGGTGCGGTAGACACCGGAGACGTACGCGGCCTTGAAGCGCACCATCTCGTCGGTGCCGTACTTCAGATAGCCCGAACCGGGGACGTTCGGCAGCGAGTAGGCGTCGGGGACGCCGAGGGCCGCGCGGGATTCGGCGGCGGAGAAGGTGCGCAGACCGACGCGGTAGGAGAGGTACGTCTCCAGGCCGCGCAGCCGGCCCTCCTCCAGGCGCTGCGACGCGAGCAGCAGGTGCACGCCGAGGGACCGGCCGATCCGGCCGATCTGCACGAACATCTCGATGAAGTCCGGCTTGGCGGTCAGCAGCTCGCTGAACTCGTCGATGACGAGGACGAGCGAGGGGATGGGCTGGAGGGCGGCGCCGGCGGCGCGCGCCTTCTCGTAGTCGGTGATGTTCGCGTAGTTGCCCGCGTCGCGCAGCATCTCCTGGCGGCGGTTCAGCTCGCCGCGGATGGAGTCGCCCATGCGGTCGACGAGTGTGAGGTCGTCCGCGAGGTTGGTGATGACCGCGGCGACGTGCGGCATCTGCGACATGCCGGCGAAGGTGGCGCCACCCTTGAAGTCGGCGAGGACGAAGTTCAGTGTCTCGGAGGAGTGCGTCACCGCCAGACCGAGGACGAGGGTGCGCAGCAGCTCCGACTTGCCGGAACCGGTGGCGCCCACGCACAGACCGTGCGGGCCCATGCCCTCCTGCGCGGCCTCCTTGAGGTCCAGCATCACGGGGACGCCGTCCTCGCCCACGCCGATCGGGACGCGCAGCCGCTCGGAACGGGACCGGGGCCGCCAGGTACGGCTGACGTCGACCGACGCCGCGTCACCGAGGTTCAGCAGGTCGGTGAAGTCGAGGTTGGCGAGCAGCGGCTCGTCGTCGTCCGAGCCGGTCGCGACCCGCAGCGGCGCGAGCTGGCGGCCGAGCGCCTCGGCGGCGTCCAGGCTCAGCGCGTCGGGGCTGCCGTCGTACACATGTCCGTGCCCGGACTCCAGGCGCAGCGAGCCGGACTCCACGGTCACCGACAGGTCGCCGCGCGGACCGGACGTCCGCCCCGGCACGACCTCGATGACCGTCACGCCCTGGATGCCCTCCGGCGACGCGAGCGGCGACGTCGGCGGGATCGACAGGCCGTCGAGCACCACGACCAGATGGGGGTAATCGAGCAGCGGATGGTTGACGCCCTGGAAGCGGGGGCGGCCTTCGAGGCGGGCGTCGATCATGTCCTGCAGCTCGTGCGCGTCCGTGGTGATCAGCCTCCGGCTGCCCGCGCCGTCGCCGGGACCGGACGCCTGGACGTGCGGCAGCCACTTCGCCCAGTCCCACGAGGCGGCCGCGGCGTCACCCGTCGCCAGGGCGATGACCATGTCCTCGGGGGAGTGCAGCGCCGCGAGACCGCCGATCATCGCGCGGGCCGTGGAACGGGCGGCGTCGGGATCGCCGCCCACCGTGAGGTGGTAGAAGGCGCGCAGCGAGATGGCCATCGGCAGGCCGTCCAGGGTGCCGTGCGCGGTGAGGAACTGCTGCATGGCGCCGGCGGTCAGCGGCTCCAGCTCGTCCACGGGAGCGGTCTCGGGGGCGATGAGCGGGGTGGCGAGCTGCTGGCTGCCCAGTCCGACGCGGACCTGCGCGAAGTCGGCGTCGCCGATGCGCCGCTCCCAGATCCGGCTGCCCTCGGCGACCAGCGCCCACAGCTGCTCCGGCGACGGGTGCAGATAGAACTGGGCGTCGCGCTGGAGGTGAGCGGTCTTCAGGACGGTACGACGGGTCTGCGACAGGTACTTCAGATAGTCGCGCCGCATGTCGGCGAGCTGCCCCTGGGTGCCGCGCCGGTAGCGGACCAGCATCGAGATGGCCATCGCGACCGTCGACGCGATCATCACCATGCCCATGATCCGCATGATCGGGTTCGGCGTCATGAAGAAGAAGACGACCGATCCGCCCATTCCGAGCATCGGCAGGAGCTGCATCAGGGCGCCCTCCTGCTGCCCGCGCGGCAGCTCCGGAGGAGGTTGCAACTGCACCTGCTCGTCAGGCACTTCGGACGGCAGAGCCCGTGGTGGGCGCTTGACGACGATCTGGCTCACAGCTCACCAATTCCCGTTGCCGGACGGAAAGTTCCTGGAGACGCCCCCGTGGCGACGGCATCCATCCGTGGGGAGGGATCCTACTTTGGTACGGCGGCGCGAGTGGGCGGTAGGGTGAGCGGGCATGTTTGCGCGCTCATGAACTATCGCAAAAAATCGGGCCTTTCGGAACGCAATGTCCGGAGTGCCGGAGCCGAGGTCCCGAGCCGGGTCCCGGCGCCGGAGAGCCGCGGCGCGATGCCCGGAGCCAAAGAGCCGGGGCGCGATGCCCGGAGCGCGGGCCAGGCCCGCCGGCCAGGAATCACCACGAGGGGAATCAGCAGGTGAGTATGACGGCCCCAGCCACGGCCAGCAGAGCAGGCCAGTCGGCCCCCGCACCCGTGTTCCAAGGCGGCACCGGTTTCTGCCGGGTCACCGTCGTCGCGCCCGACGGCCGCGTCGACGTCGCCCTGCCCGAGGACATCGCGCTCGCGGACCTCTACCCGGAGATCCTCCGGCTGTCCGGCCAGACCCCGGCCCCCGGCGCCCCGGTCGGCTACCACCTGGTCCGCCGTGACGGCACCGTCCTCGACGGCGGCCGCTCGCTCGCCTCCCAGCGGATCCTCGACGGCGAGCTGCTGTCGCTGCGCCCGTTCGCCGAGTCGCTGCCCCCGGCCGTCTTCGACGACGTCTCCGACGCCGTCGCCTCCGCCGTCTCGCGCGACCGCACCCTGTGGTCCGACGCCCTGATGCGCGGCGCCGGCCTGTTCGGCGGCGCGATCCTGCTCACCCTGCTCGCCTTCGTCCTGTGGTCGTCCGAGCCCCGGCACGACATGCACGGCCTGCCCGGCATCCTGGCCGCCGTCACCGCCGTCCTCCTGCTGGCGCTGGCCGCCGTACGCGCGCGGGTGTACGACGACCGCGACTCCTCCGTCGCCCTCGGCATGGGCGCCATGGCGAACGCCGCCGTCGCCGGCGCCGGACTGCTCCCGCTGGCGGACGGCCAGGGCATCGGCAAGCTGCAGTTCCTGCTCGCCTGCGCCGCCGTCCTCGTCTGCGCCGTGATCCTCACAGTGGTCTCCCCGCGCGGCGACGGCCCCTTCGTCGCGTTCGTCTTCGCGTCCACCGTCGGCCTGCTCGTCGGCTTCGCGTCGATCCTCACCCACCTGACGACGGCCGAGTCCGCCGCGGTCTGCGCCCCCTTCGCGATCGGGGCGCTCGCCTTCCTGCCGGGCCTGTCCACCCGCTTCGCGCGCCTGCCGATCGGCTTCGAGCCGCCCCGCAGCAGCGTCGGCGGCGGATACGGCACCGAGACCGAGCCGCAGGGACCGGTCGACGCCGTCCGGATCGCCGCCCAGGCCCGCCGCGGCCACGAGCTCCTGGTCGGCCTGGTCGGCGGCTGCGCGCTCGTCGCCGTCGCCGCCGCGGCCGTCCTCGGCTTCTCCGACAACGTCTGGGGCCAGCTCCTCGCCCTGTCGACCGGCGTCGCGATGCTGATGCGCGCCCACCTGTTCCGCTACACCGCGCAGGTCGGCTGCGCGCTCGCGGCCGGCCTCGGCGCGCTGGTCCTGCTCGGCCTCGGCCTGTGCCTGAACCCGCCCGTGGACCTCCTCCAGGCCGCCCTCAAGGGCGACGGGACGGCCCTCGACATCCGTACGGTCTGGCTCTCCGCCGCGATCGCGGGCGTCGCCGCGCTGCTCACCGCCATCGGCCTGATCGTGCCGCGCAAGGGCGTCACCCCGTTCTGGGGCCGCTTCCTGGAGGTCGCGGAGACGTTCGTGCTGCTCACGCTGCTGCCGCTGTGCCTGGCGGTCTTCGACGTCTACCACTCCATCCGGGCTCTCACGTCCTGATCAAATGGGCGCGCTCGTGTCCTGAATGCCCTGGTAGACTCGTCGGCGGCCGTTCGTGTACGCGCTCTCGGAGACCTCGGGTCTCGGGGAGCGGCGCTCACCGGCCCCTCGCCCACGAGTCATGGAAGCCCCCCTGAGATGCAGACCAGGGGCACTCGCGGGCGCACGAACACTATCGAGGAGAACCGCGTGGCTCTCGACACCGCTGTCAAGAAGCAGATCATGGCCGAGTTCGGCACCAAGGAGGGCGACACCGGCTCCCCCGAGGTCCAGGTCGCGATGCTGTCCCGCCGCATCTCTGACCTGACCGAGCACCTCAAGGCTCACAAGCACGACCACCACTCCCGTCGTGGTCTGCTGATCCTGGTCGGTCAGCGTCGCCGCCTGCTGCAGTACCTGGCCAAGAAGGACATCCAGCGCTTCCGTACGCTGGTCGACCGCCTCGGCATCCGCCGTGGTGCGGCCGGCGGCGCCAAGTAAGACGCCGTGAAGGGAGCGGTTCCCACTTTCAGGGGGCCGCTCCCTTTGCTGTACGTGCGCGAGGGTGGCATGGCCACATAGTCTGGTCATGACACACCCCGCACCACCGCCACATCACCGCGCGAGAAGCAGCCGGGCCGCCCGCCGGTCCTCGGTAGTGGCCCCCGGACACCGATCCGGGAGCTTCGATCGAAGACCGGCCCGCCAACACAGTGCTTCTCCCGCACCGTCCCCGCGCCACACGGGCCCGCGGACGCAAAGACGAAACGCAAAGACGAAACGTAGGAGAAACCGCTAGTGGAGAACGAGACCCACTACACCGAGGCCGTCATCGACAACGGCTCCTTCGGTACCCGCACGATCCGCTTCGAGACGGGCCGTCTGGCCCGTCAGGCCGCCGGCTCCGCCGTCGCCTACCTCGACGACGACACCATGGTGCTCTCGGCGACCAGCGCGTCGAAGAAGCCCAAGGACCAGCTCGACTTCTTCCCTCTGACGGTGGACGTCGAGGAGCGGATGTACGCCGCCGGCAAGATCCCCGGCTCCTTCTTCCGCCGTGAGGGCCGCCCCTCCGAGGACGCCATCCTCACCTGCCGCCTGATCGACCGCCCGCTGCGCCCGTCCTTCAAGAAGGGCCTGCGCAACGAGATCCAGGTCGTCGCCACGATCATGGCGCTCAACCCCGACCACCTGTACGACGTCGTCGCGATCAACGCCGCGTCCGCGTCCACCCAGCTGGCCGGCCTGCCCTTCTCCGGCCCGATCGGCGGCGTCCGCGTCGCGCTGATCAAGGGCCAGTGGGTCGCCTTCCCGACGCACACCGAGCTCGAGGACGCCGTCTTCGACATGGTCGTCGCGGGTCGCGCCCTGGAGGACGGCGACGTCGCGATCATGATGGTCGAGGCCGAGGCCACCGAGCAGACCATCCAGCTCGTCAAGGGCGGCGCCGAGGCGCCGACCGAGGAGATCGTCGCCGCGGGCCTCGAGGCCGCGAAGCCGTTCATCAAGGTCCTGTGCAAGGCCCAGGCCGACCTCGCCGCCAAGGCCGCCAAGCCCGAGGCCGAGTTCCCGATCTTCCTGGACTACCAGGACGACGTGTACGCCGCCCTCGCCGACGCCGTCCGCGGTGAGCTCGCCCAGGCGCTCACCATCGCCGGCAAGCAGGACCGCGAGGCCGAGCTGGACCGCGTCAAGGAGCTGGCCGCCGAGAAGCTCCTCCCGGCCTTCGAGGGCCGCGAGAAGGAGATCTCCGCCGCGTACCGCTCCCTGACCAAGGCCCTGGTCCGCGAGCGCGTCATCAAGGACAAGGTCCGCATCGACGGCCGTGGCGTCACGGACATCCGTACGCTCGCCGCCGAGGTCGAGGCCATCCCGCGCGTGCACGGCTCCGCCCTGTTCGAGCGTGGCGAGACCCAGATCCTGGGCGTCACCACCCTCAACATGCTCCGCATGGAGCAGCAGCTGGACACCCTCTCCCCGGTGACCCGCAAGCGCTACATGCACAACTACAACTTCCCGCCGTACTCGGTCGGCGAGACGGGCCGCGTCGGTTCGCCGAAGCGCCGCGAGATCGGCCACGGCGCGCTCGCCGAGCGCGCGATCGTGCCGGTCCTGCCGACCCGCGAGGAGTTCCCCTACGCGATCCGTCAGGTGTCCGAGGCCCTCGGCTCCAACGGTTCGACGTCCATGGGCTCGGTCTGCGCCTCCACCATGTCGCTGCTGAACGCCGGTGTGCCGCTCAAGGCCCCCGTCGCCGGTATCGCCATGGGGCTGATCTCCCAGGAGATCAACGGCGAGACGCACTACGTCGCCCTCACCGACATCCTCGGTGCGGAGGACGCCTTCGGCGACATGGACTTCAAGGTCGCCGGTACGAAGGAGTTCGTCACCGCCCTCCAGCTCGACACCAAGCTGGACGGCATCCCGGCCTCCGTCCTGGCCGCGGCCCTCAAGCAGGCCCGCGACGCCCGCCTCCACATCCTCGACGTGATGATGGAAGCGATCGACACGCCGGACGAGATGTCCCCGAACGCCCCGCGGATCATCACCGTCAAGATCCCCGTGGACAAGATCGGCGAGGTCATCGGCCCCAAGGGCAAGATGATCAACCAGATCCAGGAGGACACCGGCGCCGAGATCACGATCGAGGACGACGGCACCATCTACATCGGTGCCTCCGACGGCCCGGCCGCCGAGGCCGCCCGCGCCACGATCAACGGCATCGCCAACCCGACCATGCCGGAGGTCGGCGAGCGCTACCTGGGTACGGTCGTCAAGACCACCACCTTCGGTGCCTTCGTCTCCCTGCTCCCGGGCAAGGACGGCCTGCTGCACATCTCGCAGATCCGCAAGCTCGCCGGTGGCAAGCGCGTGGAGAACGTCGAGGACGTGCTCGCGATCGGCTCCAAGGTCCAGGTCGAGATCGCCGAGATCGACCAGCGCGGCAAGCTCTCCCTCATCCCCGTGATCGAGGGCGAGGACGCCGAGAAGGACGCCACCGACCAGTGACGTTCCGCAGTCCCGCGACGACGGCCCGCCCCTCCACCGAGGGGCGGGCCGTCGCCCGTACCCAAACGCTTCTGCCGGGCAAGGACGGCGTCGGCACAGTCCGTCGCACCACCCTCCCCGGCGGTCTCCGCATCGTCACCGAGACCCTGCCCTCCGTGCGCTCCGCTACGTTCGGTATCTGGGCGAATGTCGGTTCCCGGGACGAGACCCCGACCCTCAACGGCGCCACCCACTACCTGGAGCACCTCCTCTTCAAGGGCACCGCCAAGCGGTCCGCCCTCGACATCTCCGCCGCGATCGACGCGGTCGGCGGCGAGATGAACGCCTTCACGGCGAAGGAGTTCACCTGCTACTACGCCCGGGTCCTCGACACCGACCTGCCGCTGGCGATCGACGTCGTCTGCGACATGCTCACCGGCTCGCTCATCCTCGACTCCGACGTGGACGCCGAACGCGGCGTCATCCTGGAGGAGATCGCGATGACCGAGGACGACCCCGGTGACGTGGTGCACGACCTGTTCGCGCAGACCATGTTCGGCGACACCCCGCTGGGCCGCCCGGTCCTCGGCACCGTCGACACGATCAACGCGCTCGGCCGGGAGCAGATCGCCCGCTTCTACAAGAAGCACTACGACCCGACCCACCTGGTCGTCGCCGCCGCCGGCAACGTCGACCACGCCACGGTGGTACGCCAGGTCCGCCGCGCCTTCGAGCGCGCCGGCGCCCTGACCGGTACCGCCGGCCCCATCGCCCCGCGCGAGGGCCGGCGCACCATCCGTACGGCCGGCCGGGTCGAGCTGCTCGGCCGCAAGACCGAGCAGGCGCACGTTGTCCTCGGCATGCCGGGCCTGGCCCGCACCGACGACCGCCGCTGGGCCCTCGGCGTGCTGAACACCGCGCTCGGCGGCGGCATGTCCTCCCGCCTCTTCCAGGAGGTACGGGAGAAGCGCGGCCTGGCCTACAGCGTGTACTCGTACACCTCGGGCTTCGCCGACTGCGGCCTGTTCGGCGTGTACGCGGGCTGCCGCCCCAGCCAGGTCCACGACGTGCTGCGGATCTGCCGCGACGAACTGGACAAGGTGGCCTCCGACGGGCTGACCGACGAGGAGATCGGCCGCGCGATAGGCCAGCTCTCCGGGTCCACCGTGCTCGGCCTGGAGGACACCGGCGCGCTGATGAACCGCATCGGCAAGAGCGAGCTGTGCTGGGGCACCCAGATGTCGGTCGACGACATGCTGGGACGGATAGCCGCTGTCACCCCCGACGAGGTGCGCGCGGTCGCCCGCGACGTACTGGAGCAGCGGCCCTCGCTGTCGGTGATAGGCCCGCTGAAGGACAAGCAGGCCGACCGCCTTCACAGCGTGGTCGCCTGACCCCCCTCCGCACCAAAAGGAAGCATCAGATGAGCAAGCTGCGCGTGGCGGTCCTCGGAGCCAAGGGCCGGATCGGCTCCGAGGCGGTCAAGGCCGTCGAGGCCGCCGAGGACATGGAACTGGTCGCGGCCCTCGGCCGCGGCGACTCGCTGGAGTCGCTGGCCGAGGCCGGCGCCCAGGTCGCCGTCGAGCTGACCACGCCCGACTCGGTCATGGACAACCTCGACTTCTGCGTACGCCATGGCATCCACGCGGTCGTCGGGACCACCGGCTGGACCGAGGAGCGCCTCGCGCGGCTGACCGGCTGGCTGGAGCAGTCCCCGGAAACCGGTGTCCTGATCGCCCCGAACTTCTCCCTCGGCGCGGTCCTCACCATGAAGTTCGCGCAGCTCGCGGCCCCGTACTTCGAGTCCGTCGAGGTCGTCGAGCTGCACCACCCGAACAAGGTGGACGCTCCGTCCGGCACCGCCGCCCGCACCGCCCAGCTGATCGCCGCCGCCCGTGCCCAGGCCGGTCTCGGCGCCCAGCCGGACGCCACCGCGACCGCCCTGGAGGGCGCGCGCGGCGCGGACGTGGACGGGGTGCGGGTGCACTCCGTACGCCTGCGGGGCCTGCTGGCCCACCAGGAGGTGCTGCTCGGCGGCGAGGGCGAGACCCTCACCGTGCGGCACGACTCGCTGCACCACTCCAGCTTCATGCCGGGCATCCTCCTGGGCGCCCGCCGCGTGACCGCCGTCCCGGGCCTCACCTTCGGCCTGGAACACTTCCTGGACCTGGGCTGACGGCCATGGGCGGAAAGATCACGTACGTCTTCCTGGCCACCGTCCTCGTCCTCGTCTTCGGTGTGGTGGGGATGGAAGGGGTCCTGCTCCTGCTGACCGGGGAGCCCGCGGCCATGGGCATGGGCGCCATAGCGTTCCTGCTGCCGGTGGTCGGGGCCTGGTTCCTGTGGAAGAACACCGGCTTCGCGCGCCGGGCCAACCGGCTGGCGGCGGAGCTGGAGGCCGAGGGCGGTCTGCCGGTCGACGAGCTGAAGCGGACGGAGGGCGGCCGGATCGACCGCGACTCGGCCGACGAGGTGTTCGCCCGGCGCAAGGCCGAGACGGAGGACACACCGGAGGACTGGCGCTGCTGGTTCCGGCTGGCGGTGGCCTACCACGACGCCCGCGACACCCCGCGGGCCCGCAAGGCCATGCAGCGGGCGATCACCCTGCACGACGCGGCGTAGGCCGCGTCCGCGGACAGGGCTCAGCGCGTCCGCGGACACGCGAAGGGGGCCCGGCATCGCGCCGGGCCCCCTTCGCGTGTCCTACGGCGTCAGCGGGCAGCGCCGGCGCCCGCGTACTCCGCGTGCCAGGCCTCGACCGTGTCGGCGGCGCGGTCGAACGCCTCGACCCGGGAGAGGAAGTCCGCGTTGTGGTCGGTGAGCAGCGCGGCCGGCTCGCCGCCGTGCCGGACGACGACGAGGGCCTGGCCCTGGACCGTACGGGGCAGACCCAGCCAGCGCACCGGCTGCTGCGCGGTGCGGACGGCGCTGGTCTGCCGCCACGGCATGGTCTTGGTGGTGAAGAAGGCGACGTGCCGCAGCCCGGCCTTGCTCACCCAGACGCCTGTGCGCAGCGAGCGCAGGGCGGCGCCGATGATCAGGGCCGCGAAGCCGAAGGTGAGCAGGGCTCCGCCGGTCCCTCCCGCGGCGGCGATGACGACGGCCGCGAGCAGCACGAACGAGGCGAGCAGCAGCGCGAGCGCGGCGAGCCCCACCCGCCACGGGCCGGGCCGGTACGGACGGCGCCACTGATCGTGGTCGTCGAACGGCAGCGCGATGTCGTCCGTGTCAAAAGCACGGTCGGCCGTCAGGAAGGGCAGGGGCACGACAGGTCCTCACTCACAAGCACGTTCGGTGGCTGTGCCCGGTGAGGCTACCTCAGCGGCCGTCGGAAGCCTCGGACTGCTGCCGGCCCCCGCCCGCGTCCCCGGACTGGAGGGACGGCATGCCGAAGACGAGGGCACCGACGAGACCGGCGACGAGGGTCAGCCCGAGCAGCGTACGGCCGACGAGCTGGGACGCGGTGGGACGCTCCCGGGGCGGGGGAGTGACGTTACTGCGGAAGTCGTCGTTCTCCGCGACGAACGCGAACGGTACGGCCTCTCGCCGGGGCGACATCAGCACTCTCCTTGACTCCGGGTCCGCGTCGACGGGGGGTCTCGACGTCTCGACGGGTCCTGCGCGGCAGGTCTTCACCTGTACAGACGAGCGAATCGGTGCTTTGGTGCCCTTTTTCATCAAACCGGCCGAATCTCGTTCTCGAGAAGGACGTCGATACAGTGGACGACCGCAGCCCCCCTCTGCGCCAGCCCGACCGGAAGGACCCCAGGTGACCGACACCCCCCCAGAGAACATGAAGATCGAGTTCCGGAGCGACGTCACCGTTGAGCTGGTCAAGAGCGCCGCGGCCGACTCCGACGTCCTGTGGGCGGCGCGGGTGTCCACCGCGGGCGAGCAGTCCCTCGAGGAGCTCCAGAAGGACCCGGAGCGCTCCAGGGGCCTGATCAACTACCTGATGCGGGACCGGCACGGCAGCCCGTTCGAGCACAACTCGATGACGTTCTTCATCAGCGCCCCGATCTTCGTGTTCCGCGAGTTCATGCGGCATCGGGTCGGCTGGTCCTACAACGAGGAATCGGGCCGCTACAGGGAGCTCCAGCCGGTCTTCTACGTCCCCGGCACGGACCGCAAGCTGGTCCAGGAGGGCCGCCCGGGCAAGTACGTCTTCGTCGAGGGCACCGAGGCTCAGCACGACCTCGCCGCCCGCGCCATGGAGGACTCGTACCGCCAGGCGTACGACACGTACCAGGAGATGCTGGCCGCCGGCATCGCCCGCGAGGTGGCCCGCTCGGTCCTCCCGGTGGGCCTGTTCTCCTCGATGTACGCCACCTGCAACGCCCGCTCGCTGATGCACTTCCTCGGCCTGCGCACCCAGCACGAGCTGGCGGCGGTGCCGTCCTTCCCGCAGCGGGAGATCGAGATGGTCGGCGAGAAGATGGAGGAGCACTGGGCCCGGCTGATGCCGCTGACCCATGCCGCCTTCAACAAGAACGGCCGTGTGGCCCCGTAACGCACGCACATCCGATCAGGCCGGCGAAGTGTCCGTATTGCGACGTTTCGTGAAGTTCATCTAGGCTGATCAAACGGACCCGGCACTGCTTGAACCCCCGAGCAGGCAGTGCCGGGCTCCCTTTATCGCGTCCCCCGAGGGGGCATCCGGCGCTGAGCAGCGAGTAGCGTGTTACCCATGGCTCCGATCTCCACTCCGCAGACCCCCTTCGGGCGGGTCCTCACCGCCATGGTCACGCCGTTCACGGCGGACGGCGCACTCGACCTCGACGGCGCCCAGCGACTCGCCACCCATCTCGTCGACGCGGGCAACGACGGCCTGATCGTCAACGGCACCACCGGCGAGTCCCCGACCACCACCGACGCGGAGAAATCGCAGCTCGTACGGGCCGTCCTGGAGGCGGTCGGCGACCGTGCCCACGTCGTCGCGGGCATCGGCACCAACGACACCCGGCACACCCTGGAGCTCACCCGCGCGGCGGAGCGCGCCGGCGCGCACGGTCTGCTCGCCGTCACGCCGTACTACAACAAGCCCCCGCAGGAGGGCCTGTACCGGCACTTCTCGGCCATCGCCGACGCCACCGAGCTGCCCGTGATGCTCTACGACATCCCCGGCCGCAGCGGCGTCCCGATCGACACCGAGACGCTCGTCCGTCTGGCCGAGCACCCGCGCGTCGTCGCCAACAAGGACGCCAAGGGCGACCTCGGCCGGGCCAGCTGGGCCATCGCCCGCAGCGGCCTCGCCTGGTACTCCGGCGACGACATGCTCAACCTGCCGCTGCTCTCCGTGGGCGCCTGCGGCTTCGTCTCCGTGGTCGGCCACGTCGTCGCCCCGGAGCTGCGCGCCATGCTCGAAGCCTTCCTGGCCGGCGACGTCCAGAAGTCCACCGAGATCCACCAGCGGCTGCTGCCGGTCTTCACCGGCATGTTCCGCACGCAGGGCGTCATGACCACCAAGGCCGCCCTCGCCCTCCAGGGCCTCCCGGCCGGACCGCTGCGGCTGCCCCTCGTCGGCCTGACCGACGAGGAAACCGCACAGCTCAAGGTCGATCTCGCCGCCGGCGGGGTACAGCTCTGACAACAGACTTCATAAAAGAAGACCCGTAACTGAATACGACAAGTAAGTGCACGATTGTCATGCGCGCCACGTGCCGATCCGGTACGTGGCGCGTGTGGTGAGGAGAGTCTTTTGAGCCATCCGCATCCTGAACTCGGCGCCCCGCCCAAGCTCGCGAAGGGCGGCCTGCGCGTCACCCCGCTCGGCGGTCTCGGCGAGATCGGCCGCAACATGACGGTCTTCGAGTACGACGGCCGTCTGCTGATCGTCGACTGCGGCGTCCTCTTCCCCGAGGAGGAGCAGCCGGGCGTCGACCTGATCCTGCCCGACTTCACCACCATCCAGGACCGTCTCGACGACATCGTCGGCATCGTCCTGACCCACGGCCACGAGGACCACATCGGTGCCGTGCCGTACCTGCTGCGCATGCGGCAGGACATCCCGCTCATCGGCTCCAAGCTGACCCTCGCGCTCATCGAGGCCAAGCTCCAGGAGCACCGCATCCGCCCGTACACCCTCGAGGTGGCCGAGGGGCAGCGCGAGCGGCTCGGCGACTTCGAGTGCGAGTTCATCGCCGTCAACCACTCCATCCCGGACGCCCTGGCCGTCGCCATCCGCACCCCCGCGGGCATGGTCGTGCACACCGGCGACTTCAAGATGGACCAGCTCCCGCTGGACCACCGCCTCACCGACCTGCACGCCTTCGCGCGGCTGAGCGAGGAGGGCATCGACCTCCTGCTCACCGACTCGACGAACGCCGAGGTCCCGGGCTTCACGCCGCACGAGCGCGACATCTCGAACGTGCTGCGCAACGTCTTCGCGAACGCCCAGAAGCGCATCATCGTGGCCAGCTTCGCCAGCCACGTGCACCGCGTGCAGCAGGTCCTCGACGCCGCCCACGAGTACGGCCGCCGGGTCGCCTTCGTCGGCCGTTCGATGGTCCGCAACATGGGCATCGCCCGTGACCTGGGCTACCTGCGGGTCCCGGCCGGTCTGGTCGTCGACGTGAAGACGCTGGACGACCTCCCGGACGACGAGGTCGTGCTGGTCTGCACCGGCTCCCAGGGCGAGCCGATGGCCGCCCTGTCCCGGATGGCCAACCGCGACCACCAGATCCGGATCGTCCCCGGCGACACCGTGATCCTGGCGTCCTCGCTCATCCCGGGCAACGAGAACGCGGTCTACCGCGTGATCAACGGCCTGACCCGCTGGGGCGCCAACGTCGTCCACAAGGGCAACGCCAAGGTCCACGTCTCGGGCCACGCCTCCGCCGGCGAGCTGCTGTACTTCTACAACATCTGCCGGCCGAAGAACCTCATGCCGGTCCACGGCGAATGGCGCCACCTGCGTGCCAACGCCGAGCTCGGCGCGATGACCGGTATCCCCAAGGACCACATCGTCATCGCCGAGGACGGCGTCGTCGTCGACCTGGTCGACGGCCGCGCCCGCATCAGCGGCAAGGTCCAGGCCGGGTACGTGTACGTGGACGGCCTCTCGGTCGGCGACGTCACCGAGTCCTCCCTCAAGGACCGCCGCATCCTCGGCGAAGAGGGCATCATCTCGGTGTACGTGGTCGTCGACTCGTCCACGGGCAAGATCGTGGGCGGCCCGCACGTCCACGCCCGCGGCTCCGGCATCGACGACAACGCGTTCGACGCGGTGCTCCCGAAGATCGACCAGGCCCTGAACAAGTCCGCTCAGGACGGCGTGGTCGAGCCGCACCAGCTCCAGCAGCTGATCCGTCGCACGGTCGGCAAGTGGGTCTCCGACACCTACCGCCGCCGCCCGATGATCCTCCCGGTGGTCGTGGAGGTCTGACGGCCGGCCCGCCGCGCGGGCTGAGCTCGGGAGCGGGGCGCCTCGATTTGCATCAAGGCGCCCCGCTCCAGTACGTTTACGGCTCCGCCAGTGGGGAAGCCCCGGTCGCCAGCGTGCACCGGACGGGTGAAACCGGGAAGCGGAAATCCGACTCGGAAGTTCTGATAAAGTCGGAAAGCGCCGAAAGGGCCTGGAAGCGAAAGCCGAAAGGAACGGAAAGCGCCGAGTGAATCGGATCGAAAAGATCTGATAAGCTCGAAAAGCCGGAAGGGAACGGAAGCGAAAGCAACCGGGACCGGAAAGCACCGAGGAAATCGGATCGGAAAGATCTGATAGAGTCGGAAACGAAGGAAGCGCCCGGAGGAAAGCCCGAGAGGGTCGGTACAAAGGAAGCGTCCGCACCTTGAGAACTCAACAGCGTGCCAAAAATCAACGCCAGATTAGTTGATACCCCGTCCATCTTCGGATGGTCGAGGTTCCTTTGAAAAAGTCCACCCCACGGGGTGGCACACAGCGAGGACGCTGTGAACAGCCGACCATATTCCGGTCCGGCTGTTCCGCTCTCGTGGTGTTCGACCCGATTACGGGTAAACATTCACGGAGAGTTTGATCCTGGCTCAGGACGAACGCTGGCGGCGTGCTTAACACATGCAAGTCGAACGATGAAGCCCTTCGGGGTGGATTAGTGGCGAACGGGTGAGTAACACGTGGGCAATCTGCCCTTCACTCTGGGACAAGCCCTGGAAACGGGGTCTAATACCGGATACGACTCGGGAAGGCATCTTCTCGGGTGGAAAGCTCCGGCGGTGAAGGATGAGCCCGCGGCCTATCAGCTTGTTGGTGAGGTAATGGCTCACCAAGGCGACGACGGGTAGCCGGCCTGAGAGGGCGACCGGCCACACTGGGACTGAGACACGGCCCAGACTCCTACGGGAGGCAGCAGTGGGGAATATTGCACAATGGGCGAAAGCCTGATGCAGCGACGCCGCGTGAGGGATGACGGCCTTCGGGTTGTAAACCTCTTTCAGCAGGGAAGAAGCGAAAGTGACGGTACCTGCAGAAGAAGCGCCGGCTAACTACGTGCCAGCAGCCGCGGTAATACGTAGGGCGCAAGCGTTGTCCGGAATTATTGGGCGTAAAGAGCTCGTAGGCGGCTTGTCACGTCGGGTGTGAAAGCCCGGGGCTTAACCCCGGGTCTGCATCCGATACGGGCAGGCTAGAGTGTGGTAGGGGAGATCGGAATTCCTGGTGTAGCGGTGAAATGCGCAGATATCAGGAGGAACACCGGTGGCGAAGGCGGATCTCTGGGCCATTACTGACGCTGAGGAGCGAAAGCGTGGGGAGCGAACAGGATTAGATACCCTGGTAGTCCACGCCGTAAACGTTGGGAACTAGGTGTTGGCGACATTCCACGTCGTCGGTGCCGCAGCTAACGCATTAAGTTCCCCGCCTGGGGAGTACGGCCGCAAGGCTAAAACTCAAAGGAATTGACGGGGGCCCGCACAAGCAGCGGAGCATGTGGCTTAATTCGACGCAACGCGAAGAACCTTACCAAGGCTTGACATATACCGGAAACATCCAGAGATGGATGCCCCCTTGTGGTCGGTATACAGGTGGTGCATGGCTGTCGTCAGCTCGTGTCGTGAGATGTTGGGTTAAGTCCCGCAACGAGCGCAACCCTTGTCCTGTGTTGCCAGCATGCCCTTCGGGGTGATGGGGACTCACAGGAGACCGCCGGGGTCAACTCGGAGGAAGGTGGGGACGACGTCAAGTCATCATGCCCCTTATGTCTTGGGCTGCACACGTGCTACAATGGCCGGTACAAAGAGCTGCGATGCCGTGAGGCGGAGCGAATCTCAAAAAGCCGGTCTCAGTTCGGATTGGGGTCTGCAACTCGACCCCATGAAGTCGGAGTTGCTAGTAATCGCAGATCAGCATTGCTGCGGTGAATACGTTCCCGGGCCTTGTACACACCGCCCGTCACGTCACGAAAGTCGGTAACACCCGAAGCCGGTGGCCCAACCCCTTGTGGGAGGGAGCTGTCGAAGGTGGGACTGGCGATTGGGACGAAGTCGTAACAAGGTAGCCGTACCGGAAGGTGCGGCTGGATCACCTCCTTTCTAAGGAGCACAGTACCGATTGCAGACAAACGTTCTGCACGGTCAGCTCATGGGTGGAACGTTGATTAGTTGGCACACTCGGAAAGCCTCCCCTGTAAGTACTGCTTCGGCGTGGAACACAGTGAAGAGGTTCGATGAGTGTGCTTGGCACGTTGTTGGGTATCTGAGGGTACGGCCGAAAGGCTGAACCTTCGCGATGCCGGCCCCAGTGAACTTGGACCTTACGGTTCAGGGTGATGGGTGGCTGGTCGTTGCTTGAGAACTACACAGTGGACGCGAGCATCTGTGGCCAAGTTTTTAAGGGCGCACGGTGGATGCCTTGGCACCAGGAACCGATGAAGGACGTGGGAGGCCACGATAGTCCCCGGGGAGCCGTCAACCAGGCTTTGATCCGGGGGTTTCCGAATGGGGAAACCCGGCAGTCGTCATGGGCTGTCACCCATGCCTGAACACATAGGGCATGTGGAGGGAACGAGGGGAAGTGAAACATCTCAGTACCCTCAGGAAGAGAAAACAACCGTGATTCCGGGAGTAGTGGCGAGCGAAACCGGATGAGGCCAAACCGTATGCGTGTGATACCCGGCAGGGGTTGCGCATGCGGGGTTGTGGGATCTCTTTTCTGTCGTCTGCCGGCGACAGGACGAGTCAGAAACCGTTGGTGTAGTCGAAGGACATGCGAAAGGTCCGGCGTAGAGGGTAAGACCCCCGTAGACGAAACATCAACGGCTCGTTTAAGAGACACCCAAGTAGCACGGGGCCCGAGAAATCCCGTGTGAATCTGGCGGGACCACCCGCTAAGCCTAAATATTCCCTGGTGACCGATAGCGGATAGTACCGTGAGGGAATGGTGAAAAGTACCGCGGGAGCGGAGTGAAATAGTACCTGAAACCGTGTGCCTACAAGCCGTGGGAGCGTCGGATGCAGCTTGCTGTATCTCGTGACTGCGTGCCTTTTGAAGAATGAGCCTGCGAGTTTGCGGTGTGTTGCGAGGTTAACCCGTGTGGGGAAGCCGTAGCGAAAGCGAGTCCGAATAGGGCGATTCAGTAGCACGCTCAAGACCCGAAGCGGAGTGATCTAGCCATGGGCAGGTTGAAGCGGAGGTAAGACTTCGTGGAGGACCGAACCCACCAGGGTTGAAAACCTGGGGGATGACCTGTGGTTAGGGGTGAAAGGCCAATCAAACTCCGTGATAGCTGGTTCTCCCCGAAATGCATTTAGGTGCAGCGTCGTGTGTTTCTTGCCGGAGGTAGAGCACTGGATAGGCGATGGGCCCTACCGGGTTACTGACCTTAGCCAAACTCCGAATGCCGGTAAGTGAGAGCACGGCAGTGAGACTGTGGGGGATAAGCTCCATGGTCGAGAGGGAAACAGCCCAGAGCATCGACTAAGGCCCCTAAGCGTACGCTAAGTGGGAAAGGATGTGGAGTCGCAGAGACAACCAGGAGGTTGGCTTAGAAGCAGCCACCCTTGAAAGAGTGCGTAATAGCTCACTGGTCAAGTGATTCCGCGCCGACAATGTAGCGGGGCTCAAGCGTACCGCCGAAGTCGTGTCATTGCAGCAATTAAGCCCCAACGGGTGCTGTGATGGGTAGGGGAGCGTCGTGTGCCGGGTGAAGCAGCCGCGGAAGCGAGTTGTGGACGGTTCACGAGTGAGAATGCAGGCATGAGTAGCGATACACACGTGAGAAACGTGTGCGCCGATTGACTAAGGGTTCCTGGGTCAAGCTGATCTGCCCAGGGTAAGTCGGGACCTAAGGCGAGGCCGACAGGCGTAGTCGATGGACAACCGGTTGATATTCCGGTACCCGCTTTGAAACGCCCAATATCGAGCCCATTAATGCTAAGGCCGTGAAGCCGTTCCGGACCCTTCGGGGA
Organism: Streptomyces laurentii; assembly: GCA_002355495.1. Taxonomy (GTDB): domain Bacteria; phylum Actinomycetota; class Actinomycetes; order Streptomycetales; family Streptomycetaceae; genus Streptomyces; species Streptomyces laurentii. The sequence goes on from AP017424.1 coordinate 5,864,662, forward strand.
ATGGAAAGTGGTGGAGCCGCCGACCCAAGGTGGTAGTAGGTAAGCGATGGGGTGACGCAGGAAGGTAGTCCAGCCCGGGCGGTGGTTGTCCCGGGGTAAGGGTGTAGGCCGTGTGGTAGGCAAATCCGTCACACGTTAAGGCTGAGACCTGATGCCGAGCCGATTGTGGTGAAGTGGATGATCCTATGCTGTCGAGAAAAGCCTCTAGCGAGTTTCATGGCGGCCCGTACCCTAAACCGACTCAGGTGGTCAGGTAGAGAATACCGAGGCGTTCGGGTGAACTATGGTTAAGGAACTCGGCAAAATGCCCCCGTAACTTCGGGAGAAGGGGGGCCACGCCTGGTGAGGGGACTTGCTTCCCAAGCTGGGGGTGGCCGCAGAGACCAGCGAGAAGCGACTGTTTACTAAAAACACAGGTCCGTGCGAAGCCGTAAGGCGATGTATACGGACTGACGCCTGCCCGGTGCTGGAACGTTAAGGGGACCGGTTAGCTCTGTTTCGACAGGGCGAAGCTGAGAACTTAAGCGCCAGTAAACGGCGGTGGTAACTATAACCATCCTAAGGTAGCGAAATTCCTTGTCGGGTAAGTTCCGACCTGCACGAATGGCGTAACGACTTCTCGACTGTCTCAACCATAGGCCCGGTGAAATTGCACTACGAGTAAAGATGCTCGTTTCGCGCAGCAGGACGGAAAGACCCCGGGACCTTTACTACAGTTTGATATTGGTGTTCGGTTCGGCTTGTGTAGGATAGGTGGGAGACTTTGAAGCAGCCACGCCAGTGGTTGTGGAGTCGCCGTTGAAATACCACTCTGGTCGTGCTGGATGTCTAACCTCGGTCCGTGATCCGGATCAGGGACAGTGTCTGATGGGTAGTTTAACTGGGGCGGTTGCCTCCCAAAGGGTAACGGAGGCGCCCAAAGGTTCCCTCAGCCTGGTTGGCAATCAGGTGTTGAGTGTAAGTGCACAAGGGAGCTTGACTGTGAGACCGACGGGTCGAGCAGGGACGAAAGTCGGGACTAGTGATCCGGCGGTGGCTTGTGGAAGCGCCGTCGCTCAACGGATAAAAGGTACCCCGGGGATAACAGGCTGATCTTCCCCAAGAGTCCATATCGACGGGATGGTTTGGCACCTCGATGTCGGCTCGTCGCATCCTGGGGCTGGAGTCGGTCCCAAGGGTTGGGCTGTTCGCCCATTAAAGCGGTACGCGAGCTGGGTTTAGAACGTCGTGAGACAGTTCGGTCCCTATCCGCTGTGCGCGTAGGAATATTGAGAAGGGCTGTCCCTAGTACGAGAGGACCGGGACGGACGAACCTCTGGTGTGCCAGTTGTCCTGCCAAGGGCATGGCTGGTTGGCTACGTTCGGGAGGGATAACCGCTGAAAGCATCTAAGCGGGAAGCCTGCTTCGAGATGAGTATTCCCACCTCCTTGAGAGGGTAAGGCTCCCAGTAGACGACTGGGTTGATAGGCCGGATGTGGAAGCCCAGTAATGGGTGGAGCTGACCGGTACTAATAGGCCGAGGGCTTGTCCTCAGTTGCTCGCGTCCACTGTGTTTGTTCTGAAGTAACGAACTCGCCTTTTCTGGCTGGAGTTCCAACTTCATAGTGTTTCGGTGGTCATAGCGTTAGGGAAACGCCCGGTTACATTCCGAACCCGGAAGCTAAGCCTTTCAGCGCCGATGGTACTGCAGGGGGGACCCTGTGGGAGAGTAGGACACCGCCGAACAACCCGCCCTTTTAGCTCAGTCGGTAGAGCGTCTCCATGGTAAGGAGAAGGTCAACGGTTCGATTCCGTTAAAGGGCTCAGAGAAAAGGCCCCCGCCATCAGGCGGGGGCCTTTTTGCGTTGTCCGGGAAACTTCGTCGAAGAAAGTTCGGCGAGGATGTCGAGACCGCGTGGCCGGCTTCGTCCCAGGGGTGAGCGCGACCAGAATGGGTCGCACCGCACCAAGGAGAGCACCATGGCCAAGTACCTGCTGCTGAAGCACTACCGGGGCGCGCCGGCCTCGGTCAACGACACTCCCATGGAGCAGTGGACGCCCGAGGAGATCTCGGCCCACATGCAGTACATGAACGACTTCGCCGCCCGGCTGGAGAAGACCGGGGAATTCGTCGGCTCCCAGGCGCTCTCCCCCGAGGGGACGTTCGTCCGGTACGACGGCGAAGGACGGCCGCCGGTCACCGACGGGCCGTTCGCCGAGACGAAGGACCTCATCGCCGGGTGGATGGTGATCGACGTCGACGACTACCAGCGGGCCCTCGAACTGGCCGGGGAACTGTCCGCGGCACCCGGAGCCGGCGGCAAGCCGATCCACGAATGGCTCGAACTCCGGCCCTTCATGGGCGAGTGCCCCACCATCACCGAATGACCCCACCCATGGACGAGGCACGGCTGCGTGCTCTCACGCCGGGCGTGCTCGGCGTCCTCGTCCGCCGCGGAGCCGAGTTCGCGGCGGACGAGGACGCCGTCCAGGACGCACTGCTCGAAGCGCTGCGGGTCTGGCCCGCCGACCCGCCCCGGGACCCCCAAGGCTGGCTCGTCACCGTCGCCTGGCACCGCTTCCTCGACGCCACCCGGGCCGACACCGCCCGCCGTCGGCGCGAGGACCGCGTCCACGAGACGCCCGCACCCGGACCCGTGTCCGCGGCCGACGACACGCTCCAGCTGTACTTCCTGTGCGCGCACCCCTCGCTGACCCCGTCGTCCGCGGTCGCCCTCACCCTGCGCGCCGTCGGCGGACTGACCACCCGCCAGATCGCCGCCGCCTACCTGGTGCCCGAGGCGACCATGGCGCAGCGGATCAGCCGGGCCAAACGCACCGTCTCCGGCGTACGGCTCGACCGGCCCGGCGACGTCGCCACCGTGCTGCGCGTCCTCTACCTGGTCTTCAACGAGGGCTACTCCGGGGACGTCGACCTCGCCGCCGAGGCTATCCGGCTCACCCGGCAGCTCGCCGCCGCGATCGACCACCCCGAGGTGGCGGGACTCCTCGCGCTCATACTGCTCCACCACGCCCGCCGGGCCGGCCGGACCGCGGCCGACGGAAGCCTGGTGCCGCTCGCCGAACAGGACCGCGGCCGCTGGGACACCGGGATGATCGCCGAAGGCGTGGCCGTACTCCAGCGTGCTCTCGCCCGCGACCGGCTCGGCGAGTTCCAGGCCCAGGCCGCCATCGCGGCCCTGCACGCCGACGCGCCCAGCACCGAGGAGACGGACTGGGTGCAGATCGTCGAGTGGTACGACGAACTCGTCCGTCTCACCGGCAGCCCCGTCGTCCGGCTCAACCGGGCCGTCGCCGTCGGCGAGGCCGACGGACCCCGCGCCGGGCTCGCGGCGCTCACCGCACTCGACGACACCCTGCCCCGGTACACCGCCGCGGCCGCCTACCTCCACGAACGCGACGGAGCCCCGAGGACCGCGGCCCGGCTGTACGCCGAGGCGGCCCGCAAGGCGACCGACCTGGCAGAGCGCGACTATCTGACCCGCCAGGCTGCCCGGCTCAACAGCCGCTGAGCCGACCCGGCTTACGGGTGGGGCTGCTCCGGGATGCGCAGGGCGAGGATCGCCATGTCGTCCGAGGCCGGAGCCTGGGCGAAGCGCTCGACCGCCCGCAGCACCCGGGCGGCGACCGCGCCGGCCGTCAGGCCCGTACACGACCTGAGGACATCGGCGAGACCGTCGTCGCCCAGCATCCGGGTGCCCTCGCGGCGCTCCGTGACGCCGTCCGTGACACACAGCAGGACATCGCCGGGATCGAGGGTGACCGTCTGCTCGTACAGCTCCAGGTCCTCCATGACGCCGAGCAGTGGCTGCGGGTCGGCCGCCGGGCGGACCGTGCCGTCCTGGCTCAGCCGGAGCGGGAGCGGATGGCCCGCGCAGACGAGCTTGAGGAGGGCCGAGCCGTCCTCAAGCGGGCGCAGCTCGCCGTACAGCAGCGTGAGGAAGCGGCTGCGGGCGCCCTCGTCGAGGATCGCCGCGTTCAGGCGCTCCAGGACGGCCGGGCCGCCGAAGCCCTCGCGGGCCAGCAGCCGCAGGGCGTGCCGGGCGAGACCGGTGACGGCCGCGGCCTCGGGGCCCGTACCGCAGACGTCGCCGATGGCGAGGCCGTACGCGCCGTCGCGGATCGGGAAGAGATCGTAGAAGTCGCCGCCGACCTCGTTGCCCTCGCCGGCCGCGCGGTAGATGACGTCGACCTCGACACCCGGGATCTCCGGGAGGCCGGGCGGCAGCAGGCTGCGCTGCAGGGACTGGCTGATGGCCACCCGCTCCGAGTAGAGGCGGGCGTTGTCCAGGGCGAGCGCGGCCCGGCGGGACAGGTCCTCGGCCAGCTCCAGGCTCTCCTGGCGGAAGTGGTCGTCGGAGGGCCGGCCCAGCGTCAGCATGCCGATGACGCGGTTGCGGGCCACCAGCGGCAGCACCACGGTCTCGCCCCCGACGGCCGTCGCCGTGGTGAGGGCGTGGTCGATGCCGGAGGAGACCGGGCTGCCGCGGCCGTCGAGCTCGCGCATCGAGACGCTCAGCGCGGCGCGGTGGGCGGCCTCGCCCGGGGCCGTCCAGACCCGGGCGCCGGGCGTCGTCACCGGGTCGGGCGGGGCGATCGACAGGAGCAGCGCCTTCACCCCGTCGATCTGGTCCTCGTCCTCATGCAGGACATACGACAGATTCGGGTCCGACGTCTGCTCGGCGATCGTGTAGACGGCGCACCAGGTGGCCAGCGTCGGGACCGTCATCTGGGCCATCAGGGCCAGCGTCTGGTCCCGGTCGAGGGTGCCGGCCAGCAGGTCGGAGGCCTCGACGAGGAAGCTGAGGGAGCCGCGGCGGAGCCGTTCCAGTTCGCCGAGGCGGGCGGACTCCACGGCCAGGGCGATGCGGTCCGCGGCGAACTGGAGGCGCAGGGCCTCCTCGTTGGAGTAGCGGTCGGCGCTCTCGGCGGCGACGCCGAGAGAACCGGTGAGCCGGCCCTCGACCTTCAGCGGGACCGTGACGACCGAGCGCATGCCGGTGCCTTCGAGGAGGGGTACGGCGCCGGGGACGGCGGCGAGGTCCTCGTGGACGGCGGGCATCCGGGCGGAGCCGTAGCGGCTGGCGCCGGTCTCGACCGGGACGCGCGCGAAGCGCTGGCGGGCGGAGGGCAGGCCCGTGGTGGCCCGTACCTCCAGCTCGGTCTCGTCGTCGGTGGCCAGGAGCAGGAAGGCGGCGTCGCCGTCGAGCATGTCGCGGGCGCGTTCGACCGTGCGCTGGAGGAGGCCGTCGAGGTCCTCGGGGGCCGGGGAGCCGATGAAGACCTCGAAGGGGTCGACGGAGGCGCGGTCCTTCGGACCGGGTTCGGTGCCGGCGGCGCGCTGCGGGGTCTGCAGGACCGCGCGCTCGAACTCACGGACGAGGAGGCACACGGTGGACGGCTCGCCCTCGGCGTCGCGCACCCGGAGGTGCGAGGCGTAGACCGGGACGACCCGGCCGTCGGCGCAGCGGATGCCGTAGCTGCCCTCCCAGCGGGACAGCCGCAGTGCCTCGGCGAGGCCGGTGGCGATGCCGGGGGTGTGCGGCCAGGCGGCGAGATCGCCCAGCGGCTTGCCGACGACCTGCTCCGATTCGTAGCCGAAGATCTCCCCGGCGTCCTCGTTCCAGGCGGCGACGGCGCCGTCGGCGTCGAGCTGGACGACGGCGACGCGGACGCGGCTGTCGGTGCGGGGGAGCAGCCGGTCGGGCAGGAGAGGGCCCGCGGAGCGGGTGCCGACGGGGCGTTCGGGCAGGTCGAGGTGGAACCAGACGTGCTTGTGGGTGGGGGCGTAGTCGACGCCCCAGCGGGTGGCGAGGGCGGCGCACAGCAGAAGGCCCCGGCCGTTCTCGCGGTCGGGGCTGCCGGGCGTCCGGCTCTGCTGGACGGGGATCTCACGTTCGGGGTAGCGGTCGGCGACCTCGATGCGGACGCCGTCGTCGTGGCGCAGGCACAGGACGTCGGCCGAGGTGCCGGCGTGGATGACGGCGTTGGTGACGAGTTCGCTGGTCAGGACGACGGCGTCGTCGACGACCTCGGCGTATCCCCAGCCCTGCAGGGTGTCCCGGACGAAGGCGCGGGCGGTCGCGACGGACCGCCCGGCGGGTTCGAAACTGGCGGCCGCCCGAGCGGTGATCACTGAACTCCTCGTACGCGTCTCGACGCCCGGCTCTGCCATGGTCGGTGTGCCCTCCCGCTGCCCGTGCTCACGTTCCGCCGTCCCGCTCCCGCCGGGTGGACCGGGGCGGGTTGGACAGCCGGATGCCAGGTTACTTACCTTCGCTGTCCCCGCGGATGCCGGTCGCTCAATCGCGTCCCTCGGACGTGGGGACCTTGTGCGAAGCCGCCGGACTGTTATCGCCTGGTCCGGACCCGGTGAAACACTGGGCAGGCAGTAGCGAGAAAACGTACGGTCCGTTCGACCCCCTCGGGAGGGACACGGTGGAGTCTGGCACGACGACGCGGCGCGGTGGCGGTGCGCGGGCGAAGGGCGGCGGGCGGCCCGGGGGCAGGGGGACGGTGGAGGTCGACGAGGCCGCGCTGCAGCGGCTGCTGGCCGCGCTGGCGTCGATGCGGGACGGCAATTTCCGCAAGCGGCTGACGGTCTCCGGCGACGGGATCATGACCGAGATCGCCGCCGTGTTCAACGAGGTCGCGGACCGGCAGACGCATCTGACCGGGGAGCTGTCGCGGGTGCGCCGGGTGGTGGGCCGCGAGGGCAAGCTGTCGGAGCGGCTGGACACCGGGGCCGGCGAGGGGGCCTGGGCGTCGGCGATCGACGCGGCGAACGCGCTGGTGGACGAGCTGGCGCGGCCCGTCTCCGAGGTCGGGCGGGTGCTGTCGGCGGTGGCCGACGGTGATCTGGGGCAGCGGATGGAGCTGCGCTCGGAGGGCGCCGACGGGACGACGCGGCCGCTGCGCGGCGAGTTCCTGAAGGTCGCCCGTACCGTGAACAACCTGGTCGACCAGCTGTCGGTGTTCGCGGACGAGGTGACCCGGGTCGCCCTGGAGGTCGGCACCGACGGCATCCTGGGCGGGCAGGCGCAGGTGCGCGGGATGTCGGGTTCGTGGAAGGACCTCACGGACTCGGTCAACACCATGGCGAACCAGCTGACCGCGCAGGTGCGGGACATCGCCCTGGTCACGACGGCGGTGGCCAACGGCGATCTGTCGCAGAAGGTCACCGCGAACGTGGCCGGCGAGATGCTGGCGCTCAAGAACACGGTCAACCGGATGGTGGACCAGCTCTCGTCGTTCTCCTCCGAAGTGACGCGGGTGGCCCGCGAGGTGGGTACGGAGGGCGAGCTGGGCGGCCAGGCCGAGGTGGCCGGGGTCGCCGGCGTGTGGAAGGACCTCACCGACTCCGTCAACACGATGGCGGGAAATCTGACCAATCAGGTGAGAGGAATCGCGGAGGTCACCACCGCCGTCGCCAATGGCGACCTCTCGCAGAAGGTGCAGGTCTCGGCGCGCGGCGAGATCGCCCAGCTCGCGGACACCATCAACCAGATGACGGAGACGCTGCGCACCTTCGCGGACGAGGTGACGCGTGTGTCCGGCGAGGTCGGCGCGCAGGGTCTGCTCGGAGGCCAGGCGCAGGTGCCGGGCGCGGCGGGCACCTGGAAGGACCTCACCGACTCGGTCAACACCGTCTTCCGCAACATCACCACGCAGGTGCGGGACATCGCGACGGTGACGACGGCGGTCGCCAACGGTGACCTGTCGCAGAAGGTCACCGTGGACGTGGCCGGCGAGATGCTGGAGCTGAAGAACACCGTCAACACGATGGTCGACCAGCTGTCCGCGTTCGGTTCCGAGGTGACCCGGGTGGCGCGGGAGGTCGGCGTCGAGGGTCTGCTGGGCGGTCAGGCGCAGGTGCCGGGCGCGGCGGGGACGTGGAAGGACCTCACGGACTCCGTGAACACGGCCTTCCGTAACCTGACGGGCCAGGTGCGGGACATCGCCCAGGTGACGACGGCGGTCGCCAACGGTGACCTGTCGCAGAAGGTCACGGTCGACGTGGCCGGCGAGATGCTGGAGCTGAAGAACACCGTCAACACCATGGTGTCGCAGCTGTCGTCGTTCGCCGACCAGGTGACGCGGATGGCGCGGGACGTGGGCACCGAGGGACGGCTGGGCGGTCAGGCCCGGGTGGACGGCGTGTCCGGGCGGTGGCGCGAGCTGACCGACTCCGTGAACTTCATGGCCGGCAACCTGACGTCGCAGGTACGGCAGATCGCCCAGGTGACGACGGCGGTGGCGCGCGGTGACCTGTCGCAGAAGATCGACGTGGACGCGCGCGGGGAGATCCTGGAGCTGAAGAACACCATCAACACGATGGTGGACCAGCTCTCCGCGTTCGCGGACCAGGTGACCCGGGTGGCCCGCGAGGTGGGCACCGAAGGCCGGCTGGGCGGACAGGCGCAGGTGCCGGGCGTCGCCGGTGTGTGGCGGGACCTCACCGACTCGGTGAACGGCATGGCTGGCAACCTCACCGACCAGGTGCGCAACATCGCGCAGGTCGCGACCGCCGTGGCGCGCGGCGACCTGTCGCAGAAGATCGACGTGGACGCGCGCGGGGAGATCCTCGAGCTCAAGAACACCCTCAACACGATGGTGGACCAGCTCTCCAGCTTCGCCGAGCAGGTGACGCGCGTGGCCCGCGAGGTGGGCACGGAGGGCATCCTGGGCGGCCAGGCCGAGGTGCAGGGAGTCTCCGGCACCTGGAAGGACCTCACCCAGTCGGTGAACATGATGGCGAACAACCTGACCTTCCAGGTCCGGAACATCGCCGAGGTCACCACCGCCGTGGCGCGCGGCGACCTGTCGCGGAAGATCACCGTCGACGCCAAGGGCGAGATCCTGGAACTGGTGACGACCGTCAACACGATGGTCGACCAGCTGTCCAACTTCGCCGCCGAGGTGACCCGGGTGGCCCGTGAGGTGGGCACCGAGGGCATCCTCGGCGGGCAGGCCCGGGTGAGCGGCGTGACCGGCATCTGGAAGGACCTGAGCGACAACGTCAACCTGATGGCCAACAACCTCACCTATCAGGTGCGCAACATCTCCCGGGTCTCGGCGGCCGTCGCCAACGGCGATCTGACGAAGAAGGTGACGGTCGAGGCGCGCGGCGAGGTCGCCGAACTCGCCGACACCGTCAACACGATGGTGACGACCCTGTCGTCGTTCGCCGACGAGGTGACCCGCGTCGCCCGTGAGGTGGGCACGGAGGGCGAGCTGGGCGGCCAGGCGCGCGTCCCCGGCGTCTCGGGCACCTGGAAGGACCTCACCGACTCGGTGAACTCGATGGCCGACAACCTGACGGGCCAGGTGCGCCAGATCGCCGCCGTCACGACCGCCATCGCCAAGGGCGATCTGACCAAGAAGATCGACATCGACGCGCGCGGGGAGATCCTCCAGCTGAAGAGCACCATCAACACGATGGTCGACCAGCTCTCCAACTTCGCGGAGGAACTCACCCGGGTGGCCCGCGAGGTGGGCACCGAGGGCATCCTCGGCGGCCAGGCCCGGGTCCGGGACGTCGACGGCACCTGGCGGGACCTGACCGTGTCGGTCAACGAGATGGCCGGGAACCTGACCCGGCAGGTGCGGGCCATCGCGAAGGTCGCCACCGCGGTGACCCGCGGCGACCTCAACCTCAAGATCGACGGTGTGGACGCGGCCGGGGAGATCCAGGCCCTCCAGGAAAACATCAACACCATGATCGCCAACCTGCGTGACACCACCCTCGCCAACGAGGAGCAGGACTGGCTGAAGGGCAATCTGGCCCGTATCTCCGCCCTCATGCAGGGCCGCCGCGACCTGAAGGACGTCGCCTCGCTCATCATGAGCGAGCTGACCCCGGTGGTCTCGGCGCAGCACGGCGCCTTCTTCGTCGCCACCCCGCTCGGCGCCGCCCACAGCGACACCGAACCCGTGGGGGAGGGCGAAGGGGAGTACGAGCTGCGCATGCGCGGCAGTTACGGCTACTCGGCCGGCACCATGCCGACGACCTTCCGGCCCGGCGAGACGCTCATCGGCACGGCCGCCGAGGAGAAGCGGAGCATCCACGTCAACGTCCCGCCGGGCTATCTGAAGATCTCGTCCGGACTGGGCGAGGCCGCCCCGGCCCATGTGATCGTGCTGCCGGTGCTGTTCGAGGGCCGGGTGCTCGGCGTGATCGAGCTGGCGTCCTTCCAGCCGTTCACCCACATCCAGCGCGACTTCCTCAACCAGATCGCCGAGCTGATCGCCACCACCGTCAACACCATCAGCGTCAACACCCGTACAGAGGTGCTGCTCAAGCAGTCGCAGGAGCTGACCGAGCAGCTGAAGGAGCGGTCGGGCGAGCTGGAGAACCGGCAGAAGGAGCTGCAGAACTCCAACGCGGAGCTGGAGGAGAAGGCCGCGCTGCTGGCCCGCCAGAACCGCGACATCGAGGTGAAGAACACCGAGATCGAGGAGGCCCGGCAGGTCCTGGAGGAGCGGGCCGAACAGCTCGCCGTCTCCATGCGCTACAAGTCCGAGTTCCTCGCCAACATGTCGCACGAGCTGCGCACCCCGCTCAACTCGCTGCTGATCCTGGCGAAGCTGCTCGCCGACAACGCCGACGGCAATCTGACGCACAAGCAGATCGAGTTCGCCGACACCATCCACGGCGCCGGGTCCGACCTGCTCCAGCTGATCAACGACATCCTCGACCTGTCGAAGGTCGAGGCCGGCAAGATGGACGTGTCGCCGACCCGGATCGCGCTCGTCCAGCTCGTCGACTACGTGGAGGCCACCTTCCGGCCGCTCACGGCGGAGAAGGGGCTCGACTTCTCGGTGCGGGTCTCGCCCGAGCTGCCCGCCACCCTGCACACCGACGAGCAGCGGCTGCTCCAGGTGCTGCGCAACCTGCTGTCGAACGCGGTGAAGTTCACCGCCACCGGAGCCGTCGAGCTGGTCATCCGCCCGGCCGGCGCGGACGTGCCGCAGTCGATCCGCGAACAGATGCTGGAGGCCGGGACGCTGCGCGACGCGGACGCCGACCTGATCGCCTTCTCGGTGACGGACACCGGCATCGGCATCGCCGAGAGCAAGATGCTGGTCATCTTCGAGGCGTTCAAGCAGGCCGACGGCACCACCAGCCGCAAGTACGGCGGGACCGGCCTCGGCCTGTCCATCAGCCGGGAGATCGCCCGGCTGCTCGGCGGCGAGATCCACGCGGCGAGCGAGCCCGGCCGAGGCTCGACCTTCACCCTCTACCTGCCGCTGTGCCCGACCGAGTCCGCGCACGCGGGCGCCGGGCAGGACCACGACCAGGACGAGGACCACGAGCGGCGGGGCCGGGACGCCGCGCTCGGATACGCGGACGAGGACGGTTTCGCCGAGGGCCTGGCGCACTTCGCGCCGGCGCCCGCGCCCGGCGAGCTCCGCTCGGGCGCCGGCGCGCTGTTCCGGCACCGCCGGGCGGCGGCCCCGAAGCGGGCGCAGCTGCCCGGGCAGGCCGGCAAGGAGGCGCCGGCGCCGCAGGGCGGGGAGCACGCGGGTCGGGAACCGCGGCCGGAGTTCTCGTTCTGCGGCGAGAAGGTGCTGATCGTCGACGACGACGTCCGCAACGTGTTCGCGCTCACCAGCGTCCTGGAGCAGAACGGCCTCGCGGTGCTGTACGCCGAGAACGGGCGCGAGGGCGTCGAGGTCCTGGAACAGCACGAGGACGTGTCCGTGGTGCTGATGGACATCATGATGCCGGAGATGGACGGGTACGCGACGACCACCGCGATCCGGCGGATGCCGCAGTTCGCCGGGCTGCCGATCATCGCGCTGACCGCCAAGGCGATGCAGGGCGACCGCGAGAAGGCGATCGAGTGCGGGGCCTCGGACTACGTCACCAAGCCGGTGGACCCGGACCATCTGCTGACGGTCATGGAGCGGTGGATGCGGGGCGAGGGGCACTGAGCCGGGTCCCGTCCGGAGCCGGAGGGGACCGCGCCCGGGGCCGTACGGACGCCGGGGCGGGGCTGTCGCGCCCCGCCCCGCGACCGCTTGCCGGCCGTTCCGCGGACGTCCGCCGGACCTCTGCCCCGGGCCCGCCGGATGTTCCGCGCGGGACTTTCGGCGACACCGGGAACCTTCCGGGCTCCCGCCGCGTTCGACATACGGGCACGGGTCTGCGTGCTCTGTGACATCGCGGTGACAGGGTGTGGCGATGGGTGGGGTGCGGCTACGATGACCGGCACAAGGACGGACGGCGTGTGGGAGTCGTCTTCTGGGGCGGCGCCCGGTGCTTCCCCCGGCTCGCGGAGCCGGAGCGAGCCAGTGCCGGGGCGAGGAGGACGAGGCATGGTGCAGAAGGCCAAGATCCTCCTGGTCGATGACCGGCCGGAGAATCTGCTGGCGTTGGAGGCCATTCTCTCCGCGCTCGATCAGACCCTGGTCCGGGCATCGTCCGGGGAGGAAGCGCTCAAGGCGCTGCTGACCGACGACTTCGCGGTCATTCTGCTGGACGTCCAGATGCCCGGCATGGACGGGTTCGAGACGGCCGCGCACATCAAGCGGCGGGAGCGGACCCGGGACATCCCGATCATCTTCCTCACCGCCATCAACCACGGCCCCCACCACACCTTCCGCGGGTACGCGGCGGGCGCCGTCGACTACATCTCCAAGCCGTTCGACCCGTGGGTGCTGCGCGCCAAGGTGTCGGTCTTCGTGGAGCTGTACATGAAGAACTGTCAGCTCCGCGAACAGGCCGCGCTGCTCCGGCTCCAGTTGGAGGGCGGCGGCCCCGGCGGGCAGACCAAGGAGTCCGCGGGCCTGCTCGCCGAACTGTCCGCGCGGCTCGCCGCCGTCGAGGAACAGGCCGAGGCGCTGTCCAAACAGCTCGACGACGACTCCGCCGACGCGGCGGCCGTCGCCACCGCCGCGCACCTGGAGCGCAAGCTCACCGGACTGCGCCGGGCCCTCGACGCGCTGGAGCCGGGCACCGGCGGCACCGCCGTTCTGCCGTCGCAGAACTGACGAAAGGTCACTCCGCGGGCGCCCGTCGTGAACGGGTGTCAGTTTCGCGCCCGATACGGCACGACACGAACGGGTGAGCGTGTTTTCCGGGCGGTGCGCACCGGTAACCTCAGCACCATGGCCTCACGTACGTCCGGCAAGGGTTCCCAGGGCACGGCGGGCACCGCGAAGCCGCGCGCCGGCCGTACGACCGGCGCCGCGAAGAAAGCGGCGCCCGGAAAGTCCCCTGGAAAGCCGCCCGCCAAGTCCGCCACCGGTTCCACCGCCAAGCCGCCCGCAAAGAAGGCGCCCGCCAAGAAGGCAGCGCCCGCCAAGCGCGCGCCCGCCAAGAAGGCACCGGCGAAGAAGCCCGCACCCCGGCCCGCGCCGTCTCCCACCGGCGGCATCTACCGCCTGGTGCGCGGACTCGGGCGCGGAATCGGCGGGTTGTTCCGGCACGTGGGGCGAGGCGCCAAGGGCCTCGACCCGGCGCACCGCAAGGACGGACTCGCGCTGCTGCTGATCGGGCTCGCCCTGGTCGTCGCAGCCGGCACCTGGTCCAACCTCCAAGGACCCGTCGGCGACCTGGTGGAGATGCTCGTCACCGGCTCCTTCGGACGGCTCGACCTGCTCGTCCCGCTGCTGCTCGGCGCGATCGGCGTCCGGCTGCTGCTCTATCCGCAGCGGCCGGAGGCCAACGGACGGATCGTCATCGGCCTGTCCGCGCTGGCCATCGGCATTCTCGGGCAGGTGCACATCGCGTGCGACTCGCCCGGCCGCGGCGACGGCACCAAAGCCATGCAGGACGCCGGCGGCCTGATCGGCTGGGCCGCGTCCAAGCCCCTCGTCTTCATGATGGGCGAGGTCCTGGCGGTACCGCTGCTCCTGCTGCTCACCCTCTTCGGCCTGCTCGTCGTCACCGCCACCCCCGTCAACGCCATCCCGCAGCGGCTGCGCGCGCTCGGCGCCCGGCTCGGCGTCGTCGAACCCGCCTACGACCCCGACGCGGACCCGTACGACGTGTACGGCGACGAGTGGCGCGACGACGAACCCCGGCCGGCCCGTTCGTCCCGCCGCCGGCCGGCCGGCCCCGGGAACGGCGTCGAATCCGACCCGGACCAGGCGGAGGCCGAGGCCCTGGAGCGGCGCGGCCGGCGCCGTACCCCGCCCGCGTCCGCGTTCGACACCGGCGGGCTCGACCCGGTCGACGTGGCCGCCGCGGCGGCCGCCGCGCTCGACGGCGCGGTCCTCAACGGCATGCCGCCGTCCCCGCTGGTCGCCGACCTCACCCGGGACCTCACCGCCGACCGGGCCGCCGCCGTGGCCGCGGCCGCCGCCGAGGCGACGGGGGAGACCCCGGCCCCCGCGGCGTCCGTGCCGGGCGCGCGCGGCGGCAAGCGGCGCGCCCCCGAGGACCGCGGCGGCGCGGTGCCCGACCTGACCAAGCCGGCGCCCGAGCCGACCGACCTGCCCGCGCGGGCCGAACAGCTCCAGCTCGCCGGGGACATCACGTACTCCCTGCCCTCCATGGACCTGCTGGAGCGCGGCGGCCCGGGCAAGACGCGCAGCGCGGCCAACGACGTCGTCGTCGAGTCGCTCACCAACGTCTTCGCGGAGTTCAAGGTCGACGCGGCCGTCACCGGCTTCACCCGCGGCCCGACGGTCACCCGCTACGAGGTCGAACTGGGCCCGGCCGTCAAGGTCGAGAAGATCACCGCGCTCACCAAGAACATCGCGTACGCCGTGGCCAGCCCCGACGTCCGGATCATCTCGCCCATCCCCGGCAAGTCCGCCGTTGGCATCGAGATCCCGAACACCGACCGGGAGATGGTCAACCTCGGCGACGTCCTGCGGCTCGCGGAGGCGGCCGAGGACGACCACCCGATGCTGGTGGCGCTCGGCAAGGACGTCGAGGGCGGCTACGTGATGGCCAACCTGGCGAAGATGCCGCACATCCTGGTCGCCGGCGCCACCGGCTCCGGCAAGTCCTCGTGCATCAACTGCCTGATCACGTCGGTGATGATAAGAGCGACCCCGGACGACGTCCGGATGGTGCTCGTCGACCCCAAGCGGGTCGAACTGACCGCGTACGAGGGCATCCCGCACCTCATCACGCCGATCATCACCAACCCCAAGAAGGCCGCCGAGGCGCTCCAGTGGGTCGTGCGCGAGATGGACCTGCGCTACGACGACCTCGCCGCCTTCGGTTTCCGGCACATCGACGACTTCAACCAGGCGATCCGCGACGGCAAGGTGAAACCGCCGCCGGGCAGCGAGCGCGAACTGCAGCCCTACCCGTACCTGCTGGTGATCGTCGACGAGCTGGCCGACCTGATGATGGTCGCGCCGCGCGACGTCGAGGACGCGATCGTCCGTATCACCCAGCTGGCCCGCGCGGCCGGCATCCACCTCGTGCTCGCCACCCAGCGGCCCTCGGTGGACGTCGTCACCGGTCTGATCAAGGCGAACGTGCCGTCCCGGCTCGCCTTCGCCACCTCCTCGCTCGCCGACAGCCGCGTCATCCTCGACCAGCCCGGCGCCGAGAAGCTGATCGGCAAGGGCGACGGCCTGTTCCTGCCGATGGGCGCGAACAAGCCCGTCCGGATGCAGGGCGCCTTCGTCACCGAGGCCGAGGTCGCCACGATCGTCCGGCACTGCAAGGACCAGATGGCGCCGGTCTTCCGGGACGACGTCACCGTCGGCGGCAAGCAGAAGAAGGAGATCGACGAGGAGATCGGCGACGATCTCGACCTGCTGTGCCAGGCGGCCGAGCTGGTCGTCTCCACCCAGTTCGGCTCCACGTCCATGCTCCAGCGCAAGCTGCGGGTGGGCTTCGCGAAGGCCGGCCGGCTGATGGACTTGATGGAGTCGCGGGACATCGTGGGACCGAGCGAGGGCTCCAAGGCGCGCGACGTGCTCGTCAAACCCGACGACCTGGACGGGATCCTCGCCGTCATCCGCGGCGAGGACGCGCCGTGATCCGGCAGCCGGCCGGGCGGCCGGCCGGGCAGCCGGTACGGCGCTCACGGTGGTCGGTCCGCCGGGCGCCGTCGTCGCCCGGTTCACCGTGGCGAGATACCGCCGAGATCCATCCGTGAGGAAACCGGAGCAACCCTTTCCGGCGGTCGTACGTCCGATGAGGGGAGGGGCGGCAATGCCCCATTCCCCTGGCGTACAAACCACGCCCGCCCGGTTGCCCCACCCTTTCGTACCACCCATAGACTGAACCTCCAGCAGGTGGTTACACGCTCGAAAGGCGCTCTCGTGTCCATCGGCAACTCCCCCGAAGACGACCGGTACTTCCCGGCAGACGACCCTGAATCCATCGGTCGTGCCCTCCAGCAGGCCCGTATCGCGGCCGGTCTCACCGCCGAGGAGATCAGCACCTCCACCCGGGTACGGGTCCCGATCGTGCAGGCGATCGAGGAGGACGACTTCTCGCGCTGCGGCGGCGACGTCTACGCGCGCGGGCACATCCGTACGCTCGCGCGCGCCGTGGGGCTGGATCCGGCGCCGCTGATCGAACGGTACGACGCCGAGCACGGCGGCCGTCCCGCGCCGACCCCGGCCGCGCCGCTGTTCGAGGCGGAACGTATCCGCGCCGAGCCCCGGCGCCCCAACTGGACCGCCGCCATGGTCGCCGCGATCGTGGCCGTCGTCGGATTCGTCGGCTTCACCATGTTCAACGGCACGGACGCCCCGTCCGGCGGTTCGGCCGCCGAGGGCCCCGCCCCCGCGACCAGCGCCACCGCCCCCGCCAAGCCGAAGCCGGCCAAGCCGGCCGACCCCAAGCCCGTCCCCTCGGACAGCGCCATCGCCGCGGTCCCGCAGGACAAGGTCACCGTCAAGCTGACCGCGACCGACGACAAGAGCTGGATCTCCGCCAAGGCCCACGACGGCAAGGTGCTCTTCGACGGCCTGCTCCTGGCCGGCCAGTCCAAGACCTTCCAGGACGACGAGCGCGTCGATCTCATCCTCGGCAACGCCGGCCCGATCGAGCTGTACGTGAACGGCAAGAAGGTCGAGGACAGCTTCGAGTCCGGCCAGGTCGAGCGCCTCTCGTACACGAAGGGCGACCCCAGGCGGGCTGATCGGGCCCTTCCCGGCGTCCCGGTCACGCCCCACGTCGCCAGGGTGAACCCTGCGCGACGAGAGCGCGGCCGGGACGAAGTAGTCTTGAGCCCATGCCCGAACGCCGTACCGTCGCCCTTGTCACTCTCGGATGCGCCCGTAACGAGGTGGACTCGGAGGAGCTCGCAGGCCGCTTGGCAGCGGACGGCTGGGAGCTCGTCGAGAACGCCGAGGAAGCGGACGTCGCCGTCGTCAACACCTGCGGCTTCGTCGAAGCCGCCAAGAAGGACTCCGTCGACGCCCTTCTCGAAGCCAATGACCTGAAGGACCACGGCCGCACCCAGGCCGTCGTCGCCGTCGGCTGCATGGCCGAGCGCTACGGCAAGGAACTCGCCGACGCGCTGCCCGAGGCCGACGGTGTGCTCGGCTTCGACGACTACGCCGACATCTCCAACCGCCTCCAGGTCATCCTCAGCGGCGGCAGCGTCGAGGCGCACACCCCGCGCGACCGGCGCTCGCTGCTCCCGCTGTCCCCCGTCGAGCGCCAGAAGGCCGCCGAGGGCGTGGCCCTGCCCGGCCACGGCACGGCGGGTGAGGCCGACCTCGCCTCCGCCGCCGAGAGCGCTCCCGCCGACCTGCCCGAGGGCCTCGCGCCCGCCTCCGGCCCGCGCGCGCCGCTGCGCCGCCGCCTGGACACCAGCCCCGTCGCCTCGGTGAAGCTGGCCTCCGGCTGCGACCGGCGCTGCTCCTTCTGCGCCATCCCGTCCTTCCGCGGCTCCTTCGTCTCGCGCCGTCCCTCCGACGTGCTGAACGAGACGCGCTGGCTCGCCGAGCAGGGCGTGAAGGAGATCATGCTGGTCTCCGAGAACAACACCTCGTACGGCAAGGACCTCGGCGACATCCGCCTCCTGGAGAGCCTGCTGCCCGAGCTGGCCGGCGTCGACGGCATCGAGCGGGTCCGGGTCAGCTACCTGCAGCCCGCCGAGATGCGCCCCGGCCTGATCGACGTGCTCACCTCCACCGACAAGGTGGTCCCGTACTTCGACCTGTCCTTCCAGCACAGCGCCCCGGACGTGCTGCGCCGGATGCGCCGCTTCGGCGACACCGACCGCTTCCTGGAGCTGCTGCGGACCATCCGGGACAAGGCCCCGACGGCCGGCGCCCGCTCCAACTTCATCGTCGGCTTCCCCGGCGAGACCGAGGCGGACTTCGCCGAGCTGGAGCGCTTCGTCACGCACGCCCGCCTCGACGCCATCGGCGTCTTCGGCTACTCCGACGAGGACGGCACCGAAGCCGCCACGTACGAGCACAAGCTGCCCCAGGACGTGGTCGACGAGCGTCTGGCGCACCTGTCGCGGCTCGCCGAGGAGCTGACCGCCCAGCGTGCGGAAGAGCGGATGGGCGAGACCCTGGAAGTACTGGTCGAGTCCTTCGACGAGGACGAGAACGACGGCGAGGGCGGCTGGATCGGCCGCGCCGCGCACCAGGCGCCCGAGACCGACGGCCAGGTGGTCCTCACGGCGGACTCGGCCGAGGGCCTGGACCTCGCTCCGGGCCGGATGGTCACGGCGAAGGTCGTCGGGACCGAGGGAGTCGACCTGGTGGTTGCGTGTCTGGACGAGGAGGCGGGCAGATGACCGGAGTCCCGGCATCCGCTACGGGCGGGACCGGAAGGCCCGCGCCCCGAGGCAAGCTGGGCGCTGCGGCCGTCAATCAGGCCAGCCTGTGGAACATCGCCAACATCCTGACCATGGTCAGGCTCGTGCTGGTGCCCGGGTTCGTACTGCTCCTGTTCCAGGACGGCGGACACGACCCGGCGTGGCGCGCCTGGGCGTGGGCGGCGTTCGCCGTCGCCATGATCACCGACGTCTTCGACGGACATCTGGCGCGGACGTACAACCTGGTCACGGACTTCGGGAAGATCGCCGACCCGATCGCGGACAAGGCGATCATGGCGGCCGGACTGATCTCGCTGTCCTTGCTCGGCGATCTGCCCTGGTGGGTGACGGCGGTGATCCTGGCACGTGAGCTCGGCATCACGCTGATGCGGTTCTGGGTGATCCGGCACGGGGTGATTCCGGCCAGCCGCGGCGGCAAGATGAAGACCCTCGCGCAGGGCACGGCGGTCGGCATGTACGTGCTCATGCTCACCGGTCCGCTCGCCACTCTGCGCTTCTGGGTGATGGCGGTGGCCGTCGTGCTGACCGTCGTCACCGGTCTGGACTATGTGCGACAGGCCGTCGTCCTGCGCCGCAGCGGTCTCGCCGCGGAGCGGGCCGCGGCGGCGGAGAGGGCCGACGCACGATGAACGAAGCCGCCCGGGTGCTGGAACTGCTCGCGGAGCGTGATCACACGCTCGCCGTAGCGGAGTCCCTCACGGGCGGCCTGGTGGCGGCCGAGCTGACCGGGGTGCCGGGCGCGTCCCGGAGCTTCCTCGGCTCGGTCACCGCCTACGCCACTCCGCTCAAGGAGCGGCTGCTCGGGGTCGACGGGGCCCTGCTCGCGGAGCGGGGCGCGGTCGATGCGGAGGTCGCGCTGCAGATGGCGGCCGGTGTACGGGCCCTGCTCGGAGCCGACTGGGGCATCGCGACGACGGGGGTGGCGGGACCCGACCCGCAGGACGGGCAGCCGGTGGGGACGGTGTACGTGGCCGTCGCCGGGCCGGGGGAGTCCGGTACGGGATCGGGGAACGTGGCCGCACTGCGGTTGAACGGCGGACGAGCGGACATCCGTACAGAGAGTGTACGGAGCGTGCTCGCCCTCCTGCGGGCCCGCCTCGACGGCGAACAGCCGGGAAATGCGCGGGCACAGGATACGGAACAGAACGGGGGAGATTGATGTTTGCAGCCATGAGTGAACACGACATCGCTCCCCGCACGGCCGCGTCGCGAGGCGGTACGGTGGGGCGTGAAGGATGCGGCTACGCGGTCCGAGGAGGGAGCCACCGATGATTCTGCTCCGTCGCCTGCTGGGTGACGTGCTGCGTCGGCAGCGCCAGCGCCAGGGCCGTACTCTGCGCGAAGTCTCCTCGTCCGCCCGAGTCTCACTCGGCTATCTCTCCGAGGTGGAGCGGGGGCAGAAGGAGGCTTCCTCCGAGCTGCTCTCCGCGATCTGCGACGCGCTGGACGTACGGATGTCCGAGCTCATGCGCGAAGTGAGCGACGAGCTGTCGCTGGCCGAACTGGCCGCGTCGGCCGCCGCGAGCGAACCGGTGCCGGCGCCGGTGCGACCCATGCTCAATTCGGTGTCGGTGACGTCGGTGGGCGGTGTGCCCACCGAGCGGGTGACCATCAAGGCGCCCGCGAAGGCCGTCGACGTCGTCGCCGCCTGACACCACCGGAACGGTCCGAAGCCCCGGACGGTGCCCTCACGAGGGTGCCGGCCGGGGCTTCTGCCTTTGCCGGTTCGGCACTTCGTGCACTGATCGGCGGGTTTGGTTTGAGATGCCGGATTCGGGTGAGGCGTGCCATGGTGAGGGGACATGCGGTATACGGCGCGGGTCATGTGCCGTATGCGCCATGCGATGCGCCACTCGCGCGACCGAATGGAGAACCGGAATGTCCGTCGTGAAGAGCCCGCTGTCCGAGACCGCCCTCAAGACGGTCGGCGGCGCGCTGCAGGGCGCGCTCGTCGACCTGGTCGATCTGTCGCTGGTGGCCAAGCAGATCCACTGGAACGTGGTCGGCCCCCGCTTCAGCTCCGTGCACCTCCAGCTCGACGAGGTGGTCGCGACCGCCCGTACGCACTCGGACATCGTGGCCGAGCGCGCCACGGCGATCGGGTGGAACCCGGACGGGCGGGCGGCGACGGTGGCGTCCGGGAGTGCGATCCCGACCGTGGCCGAGGGCTGGATCAAGGACGTGGACGCGGTCCGGACCATGGTGGAGGCGCTGGGCGTGGTGGTCGCGCGGATGCGGGAGCGGATCGACGCGACCGGCGACCCGGACCCGGTGAGCCAGGACATCCTGATCGCGCTCACGGCGGACCTCGAGAAGCACTCCTGGATGTACCAGGCGGAGAGCGCCTGACCGTGCCGGCGTACGGGCCGGAGCCGGAGCCGGCGGTGAGGGCGGTGCCGGGGACGGCGGGGCCGGTGATACGCGGTGCGTGCGCCGGGCCTGCCTCCTGTGCGCCCTCCCGCCCGGTGATCCCGCGGGGCTAGCGTCGAGCGGAGGAGGCGGCCATGGTACGGCGACGGGTTCCGCTGGTGACGCTCATGCTGATCGCGGCCGGACTGGTGGCCGGAGGGCTCTGGTGGTGGGCGGCGCTGCGCCTGCTGCTGGTGCCGGGGGAGACCGGGCCGGTCGAGGGGGTGGTGGCCGCGGGTGGCTGGGGGCTGAGCCTGCTGCCCGTACACGTGGCCGCCTCCTCCGGACGGCGCAACGCCGCGGCGGCGCGGGCGGCCGGTGTCGCCGCGGCCGGTCCGCCTGAGGGCGCCGACGCCGTGGAGGCGCCCGCGCAGGCCGCCGAGAAGCCCGGGACATCCGAGCGCGGCCTCTGGTGAGGCGTGGAGCGCCGGTCAGCGGAGGGCGATGCGGGCCTTCAGGACCGGGCGCAGACGTGCGACGTCCGCCGGGCTCGCGATGGTGAACGACACCGTGAAGAGCGTGCCATGGAGGGGTTCGTCCCGGATCCGCCGTGCCGGCGCCGGTGGGAGGTCCGGGCGGTCGAGGAGGGCGTCGCGGAGCCGCTCGGCGAAGTGGAAGCCGCACCGCGTGGCGTCGTCCTCGACGGCGATCCAGGCGACCGTGCGCGACCGGTTCGCCGCTTTGGCGAGCCAGCCGCCGTCGCGGTACCAGCGCCAGGACACCTGGACCCCGGCCTCCGTCAGCTCACGCATCAGCGCGTCCCAGCCCTCGACCGCAGGGCCCAGGGCATCGGCGATCAGCTCGTGCGCCGGCTCGACGCCCTGCTCCGTAAACGGGTTCGCCACGCGGCGAGGGTAACCCCGGCTCGCCCGCCGGCCGACGCGGGCACGCGGGTGGGCTCGGCCTCGGATGGACCGCGGGGCGCGTCACCGTTCGGTCCGCGCCCCCTGCCCGCCCCGCTGGCAGGCCGGGCACCAGTACGTCACCCGGTCCGCCGACTCCGCCTTGCGCACCGGGGTGCCGCAGCGCGGGCAGGGCCGGCCCTCCCGGCCGTACACGTGCAGCCGTTCCCCCGTCCGGCGGGTCGTGGTCGTCCGGCGGTCCGGGCGGTCCTTGTTGGCCTCCAGGAGCCGGTGCGCGGTGGCCACCAGACGCTCCGGCACCCCGGGGCCGAGGTCGCCCACCGGGAGCCAGGGCGTGACGGCGGCCAGGAACGCCAGCTCCGACTTGTAGACATTGCCGATCCCGGCCAGGTTCCGCTGGTCGAGCAGGGCCTCGCCGAGCGGGCGCGCCGGATCGGCGGCCAGCCGGCGCACCGCCTCCGCCGGATCCCAGTCCGGGCCGAGCAGATCCGGCCCGAGATGGCCGACCACCTGCGATTCGTCGGCCGTACGGAGCAGCTCCAGGACCGGCAGCCGGTAGCCGTACGCCGTGAACTCCGCGTTTCCGAGCACCGCCCGGATCTGGTGCGCCGGGCCGCCGCGCGGGCGCTCCCCGGTCGCGTACACCCGCCAGGCTCCGTCCATCCGCAGATGCGAGTGGAGCGTCAGCCCGCCCTCGACGCGCGCCAGCAGATGCTTGCCGCGCGGGGTGACGCCGAGCACCCGCCGGCCGGTGAGATCGGCGGTCGCGAAGCGCGGCACCCGCAGGTCCGCCCGGGTGAGGACCCGGCCGGCGAGCGCCGCGTCGAGCCGGTGGGCCGCGTACCAGACGGTGTCTCCTTCGGGCATGGGGTCGTCACGCCCGCAACCGCAGGCCCTGCGGGACGGCATGGAAGCCGGCTGCCTCCAGAGGGCGGGCCAGCGGCGAGGTGAGCGAGGAGGCCCCGTTGATCCGCTGCACCGTCACCGTGCCGAGCGAGCCCGCCGAGGCCGCGGCCGCCAGCGCCTCGGCCGCCGCGCGCAGGGCCGGCGCGTCCGGATCGTCCGCCCAGGACAGCAGGGTCTTGCCGCCGCGCTCCATGTAGAGCGTCAGCTCGCCGTCGACGAGGACCACCAGCGAGCCCGCCTTCCGTCCCGGTTTGTGGCCGGCGCCGGTCGGCGGCTCGGGCCAGGACAGGGCCGCCCCGTACGCGTTCGCCGGATCGGCCGCCGCCAGGACCACGGCCCGCGGGCCCGCGCCCTCCTCGGCGCCCCGGTCACGGGCGGTCGCCGCCGCGCGCAGCCGGTCCACCGCGCCGTCCATGGCGAACTGGGCCGCGCCCAGGCCCTCCACCACATAGCCGCGGCGGGCCTGCCCGCTGTCCTCGAACGCCGACAGGATCCGGTACGTCGCCGCGAAACCGCCCTCGACGCCCTCGGCGGCCACCGCGCCCCGGGTCACCACGCCGTGCCGGTCGAGCAGCGTGCGGGCCAGGGCGTGCGCCCGGTGGGTCGGTTCCGGATCGGCCGGCGGCAGCAGCGACCAGCGGCCGCTGACCGTCGGCGGCCCGGTGCGGGAGACCGGGCGGGCGGCGGCGCTCAGCGTCCCGTACCGGCCGCGCGGCACCGTGCGCCGGGCCCGGTGGGCGGTGGCTCCGGCCGTGCGGCCCGAGCCGAGGAGCGCACGCAGCGGGGCGAGCGTGTCGTTGGTCAGCCGGCCCGACCAGGCCAGGTCCCACAGCGCGTCCGCGAGCTGCGGGTCCGTCGCGTCCGGATGGGTGGTGGCCCGGATCTGGTCGGCGATCTGACGGAAGAACAGCCCGTATCCGCCGGACAGGGCGGTGAGCACCGACTCGTGCAGTCCGGTGAGCTCCAGCGGGTGGGGCGGCGGCAGGAGCAGCGGCGCCGCGTCGGCCAGATAGAGCGAGACCCAGCCGTCCTTGCCGGGCAGCGCGCCCGCGCCCGCCCACACCACCTCGCCGGTGGTGGTCAGTTCGTCGAGCAGCGCCGGGGTGTAGTCCCGCACCCGGGACGGCAGGATCAGCTTCTCCAGGGCGGAGGCGGGCACCGGCGCGCCCTGGAGCTGCTCGATCGCGCGGGCCAGCCCGTCGATCCCGCGCAGGCTGTTGCTCCCCAGGTGCTGCCACTGCGGCAGGAAGGTCGCGAGGGCGGCCGGCGGCACCGGTTCCAGCTCCTGGCGCAGCGCGGCGAGGGACCGGCGGCGCAGCCGCCGCAACACGGTGGCGTCGCACCACTCCTGACCGGTGCCCAGCTCCGAGACGGCCGTGCGCAGCGCCTCCTCGGACGGGGACTGGGCACCCTGCGGACGGAACTCGCCGGCCACGACCCGGCCGCCGGCGGCCAGCCGGTGCAGCGCGCCGTCGGTGACCGCGGGGCCGAGCCCGAACCGGGCGGCGGCCTGCGAGGAGGTGAACGGGCCGTGGGTACGGGCGTACCGGGCGAGCAGATCGGACAGCGGGTCCTTCACCGGCTCCGTGAACGCCTCCGGCACGCCCACCGGCAGCGCCGTGCCCAGCGCGTCCCGCAGCCGGCCCGCGTCCTCGATCGCCGCCCAGTGCTCGGCGCCCGCGATCCGCACCCGGATGGCCCGCCGGGCCCGGCCCAGCTCGGCCGCCCAGTCCGGTCCGGCGCCGCGCTCGGCCAGCTCCGCGTCGGTCAGCGGCCCGAGGACCCGCAGCAGATCCGCGACGCCCTCGACGTCCTTGATCCGCCGGTCCTCCGTCAGCCACTGGAGCTCCCGCTCCAGTTCGGTCAGGACGTCCGGGTCCAGCAGCTCGCGCAGCTCGGCCTGGCCGAGGAGTTCGGCGAGCAGCCGGGAGTCCAGCGAGAGCGCGGCGGCCCGCCGCTCGGCGAGCGGCGAGTCGCCCTCGTACAGGAACTGCGCCACGTACCCGAACAGCAGCGAGCGGGCGAACGGCGACGGCTCGGGGGTGGTGACCTCCACCAGACGGACCCGGCGGGACTCGATGTCGCCCATCAGCTCGCGCAGGCCGGGGACGTCGAAGACGTCCTGAAGGCATTCGCGGACCGCCTCCAGGACGATCGGGAAGGAGCCGAACTCGCTCGCCACCTGGAGCAGTTGGGCCGCCCGCTGGCGCTGCTGCCACAGCGGCGTCCGCCGGCCGGGGCTGCGCCGGGGCAGCAGCAGGGCACGGGCCGCGCACTCCCGGAACCGGGACGCGAACAGGGCCGAGCCGCCGACCTGGTCGGTGACGATCCGCTCGATCTCGCCCCGGTCGAAGACGGTGTCGGCCGCCCCGACCGGGGCCTGTTCGCTGTCGTACGCGGTGTCGGCGAAACGGCCCGGATCCACCCCGTCGCCGGAGGCGCCGTCGAGCAGATCGAGCCCCATCAGGTCGGCGTCCGGCAGCCGCAGCACGATCCCGTCGTCGGCGTGCATGACCTGGGCGTCCAGCCCGTACCGCTCGGCCAGCCGGGCGCCCAGGGCCAGCGCCCACGGTGCGTGCACCTGCGCCCCGAAGGGCGAGTGGACGACGACCCGCCAGTCGCCCAGCTCGTCGCGGAACCGCTCCACCAGGATCGTCCGGTCGTCCGGCACATGGCCGCAGGCCTCGCGCTGTTCGGCGAGGTACGCGATGACGTTGTCCGCCGCCCAGGCGTCGAGCCCGGCCGCCAGCAGCCGCAGCCGGGCGTCCTCCGGCGCGAGCGCCCCGACCTCGCGGAGGAACGCGCCCACCGCGCGGCCCAGTTCGAGCGGGCGGCCCAGCTGGTCGCCCTTCCAGAACGGCAGCCGGCCCGGCACGCCCGGCGCGGGCGTGACCAGGACGCGGTCGCGAGTGATGTCCTCGATCCGCCAGGAGGTGGTGCCGAGGGTGAACACGTCGCCGACCCGCGACTCGTACACCATCTCCTCGTCCAGCTCGCCGACCCGGCCGCCGCCCTTCTTCGGGTCCGAGCCGGCCAGGAACACGCCGAACAGGCCCCGGTCGGGGATCGTGCCGCCGGAGGTGACCGCGAGCCGCTGCGCGCCGGGCCGGCCCGTCACCGTCCCCGCCACCCGGTCCCACACCACGCGCGGACGCAGCTCGGCGAACGCGTCCGAGGGATAGCGGCCCGCCAGCATGTCCAGGACCGCCGTGAACGCCGACTCGGGCAGCGCCGCGAACGGCGCCGCCCGCCGTACCGTCGCCAGCAGGTCGTCCACCTGCCGGGTGTCGAGCGCGACCATCGCCACCAGCTGCTGGGCCAGCACGTCCAGCGGGTTCGCCGGGACGCGCAGCGACTCGATGGAGCCCGTGCGCATCCGCTCGGTGACGACCGCCGACTGCACCAGATCGCCCCGGTACTTGGGGAAGACCACGCCGGTGGACACCGCGCCGACCTGGTGCCCCGCGCGGCCCACCCGCTGGAGGCCGGAGGCCACCGACGGCGGCGCCTCGACCTGGACGACCAGATCCACCGCGCCCATGTCGATGCCCAGCTCCAGGCTGGACGTCGCCACCACGGCCGGCAGCCGGCCGGCCTTCAGGTCCTCCTCGACCTGGGCGCGCTGTTCCTTGGAGACCGAGCCGTGGTGCGCCCGGGCGAGCAGCGCCGGCGCGCCGCGCGCCGCGCCGGACTGGGCCATGATCTCGGCGGGCGGTTTGCCCTCGGGCAGGGCCTCACCGGTCGCCCGCTCGTACCCGATCTCGTTGAGGCGGTTGCACAGGCGCTCGGCGAGCCGGCGGGAGTTGGCGAAGACGATCGTCGAGCGGTGCGCCTGCACCAGATCGGCGATCCGCTCCTCCACGTGCGGCCAGATCGACGGCCGGTCGCCGCCGTCCGGCCCGCCCCCGCTTCCGCCGGAGGCGTCGGATGCCGGGGAGCCGCCCAGCTCGCCCATGTCCTGCACCGGCACGACCACCGACAGGTCGAACTCCTTGCCCGACGGCGGCTGGACGATCTCCACCTTGCGCATCGGCGAGAGGTAGCGCGCCACCTCCTCCACCGGCCGCACCGTCGCCGACAGGCCGATCCGGCGGGCGGGGCGGGGCAGCAGCTCGTCAAGCCGCTCCAGGGACAGCGCCAGATGCGCGCCGCGCTTGGTCCCGGCGACCGCGTGCACCTCGTCGAGGATGACCGTCTCCACGCCCGCGAGCGCGTCGCGCGTGGCCGAGGTCAGCATCAGGAACAGCGACTCCGGGGTGGTGATCAGGATGTCCGGCGGCCGGGTCGCGAGCGTCCGCCGCTCGGCGGGCGGGGTGTCGCCGGAGCGGATGCCGACCTTGATGTCCGGTTCCGGCAGCCCGAGCCGGACCGACTCCTGGCGGATGCCGGTCAGCGGCGAGCGGAGATTGCGCTCGACGTCGACGGCGAGCGCCTTCAGCGGCGACACGTACAGCACCCGGCAGCGCTTCTTCGCGTTGGCGGGCGGGGGAACGGCCGCCAGCCGGTCGAGCGAGGCGAGGAACGCGGCCAGCGTCTTGCCGGAACCCGTCGGCGCCACGACGAGCACGTCCGAGCCCGCGCCGATGGCCCGCCAGGCGCCCTCCTGCGCGGCGGTGGGCGCGGAGAAGGCCCCGCTGAACCAGCCGCGGGTCGCGGGGGAGAAGGCGTCGAGCGCGGAACCGACCATGCCCCCCATCGTGCACCCCGCCACTGACAACCGCCCGGACCTGGGGAAACCGGGCCGGCGGCGGGTCGCGGAGGCGGGCGCCGGGCGACAATGGGGGCATGGCGAGCAGGGAAGCGGACGGCCGGGGGCGGGGAGGCCGGATACCGGAAGGCCGGGGCCGCCAAGGCGACCCGGGTCCCCACCCGGGCCTCAGCGGGGTGGAATCGGCCGGTGCGGACGCGTCCGGAGCCGGCTCGGGCACGGTACTCGGGGGCCGTCGTACGGGGGGTGTGCCGCGCGGGCACGCCGTCGCCGAGGGCGACCGCAGCGGCGCGCCCGCCGAGGAGGGTCCGGCCGTCGGGCGGAACCGGACCACCGGCGAGCGGGCCCGCTACTGGCAGCCCGCCGCGCTGCCCGGCGTCGACCTGCTGCACGCCCGCTACCTGCACAAGTCCTTCTCCCGGCACACCCACGAGAGCTTCGTCTTCGCCGCCATCACCGAGGGCGTCGAGGCCTTCCACTACGGCAGCGACCTCGTCCACGCCGGACCCGGCCAGATCGCCCTGGTCAATCCCGACACCCCGCACACCGGGCACGCGGGCGTCCCCGAGGGCTGGACCTACCGCACGATCTACCCCGACCCCGAGCTGATCCGCTCCATCGCGGACGACACCCTCGCCCTGCGCGGCGACGTCGGATTCACCCAGCCCGTCGTCGACGACCCGTACGCCGCGCGGCTCGTCGTCGCCGTGCACCGGGCCGCCGAGGAAGGCAACGCGCTGGCCGCCGACAGCCTGTTGCGCCTGGTCACCGCCCGGCTGCTGCGCAGCCACGGCGGCCGGGTCGCGTCGGCGGCCCCGCGCGCGGCGGGGGCACGGGACGCCGCACGCGCGCGTGCCGTCCTGGAGGAGCGGATGGCCGACCCGCCCACCCTGGAACGGCTCGCCGCCGAGCTCGGCACCAGTCCCTTCGCGCTGCTGCGGGCCTTCCGGACGGCGTACGGGATGCCGCCGCACACCTGGCTGACCGACGCCCGGGTCCGGCGGGCCCGGCGGCTCCTCGACGCGGGGCTGCCGCCGGCCGAGGCCGCCGTCGCGGTCGGTTTCACCGACCAGCCGCACCTCAACCGGCACTTCACCCGGAGCGTGGGCGTGCCGCCCGGCGCGTACCAGCGGGGGAAGAGCCGCTGACCGGCGCGCGGCGCGGCGTACGGGGCGCGGGCGCGGGCCCAGGCACAGCGGCGGGCGCAGGGGCGCAAGAACGTACAAGACGCCGTCCGGCCCCGTCCGTACCGTCACCGACGTGGCAGAACAGACAGCACCCCCGGAGATACCCGGCACCGGGCCCGCCCCGGCGACCGACTCCCTCCCCGCCTCCGCCCCCGTGCGCGAGAGCCCCAAGAGCGACGGCGCCGTCGTGCGCGACGCCCTCGGCGTCGGCATCGCCGTCGGACTCTCCGGCTTCGCCTTCGGCGTCACCTCGGCGGGCGCCGGCCTCAGCCTCCTCCAGAGCTGCGCCCTGAGCCTGCTGGTCTTCACCGGCGCGTCGCAGTTCGCGCTGGTGGGCGCGCTCGCGGCGGGCGGCAACCCGTTCACCGCGGCCGCCGGGGCGTTCTTCCTCGGCACCCGCAACGCCTTCTACGGGCTGCGGCTCTCGCAGCTGCTGGCGCTGCGCCGGCTCGTCCGCCCGTTCGCGGCGCAGTGGGTGATCGACGAGACCACGGCCGTCGCCCTCGCCCAGCCCACCCGCCGGACCGCCCGGCTCGGCTTCACCGTCACCGGCGTGACGCTGTACGTGCTGTGGAACCTCACCACGCTGCTCGGCGCGCTCGGCGCCGAGGCCATCGGCGACACCGGCGCGTGGGGCCTGGACGCGGCCGGACCCGCCGTCTTCCTCGCGCTGCTCGCGCCGATGCTGAGGACCGCCACCGAGCGGGCCACCGCCGCCTTCGCCGTCCTCCTCGGGCTCGGCCTGCTGCCGGTCCTGCCGGCCGGGGTGCCCGTGCTCGTCGCCGCGCTCGCCGCGCCGCTCGTGCTCTGGCTGCGCGGGACGCGCCGGGGCGAGGGGAGGATCCGATGAACGTCTGGCTCGCCATCGCGCTGACCGCTGCCGGCTGCTACCTGGTCAAGCTGCTCGGCCTGCTCGTCCCGGCCGGCACCCTGGAACGCCCGCTCGTCCGGCGCCTCTCCTCGCTCGTCCCGGTCGCCCTGCTCGCCGCCCTCACCGCGCAGCAGACCTTCAGCGCCCAGGGCGCCCTCGTCCTCGACGCCCGTGCCGCCGGACTCGGGGCCGCCGCGCTCGCGCTCGTCCTGCGGGCCCCGTTCCTGGTGGTGGTCGGCGCGGCCGTCCTGGTCACGGCGGGGGTCCGGGCCCTCGGCGGCTGACCGCCGGAGGAACCCGGCCCGTACGGCGCGCGGGGCCCGGAGCTCAGTCGATCGGCCGGCCGTGCGCGCGCAGCGTCCGCAGCGCCTCCACGGTGAGGATCGGCCGCCACTCCAGGGCCGAGCCCGGCGCCCACAGCCGCCAGGTGACCGGCCAGCCCCCGTCCTCCTGCTGCGCCGCCGCGAGATGGTCGAGCGAGCGTTCCATCTCCTCGTCGGTGAACCAGCGGCGGGCCAGCGAGTCCGGTACGCGCGCGTAGTCGTGCGGGTAGTGGAACTCGCCCGGCGCGTACCCGTCGGCGACCGGGTAGTCCTCCGGCCGGTCCGGGTCGAGCACCGCGAGCCGCTGCTCGCGCACCATCCGTCCGAGCCGGTCTCCGGCCGCCTGCGCGCGGGCCCGGTCCGGGACCCCGTCAAGGAAGGCGACCGCCGCGTGGATCTCGTACGGATGCGACTTCTCCAGCGCGTCCACGGCGGCCCAGCAGAACTCGGTGGCCCGGAACAGCCAGGCGTGCCAGACCTGGTTGCGGTGCAGCAGCCCGACCACCGGGCCGGTGGCGAGCAGCTCGCTGGGCGGGTCGTCGACGACGGGCACGAACGGGGCCAGCGGATAGCCGCGCTGGGAGGGATGGACGGCGGGCAGCGCCCCGTCGTGGGTGGACACCTCGGTCAGATAACGGCAGATCCGCTCGACCCGCAGCCCGCCGCAGCGGCCGATGGAGTCGAGGACCCGCAGCGCGTGTGCCGTGTGCAGGGGCTGGCTGACCGGCCCGCGCAGGTCGGGTTCGAGGGCGTGCCCGTAGCCGCCGTCCTCGTCGAGATACGCGGTGAGGGCGGCCTCGACGGGGTCGGCGCCGCCGCGCAGGAAGTGGTAGGCGAACCGGCGCTGTTCCAGCACGCGGGCGGTCAGCCAGACGAAGTGCTCGGCCCGCGCGAGCGGTGAAGCGGACGGAGCGGTGGTTTCCGGAGGATTTCCAGCCATGCTCCGAACCGTAGGGGGGAAACCGCGTCCGACAAGGGCTTCGGCCCGGGCTGCACTCGTGAGGGCGGGATACTGAGGGCATGCGGTTGACGATTTTCTGGGAACGCATGACCGACCACTTCGGTCCGTCCTCTGCCGAGACCTTCGCCCGGGACCATGTGATGTCGGAGCTCGGCGGACGCACGGTGCACCAGGCACTGGACGCGGGCTGGGAGGCCAAGGACGTCTGGCGGGCGGTCTGCGCCGTCGTCGGCGTACCCGCCGAGAAGCGGTGATGTGAGGAGGTCCAGCAGGGAATGTCCGCGCGGTGCGCGAGACTGGCGGGGTGGCCCCGATTGACGCGAACGACGAGACCCCTGACGAGACCCGTGACATGGACGGGGCGGACGGCCGCGCCGACCGTGCCCGCGACGGCGGAGGAGCCGGTACGGCGCCCGCCGCACCGGCGGCGCTGACCACCGCCCGGACCACCGCCGTGGCGACCGTCCCGGCCCCCACCCCGGCGGAATCCGGCGTGACCGGGGACCCGGCCGGGACCGTACCGGCTCCGGCCGAGGGAGCGGGCGGCGACGGCGGTACGGACCGGCGCGCGGCGCCGGCCGGCGGGCGCATGCCCCGCTGGCTGCCCCGCGCCCTGGTGCTCGCCCTCGCGCTCTACGCCTGCTTCCAGATCGGCAGCTGGGCCTTCCACCAGCTGTTCGGCCTGCTGGTCAACATCCTGCTCGCCTTCTTCCTGGCACTGGCCATCGAGCCGGCCGTCGGACGGATGGCGGCCCGCGGGATGCGCCGGGGCCTCGCGACCTTCCTCGTCTTCTTCGGGGCCCTGCTCGCGGGCGCGGGCTTCGTCGCCATGCTCGGCTCGATGCTGGCAGGCCAGATCGTCGACATGGTCGAGAACTTCCCCCAGTACCTCGACTCGCTGATCAACTGGACCAACCAGCACTTCCACACCGATCTCTCCCGGCTGGAGGTCCAGGACAGCCTGCTGCGGTCCGACTGGCTGCAGAAGTACGTGCAGAACAGCGCGTCGGGCGTGCTGGACGTCTCCACGACCCTGCTCGGCGGCCTGTTCAAGCTCCTGACGATCTTCCTGTTCGCGTTCTACTTCGCCGCCGACGGGCCCCGGCTGCGCCGCGGGGTCTGCTCGGTGCTGCCGCCGGCCCGGCAGAAGGAGGTACTGCGGGCCTGGGAGATCGCCGTCGACAAGACCGGTGGCTACCTCTACTCGCGCGGTCTGATGGCACTGGTCTCCGGTGCCGCGCACTTCGTGCTCTTCGAGATCCTGGGCGTGCCGTACGCGCCCGCGCTCGGCATCTGGGTCGGCTTGGTGTCGCAGTTCATCC
The DNA here is from genome assembly GCA_002355495.1 of Streptomyces laurentii. Taxonomy (GTDB): domain Bacteria; phylum Actinomycetota; class Actinomycetes; order Streptomycetales; family Streptomycetaceae; genus Streptomyces; species Streptomyces laurentii. The sequence continues at coordinate 5,896,938 of AP017424.1, forward strand.
CGACCATCGGCACCTACCTGGCGGGCGCGCTGCCGATGCTGATCGCCTTCACCGTCGACCCCTGGTACGCCCTGTGGGTGCTGGTCTTCGTCGTGGTGTACCAGCAGATCGAGAACTACGTGCTCCAGCCGAAGCTGACGTCCAAGACCGTGGACATCCACCCGGCGGTGGCCTTCGGCTCGGTCATCGCCGGCACCGCGCTGCTCGGCGCGGTCGGCGCGCTGATCGCCATCCCGGCGGTCGCCACTCTCCAGGCGTTCCTCGGGGCCTACGTGAAGCGGTACGACGTCACCGAGGACCCGCGCGTCCACGGCCACCGCGGCTACGGGGTGGCGGTCCTCGCCCGGGTCCAGAAGGCGCTGCACGTGAAGAAGGACGCGGCAGCCCGCGAGGGCGGGGACCAGGAGTAGGGCGGGGGCCAGGAGCGGGCGGGCGTGCCGGCGAAGGGCGGGTGCGGTCACGCGGGTTCCTCCACACTGGCCGTATGGGATTCGTCTTCTTCGTGACCCTGCCGGGGCTGGTCGTCGCCCTGACCTCGCTGGCCTTCGTCGACCAGCTGCTGCTGCGCGCCGGGCGGGCCGGGCTGCTGCCGTGGCGGAACAGCACGCGGCAGGGCCAGATATCGGCGACCGGCTTCGAGCAGCTGCACGCGAGCTTCTCGCCGGGCAAGCAGAACGAGCTCAAGGAGCGGCAGTCGGCGCTGATCATGCCGGACGAGGAGGACGACGGGGCGCCGCCGCACACGACGACGGTGGATCTGGACGGCGGAACCGTGGTCGTCCGGATGCCTCGTCCCGGCCGTTAGGACCCGCTCGGGGGCTCGTTCCGGCGTCGGCGGCACGGGCTCGCGGTGGGCTGCCGCAAGGCGGCGGCGGTGCCGCGGGGCTTCGGAGCGGTGCGCTTGACACGAAAATCGAACATCTATTCTTATGGGTGTCGGAGCCTTGGAATCACGGGGTTGTCGCCGAGTTATCCACAGGCTGGAGGGACGTCGGGGCCCATTGTCAGTGGCAGGGGTTAGCGTCTTTCACATGAAGCGATCGACTCAAGCAAACCGGGTGGAACCCATGGCAGGAACCGACCGCGAGAAGGCGCTCGACGCCGCGCTCGCACAGATTGAACGGCAATTCGGCAAGGGCGCCGTCATGCGCATGGGAGAGCGCTCGAAGGAGCCGATCGAGGTCATTCCGACCGGATCGACCGCCCTCGACGTCGCCCTGGGCGTCGGCGGCCTGCCGCGTGGCCGTGTCGTGGAGATCTACGGCCCGGAGTCCTCCGGTAAGACGACCCTGACCCTGCACGCCGTCGCCAACGCGCAGAAGGCCGGCGGCCAGGTCGCCTTCGTGGACGCCGAGCACGCCCTCGACCCGGAGTACGCCCGCAAGCTGGGCGTCGACATCGACAACCTCATCCTGTCCCAGCCGGACAACGGCGAGCAGGCCCTCGAGATCGTCGACATGCTGGTCCGCTCCGGCGCCCTCGACCTGATCGTCATCGACTCCGTCGCCGCGCTCGTCCCGCGCGCGGAGATCGAGGGCGAGATGGGCGACTCGCACGTCGGCCTCCAGGCCCGCCTGATGAGCCAGGCCCTGCGGAAGATCACCAGCGCGCTCAACCAGTCCAAGACCACCGCGATCTTCATCAACCAGCTCCGCGAGAAGATCGGCGTGATGTTCGGCTCGCCGGAGACCACGACCGGTGGCCGCGCGCTGAAGTTCTACGCCTCGGTGCGCCTCGACATCCGCCGCATCGAGACGCTCAAGGACGGCACGGAAGCGGTGGGCAACCGCACCCGCGTCAAGGTCGTCAAGAACAAGGTCGCGCCGCCGTTCAAGCAGGCCGAGTTCGACATCCTCTACGGCCAGGGCATCAGTCGCGAGGGCGGCCTGATCGACATGGGCGTGGAGCACGGCTTCGTCCGCAAGGCCGGTGCCTGGTACACGTACGAGGGCGACCAGCTCGGCCAGGGCAAGGAGAACGCCCGCAACTTCCTCAAGGACAACCCCGACCTCGCCGACGAGATCGAGAAGAAGATCAAGGAGAAGCTGGGCGTCGGTGTCCGGCCCGAGGAGTCCTCGGCCGAGCCGGGCGCGGACGCCGCCGGCAGCGGCGCGGACGAGGCGGGCAAGGCGGCCCCGGCCTCCGCCAAGATCGCCAAGGCGACCAAGGCCACCGCGGCCAAGAGCTGACCCGGTGACCGGTCGCACCGAATGGCCGGACGACAGCCCCGACTCGTCGAGGGCCGAGAAGGAGCTGTCGTCCCAGGATCCGGCTGAGCGGGCGCGGGCCATCTGCCTGCGCCTGCTCACCGGGACCCCGCGTACCCGCAAGCAGCTCGCCGACGCCCTGCGCAAGCGGGAGATCCCCGACGAGGTCGCCGAGGAGGTGCTGTCCCGCTTCGAGGACGTGGGGCTCATCGACGACGCCGCCTTCGCCGGTGCCTGGGTCGAGTCCCGCCACCACGGCCGGGGCCTCGCCCGCCGGGCGCTCGCCCGCGAGCTGCGTACCAAGGGCGTCGACCCGACCGTGATCCAGGAGGCGGTCGAGCGGCTCGACTCCGACCAGGAGGAGGCCCGCGCCCGCGAACTCGTCGACCGCAAGCTGCGTGCCACCCGCGGTCTCGAACGCGACCGGCGGCTGCGCAGACTCGCCGGCATGCTCGCGCGCAAGGGGTACCCGGAGGGCATGGCGCTGCGCGTGGTGCGCCAGGCCCTGGAAGAGGAGGGCGAGGACACCGAGGGACTCGACGAGCCCTTCTAGGACGAGCCCTTCTGCGGGGATTCGTTCGCTTCACCCGGCCGAGGTGGCGCCCGGAGCGGGCGCCGAGGGACCCCTGGGTGGTTCCACGGCCTGGTGGGGGCCGCCGACCGCACCGCCCGCGCCCGCCCCGCAGACCGTCAGGTGGCGTCCGCGGCCACGTCCTCGCGGTCCTTCGCGCGGGCCTTCCGGCGCGCCTTCGTCCGCCGGCCTTTGTGCCCCGCCTCGTCGTCGGCCTCGGCGTCCGCGTGGCTCTCGTGATCCTCGTCGTCCGCCGCGTCGTCGTCGGCGGTCTCGGCGTCCAGCACGCCGCCCCGTACCGCGTCGGCCGCCGCGTGCAGCTCCTCCGGCAGGACGCCGGAGAAGGCCGCCGCCAGATGCCCGTCGGGCCGGACCAGGAGCACCGCGTGCGCGGGAGCGCCCGGGTAGCCGTCCGTGACCAGCAGTTCCGCCGGCGCCGGAAGCGCCTCCACGGCCTCGGCCAGCTGCGGCATGACCCCCGCGCTCACCCAGTGCCGCCGGTCCCACACCCCGGTACCCGGCGCGACCAGCAGGACGATCAGCCGCCCCCGGCCGAGCCGGTCGCGCAGCCGCACCGTCGTACCGTCCGGCGCCGAGACCCGTACGTCGTCGACCGGCGCGCCGTCCGGCGTACCCACCGGGATCCGGCCCTCCGACGGCTCGGGCGCCAGCGGCGAGTGCGGGTAGGCGGGCAGCGCGCCCAGCGGGCCGCGCCCCAGATGCCCGTCGGTGAGCAGGACGTCGTGCCCGCGCCCGCCGCCCGGCAGACAGCCGCGCAGCCCCCCGCCGCCGCGCAGTATCGGCAGCGCCTGGTCCGCCGCGCGCAGCAGACTGGCGACGGCCGCCCGCCGCTCGCTCTGGTAGCTGTCGAGGAGGGTCTCCGAGGTGTCCGGGCGGTGCCAGACCAGGGCCAGTTTCCAGGCCAGGTTGTCGACGTCCCGCATCCCCTCGTCCACTCCCTGGGTGCCGACCGCGCCCAGCAGATGCGCCGCGTCGCCCGCGAGCAGGACCCGGTCCACCCGCCAGCGCCGGGCCAGCCGGTGGTGCACGGTGTACACGCCGGTGTCGATCAGCTCGTACGGGGGAGTCGTCCCCTCGCACCAGCCGGCGAGGGTGTCGCGGATCCGACCGACGAGCGCGTCGGGCGTGACCAGCTCGCCGCGCGACGGCAGCAGCCAGTCGATCCGCCACACCCCGTCGGGCAGCGGCCGGGCGGCGATCTCCTCGCCCGCGTCCCGCCACGGCGGCCGACGGTGCAGCAACGCCTCGCCGGCCCAGGGGAGTTCGGTGCGCAGCGCGGCGACCGCGTGCCGTTCCACCGCCGTACGCCCGGGGAAGCGGACGCCGAGCAGCTTGCGCACGATCGAGCGGGCGCCGTCGCAGCCGACCAGATGGGTGCCGCGCCACCAGCTGCCGTCGGGGCCGCGGGTGTGGGCGCTGACCCCGTGCTCGTCCTGCTCGATGATGTCGACCCGGGAGCCGGGGACGAGCGTGACGAGGTCGTGGCGGGCGGCGGCGTCGCGCAGTCCGCGGGTGAGGGCGTGCTGGGGGATGTGCAGGGGTGCGGCCGGGCCCGCCGCGTCCCCGGGCAGCCCCTCCTCGCCGGCCAGGACGGTGCCCAGGCCCAGGTCGAGCGGTACGTGCCGGGTCTGCCGGGCGCGCCGCATCGCGCGCCAGCCGATCCAGCGCATCCCCTCGTCACGTACGGTGGCGCAGCCCAGCCGCTCGATCAGGGCGGCCATGTCGGCGCGCAGCACGACGGTACGGGCGGGGCGGGGTTCGTCGGTGCCGGGGCCCTCGTCGAGGACGACGCTCGGCACGTCCTGGGCGGCGAGCGCGAGGGAGAGCGCGAGACCGACGGGCCCCGCGCCCACGATGATCACCGGCTCCACGGGGCGGCTCCTGAGGGCGTGCTGAGGCGTACGGCCCGAGACCGTACGGCCGCGCGGGAAGCACGGCGAAGGGTGGTGCGGGCCCGGAGCTTGATCACAGAACGTATGCAACCCACTGGGGATGCGCGCGTCAAGTGAAAGGGGGCAGCGGCGCCAGCCACTGCCCCCGGATGATGTCACATGCCGTCAGATCTTCGCGATGCCACCGCTGTCGGACGGTCCGCCGGCCGGCGCGCCGCCGGCGCCGGGGGCGTCCACGGCGGGCTCCGCCTCGGTGCCCGGGGCACCGGCGTGGGCCACGGCGATGCCGGTCTTGGCCCGGCGGCCGCGCTTCTCGATCCAGGTGGCGAGGCCGGACAGGGCGAGGCACAGCGCGATGTAGATGGTGCCGGTGACGACGATCGTCGACACATACGGGTACTGGCCGTTGACCAGCGTGTTGGAGGCGATCAGACGCGCGGTCTGGAGCAGCTCCGGGTAGAGGATCACGAAGCCGAGCGAGGTGTCCTTGAGGGTGACCACGAGCTGGCTGATGATCGTCGGCAGCATGGCCCGGACCGCCTGCGGCAGCAGGACGGTCGTCATGACCTGGGTCTTGCTCATGCCGAGCGCGTACGCCGCTTCGCGCTGGCCGCGCGGCACCGCGTTCACACCGGCCCGCAGCACCTCGGCCTGGACGCAGCCGTTGTAGATCGACAGGCCGATCGCCAGCGCCCACATCGAGTAGTCGGCGAGGAAGCCGACCCACACCGCGTAGATCGTGATGAGCAGCGGCAGGGAGCGGAAGACCTCGACGAAGGCGGTGGCCGCCCAGCGGACCGGCTTGTGGTCGGAGAGCCGGGCGACGGCGAGGAGCACACCGAGGACGAGGGAGCCGATCGCCGCGAGACCGAACGCCTTCAGGGTGGCGACGAGGGCGTCGGCGATGTTCTGCCGGATGCCCGAGTAGTTGAAGATGTCCCACATCTCGGGGGCGAGGTGCCCCTTGGCGCTCAGCCGCATCACGCTGACGGCGAGCAGGGCGGCGATGACGAGGATGCCGACGACGGCGTAGATCCGGTTGCGGATCCGCGCCTTGGGGCCGGGCGCGTCGAAGAGAACGCTGGCGCTCATCGGGCGACCTCCATGTTGCGCTCGAGGACACGGAACAGTCCGCTGATGGCGAAGGTGACGACGAGGTAGGCGACGGCGACCCAGAGGAAGATCGGGGCGATCGCGTAACCCTGCTCGCTCATCAGCGTCTGCCAGCCGAAGAGCTCGGTGACGCTGAAGGCACCGGCGATGGCCGAGTTCTTCGTCAGCGCGATGAAGATCGAGCTCAGCGGGGGCAGCACGGTCCGGGTGGCCTGCGGCAGCACGATCAGCCGCAGCGTCTGCGAGAAGGTCAGGCCCAGCGAACGGGCGGCCTCGGCCTGGCCGAGCGGCACGGTGCCGATGCCGGAGCGGACGGCCTCGCACACGAAGGACGAGGTGTAGAAGCCGAGCGCGAGCGAGCCGAGCAGGAACGGGCTCATGCCCGGGAAGAGGATCTCCGGGACGACGAAGAAGAAGATCAGGAAGAGCAGCGTCAGCGGGGTGTTGCGCAGCAGCGTCACCCAGGCCGTGCCGAAGAAACGCAGCGGGGGGACGGGGGAGACCCGGAAGCCGGCGACGACGATGCCGAGGACCAGCGCGATGACCGAGCTGATGGCGGTGATCTCGACGGTTCCTATGAATCCGTCGCGGAATTCCGGGAAATGGTCGAGCAGTACATTCATGAGGACTCCGCGTCGGCGGTCGGCGGCGGGCTTACGGGCGGCGGGCCCGCGGGCACCGGCCGGCACGGGCCGGCCGGCCGGGCCTGGCTGGTCCACGGGCCGGGAGGCCGGGAAGAGCCGGGAAGGATCAGGGTGGGGCGGGGCGGCGGCGGAGCGCCCCGAGGCGGGGAAGGGCCTGCGGGGCGCTCGCGCGGCGGCGGATCAGTAGCGCTCGAGCGCCGGCGGCTCGGTGTAGGCCGAACCCGAGAGGCCGAGGGTGGCCTCGTAGATCTTCTTGTAGGTGCCGTCCTTCTCGAACTTGTCGAGGATGTCGGACACCTTGCCGCGCAGGGCCTTGTCGTCCTTGTTCATGCCGATGCCGTACGGCTCCTTGGTGAACGGCTTGCCCGTGACCTTGAGCTTGCCGGAGTTGGCGGCGGCGTAGCCCTTGAGGATGGCGTCGTCGGTGGTGACGGCGTCGACCTGCTTGGTGAGCAGCTGCTGGACGCAGTCGGAGTACTTGCCCAGCTCGATGGTCTGCGCGCCGTACTCCGGCTTCTTGATCTCCTGGAGCGGGGTCGAGCCCGTGATCGAGCAGACCTTCTTGCCCTTGACGCTCTCCGGGCCGGTGATCCCGGTCTCGTCCTTGCGGACCAGGAGGTCGGCGCCGGCCAGGTAGTACGGGCCCGCGAAGCCGACCTGCTCCTTGCGCTTGTCGTTGATCGTGTAGGTGCCGACGTAGTAGTCGACCTGACCCGTGGAGATCGCCGTCTCACGGAGCTTGGAGTCGACCGTCTTCCACTCGATCTTGTCCTCGGAGAAGCCGAGCTCGGCGGCGATCATCTTGGCGATCTCGACGTCGAAGCCGGAGCGCTTCTTCGTCGCCTGGTCCTCGAAGCCGAGGTACGGCTGGTCGGCCTTGGAGCCGATGATCAGCTTGCCGCGCTCCTTGGCCTTCTTGAACGTCGGCGAATCGAGGTCGACACCGCTCGCGACGGTGTACGTGGGGAGCTGCGGAGCAGCGGCGTCACCCGGCTTGGTGGCGGGCTTGTCGCCGGCCGAGCCTTCCTTGCCGCCACAGGCGGTCGCGGTCAGCGCGAGGACGGCAACGGCCACGGCCGCGGTCTTGCGGAGCTTCATCGTGAACATCCCTCAAGTCGTGGGTAGTCGATCGTCAGTGTGCGGCAAGTCGCGTGCGGCGACTCGGAGTTTCGGCCGCCGGTGATCCTGGCCGCCGGAGTTCCGGCCACCGGGGGCGGCGCCGGCCCGGCGTGTCCTTCGACGTGCCGGGGAGGCGAACGGTCGTGGTTCCGGCCGGTCGTGGCGCCGGTCCGGCGGGTGTGCCGGACCCGCCCGTGGGGCGGCTCGGCGCGGGGCCGGGACTCAGTGGTGCAGGATCTTCGACAGGAAGTCCTTGGCGCGGTCGCTGCGCGGGTTGCTGAAGAACTCCTCGGGGGAGGCCTGCTCGATGATCCGGCCGTCGGCCATGAACACCACGCGGTTGGCGGCCGAGCGGGCGAAGCCCATCTCGTGCGTGACGACGACCATCGTCATGCCCTCCCGCGCCAGCTGCTGCATGACCTCGAGGACCTCGTTGATCATCTCCGGGTCGAGGGCCGAGGTCGGCTCGTCGAACAGGATGACCTTGGGGCCCATGGCCAGCGCGCGGGCGATGGCCACGCGCTGCTGCTGGCCGCCGGAGAGCTGCGCCGGGTACTTGTCGGCCTGCGCGCCCACCCCGACCCGGTCGAGCAGCGCGCGCGCCCGGGTCTCGGCTTCCTTCTTGTCGGTCTTGCGGACCTTGATCTGGCCCAGCATCACGTTCTCGAGCACCGTCTTGTGCGCGAAGAGGTTGAACGACTGGAAGACCATGCCGACGTCCGACCGCAGCCGCGCCAGCTCCCGGCCCTCCTGGGGCAGGGGCTTCCCGTCGATGGTGATGCTGCCGGAGTCTATGGTCTCCAGGCGGTTGATCGTGCGGCACAGCGTGGACTTGCCGGACCCGGACGGCCCGATGACCACCACGACCTCGCCGCGGTGGATCGTGAGGTCGATGTCCTGGAGCACGTGCAGCGCGCCGAAGTGCTTGTTCACGTCGGAGAGCACGACCAGCTCGTCCGCGGTCGGCACGGCGTCCCTCACACCCTTGGTCACTGACACATTGCTCATCGGCTTCTCGCTCCGTCCTGCTCGGTTGGGGAGGACATTAGAGAGCAGATGGGAGGGGAGTCATCACATCTGAGCGAAGTTTGAGGATAACGATCCGGTCGCAAACGGGCACTTTGCGTGAACAGGGCGTGCCGTGGCGTACCGGCTGGATAACAGAAGCACCGGAGCAACCGGGGAAGACTTGACGGCGACCGTCACCATCGGCGTTCATGCCCTGGTAGACAGATGGTCATCGCGTGACGTCGGCGTTCACCGCCAGGGCGCCGCGTGGCACCCACGGGACGATCGGGCATATGCCCGGCGTCACCGCCCATCACCGCACGTACGGCGCCTCACGTCAGGTCGCGCCGCCGCGTGCGTCCGAGCGACCCCGAGGCACGAAGGAGGGCCCATGAGACTGCTGCTCGTCGAGGACGACGACCATGTCGCCGCCGCGCTCTCCGCGATCCTCGCGCGGCACGGCTTCGCCGTCACCCACGCCCGCAACGGCGAGGAGGCGCTCCAGGCCGTGCTGCCCGCCACGCACGGCGAGCGCCCCTCGTACGGGGTGATCCTGCTCGACCTCGGCCTGCCCGACCAGGACGGCTACCAGGTCTGCGGGCGGATCCGGAAGCTCACCAGCACCCCGGTGATCATGGTGACCGCGCGGGCGGACGTCCGCTCCCGGATCCACGGCCTCAACCTGGGCGCCGACGACTACGTGGTCAAGCCGTACGACACCGGCGAGCTGCTCGCCCGGATCCACGCCGTCAGCCGGCGCAACACCACGAGCGAGGAGACCGGAACGGCCGCCGACGAGGGTGTGCTGCGGCTCGGCACCGTCACCGTCGAACTGCCCACCCGCCGGGTCAGCGTCGACGGCGCCGCCGTCCCGCTCACCCGCAAGGAGTTCGACCTGCTCGCCCTGCTCGCGCAGCGGCCCGGCGTGGTCTTCCGCCGCGAGCAGATCATCAGCGAGGTCTGGCGCACCAATTGGGAGGGCACCGGCCGCACGCTGGAGGTCCACGTCGCCTCCCTGCGCTCGAAGCTGCGCATGCCCGCCCTCATCGAGACCGTGCGGGGCGTCGGCTACCGCCTGGTCGCGCCCGCCGCGTAACCGCCCGGCCCCGCCCGCCCGTGCGCACCCGACTCCTGCCGCTGCTGATCGTCCTGATGGCCGGTGTGCTGCTCGCCCTCGGCTTCCCGCTCGCCGCCGGGAACGCCGCCGCCGAGCAGCAGCGGGTGGTCGTCGACCGGCTCGACGACGCCGCGCGCTTCGCCGCGCTCGCCCAGTTCGTCAGCGAGCGCCGCTTCGGCCCCGACGAGCGGCGGACGACACTCAGCGGCGAACTCGCCAGCTACCACGAGGTGTACGGCATCCGGGCCGGCATCTTCTACCGCGACAACCGGTCCATGGCCGCCGCGCCCGAGGACTGGGTCGTCCCGTACGACGGAGAGGGCCGGCGCGCCTTCAACGAGGCCCTGCTCGGCCGCCGCAGCCACGATCCGCCGCAGGTCTGGCCCTGGCAGCGGGACGCCCGGCTGATCATCGCCTCCCCGGTCGTCCGGGACGGGGACGTCGTCGCCGTCGTCGTCACCGACTCGCCCACGGGCGAGATGCGGTCGCGCATCCTGCACGGCTGGCTGCTGATCTTCGTCGGCGAGGTCGCGGCCATGCTGCTCGCGGTCGGCGCCGCCTTCCGGCTCACCGGCTGGGTGCTGCGCCCCGTACGGATCCTCGATGCCGCCACCCACGACATCGCCACCGGCCGGATGAAGTCCCGGGTCGCCGCCGCCGGCGGGCCGCCCGAACTGCGGCGCCTGGCCCGCTCGTTCAACGAGATGGCCGACAACGTCGAGGAAGTCCTCGAACAGCAGCGGGCGTTCGTCGCCGACGCCTCCCACCAGCTGCGCAACCCGCTCTCCGCGCTGCTGCTGCGCATCGAGCTGCTCGCGCTCGAACTACCCGAAGGCAACGAGGAGATCGCCTCCGTACGGACCGAGGGCAAGCGGCTCGCCCAGGTGCTCGACGACCTGCTCGGCCTCGCGCTCGCCGAGCACACCGCCGCCGATCTGCGGCTCACCGACATCGGTGCGCTCACCGCCGAACGGGTCGCCTCCTGGCGCCCGGTCGCCGAGGGCAAGGACGTACGGATCGAGGCCGACCTCGCGGCCCTGACGGCCTGGGCGGATCCGGTGGCGCTCTCCAGCGCGCTCGACGCGGTGATCGACAACGCCCTGAAGTTCACCCCGGAGGGGGAGGACGTCACCGTCGCCACGCGGCTCGCCGACGACGGCCGGACCGTCGAGATCGAGGTCGCCGACCACGGACCCGGGCTCACCGAGGAGGAAATGGAGCGGGTCGGCGACCGCTTCTGGCGCTCCGGGCGGCACCAGAACATCGACGGTTCGGGCCTCGGCCTGTCCATCGCGCGGGTGCTGCTCGCGGCCGGCGAGGGCACCATCGCGTACGCGCCGCACACGCCGCACGGGTTGAAGGTCACCGTCCGCGTGCCGCGCGAGGACCCGCGCGGTGATCTGCGCGGTGATCTGCGCGGACGGGGCGAGGGGGACGGGGAGCCGGGGGACGAGCGGGCCTAGGGCCTTTCTTTTGGATCTTGCTGGGCTCGCGTGCCCCGGCACGCGCTCCCCCGTAGCCCTTCGGGCACGGGAGGTACCCCCACGCCGCGTTGTCGTCGGTCGCCAACTCCCCCGTAGCCCTTCGGGCACGGGAGGTACCCCCACCGCGTTGTCTCCCTCCTCCGCCTTGCGATCACCCGCACCGGACCCCGCTCCCTGACCCAGCCTGACCCAAAAGAAAGGCCCTAGAGCAGAGCCGCCGCGGGACCTTGGGTGGGAGGGGTGGGACCCGTAGGGGGCTCTGTCACGGCTTCGCGGAGCGGTAGTAGCGCCGGGCGCCCTCGTGCAGCGGCAGCGGCTCGGTGTAGATCGCGGTCCGCAGGTCCACCAGCTGGGCCGGGTGCACCTGGCTGCCGATCCGGTCCCGGCTGCCGATCACCGTACGGGTGAAGCCCTCCACGAGGTCCGGGTCGGCGGCGTCGGTGGTGACGAGGATGTTGGCCACCGCCAGGGTCTCCACCGGGTTGCCGCCCTGGGCCAGCGCGTAGGCGTCGCCCGGGATCACGGCCGCGCGGTAGAAGCGGGTGGACTCGCCCACGTCGTGCAGGCTCCGCACCAGGGTGGCGTCCATCGGCACGAGCCGGACCGGCAGCCGCTCGGACAGCGCCTGGACGGCCTGGGTGGGCAGTCCGCCCGACCAGAAGAACGCGTCGATCTCGCGCTGCTCCAGCAGCTTCGGCATCGTGTCGATGCCGGCCGGGACCGGGGTGATGCTCACATCCGGGGTGAGCCCGGCCGCCGCGAGGATCCGGTCGGCTATCAGCCGCACGCCCGATCCCGCCTGGCCGACGCCGACCCGCAGCCCGCGCAGATCGGCCACCGACTGGACGGGCGAGCCCTTGGGGACGACCAGCTGGATGTAGTCGTCGTACAGCCGGGCGCAGCCGCGCAGCCGTTCGAAACCGGGCCTGCGGTCCCGCTGGTACTGGGCCACGGCGTCGGCCGTCGCCACGGTGAAGTCGGCCTCGCCGGTCGCCAGCCGGTCCAGGTTCTGCTGGGACCCCTCGCTGTCCGTCAGGGATATCGAGACATGCGGCAGATCACGGTCGAGGGCCTTCTGGAGGAGTTCCCCGTACCGCTGGTAGACGCCCGTGGGGACGCCCGTACTGAAGGTGATGTGCCCGCTCGGCGACTTCGGACCGAAAGGAACCAGCCACCACACCAGCAGCCCGGCCAGCGCCAGAAGCGCCGCCGCGAGCGGCAGGGCACGACGGCGGACGGAACGGGGCAGGGAGGTGAACACCCGGCGATCCTGCCAGCCGGGCCCGGTCCTGACCAGGGTGAAGCGAGCGGGGGTGAGGGCCGGGGCAGTCCTTCGATGCGGCATATGCCCTGGTGGGAGGAGCCTGACGGGCCGGATGTGAGGGTGGCGACATGGCCGGATCCAGCTGCGTCGTACTGTCGTCCGCCCGTATGGGCGGACTTGTCCCGCAGCCTCGCGCGCCCCGAGGGTGGACCGCGCAACCACCCCGTACCGAGCCGCTACCGAGAGGCCCCGCGCGATGCCGCCCTCCCTCACCTCCCCGTTCGTCGTCCTCGCCGACGACCTCACCAGCGCCGCCGACGGCGCGGCCCCCTTCCGCCGCTCGGGCCACCGGGCCCGGGTCGTCCTCACAGCGGGACCTGAGGGCGGGGAGTCAGGGCAGGCGCGGGAGTACGGGGACGGGGTCACCGCCGTCGATCTCGGCAGCCGGAACGCGGGCGCTGCCGAGGCCGCCGCGCGGACGGAGCGGGCGGCCCGGGAGGCCGCACGGGCGGGCGCGGGTCTGCTCCTCAAGACGGTCGACTCGACCCTGCGCGGCCATGTCGCCGCCGAGCTGCGCGCCGCCCTCGCCGGATCCGGCCGCCGCACCGCGATCGTCGCCCCCGCCTTCCCGGCCGAGGGCCGGACGACGGTCCGGGGCGTGCAGTACGTGCACGGGGTACGGGTCGACGCGAGCGCGTTCGCCCGCGACCCGGCCCACCCGGTGCGCTCCGCGGACCTCGCCGACGTCCTGCCGGAGGCCGTCCTCGTCGAATCCGACGGCCTGAGCCGGTGCGGGGACAGCGACCGGGTGGTCGTCTGCTCGGCGGCCACCGACGCCGACCTCGACGCGCTCGTGGCCGCCGTGCCCCGCCCCGAGGAGGTGCTGTGGGTCGGCTCGCCGGGCCTCTCCGACGCCCTGGCCCGCCGTTACCCCCGGCACCCGGCGACGCCGCCGCCCGCGCTCCCGCCCGTACGCCGTCCCCTCGCGGTCGTCGGCAGCGCGCACCCGGCGAGTCGCCGCCAGCTCGTGGCGCTGCGGACCACGGGCACCACGGCCCTCCACACGCCCGAGGAGCGGGCCGGCGACCCGGCGGCGCTGCTGCGCCGGCTCACGGCGGAGGTACGCGAGGCGGTGGCCGCGGGCCTCGCCGACGGCCTCGTCCTCACCGGCGGCGAGACGGCCGCCGCCGTCCTGCACGCCCTCGGCGCCACGGGCTTCGAGCTGTACGACGAACCGGAACCCGGCATCGCCCGCGCCGTCCTGCGCGGCCCCGCCGCGCCCGCCCTGCCTGTCCTCGTCAAGGCCGGCGGCTTCGGCGACGACACCACCCTGCTCCGGCTCACGGGCCTCCTCGCGGGCGGCGCGGTCCGCGGCTGAACCCGGGCGATCCGCGCGCGCCCCGGCCGGGGCGCCGTACCGCCCCGGGGGCTCCGGCCGCTCCGGACCGGAGCGCGTCCGGCACCGCATACCCTTGTCCCATGACCAGCAGCGACCGGAGCCAGACCGTGGACGTCCAGCGAACCTATGAAGTACGCACCTACGGGTGCCAGATGAACGTCCACGACTCCGAGCGGCTGTCCGGCCTCCTCGAAGAGGCCGGTTACGTGCGCGCCCCCGAGAGCGCCGACGGCGACGCCGACGTCGTGGTCTTCAACACCTGCGCGGTCCGCGAGAACGCCGACAACAAGCTGTACGGCAACCTCGGCCACCTCGCGCCGAAGAAGGCCGCCCGCCCCGGCATGCAGATCGCCGTCGGCGGCTGCCTCGCGCAGAAGGACCGGGACACCATCGTCGCCAGGGCCCCCTGGGTCGACGTGGTCTTCGGCACCCACAACATCGGCAAGCTGCCGGTCCTGCTGGAGCGCGCCCGGGTCCAGGAGGAGGCGCAGGTCGAGATCGCGGAGTCGCTGGAGGCGTTCCCGTCGACGCTGCCGACCCGCCGCGAGTCCGCGTACGCCGCCTGGGTGTCGATCTCCGTCGGCTGCAACAACACCTGCACTTTCTGTATCGTCCCGGCCCTGCGCGGCAAGGAGAAGGACCGCCGCCCCGGCGACATCCTCGCCGAGATCGAGGCCCTGGTCGGCGAGGGCGTCTCCGAGATCACCCTGCTCGGCCAGAACGTCAACGCGTACGGCTCCGACATGGGCGACCGCGAGGCCTTCAGCAAGCTGCTGCGCGCCTGCGGTGACATCGAGGGCCTGGAGCGGGTCCGCTTCACCTCCCCGCACCCGCGCGACTTCACCGACGACGTCATCGCCGCCATGGCCGAGACGCCGAACGTCATGCCGCAGCTCCACATGCCGCTGCAGTCCGGCTCGGACACCGTCCTGAAGGCCATGCGCCGCTCGTACCGCCAGGACCGTTTCCTCGGCATCATCGAGAAGGTCCGCGCCGCGATCCCGCACGCCGCGATCTCCACCGACATCATCGTGGGCTTCCCCGGCGAGACCGAGGAGGACTTCGAGCAGACCATGCACGTGGTGCGCGAGGCCCGCTTCGCGAGCGCGTTCACCTTCCAGTACTCCAAGCGCCCCGGCACCCCGGCCGCCACCATGGAGGACCAGATCCCCAAGGCGGTCGTGCAGGCCCGCTACGAGCGCCTGGTCGCCCTCCAGGAGGAGATCTCCTGGGAGGAGAACAAGAAGCAGGTCGGCCGCGTCCTCGACGTCATGGTCGCGGAGGGCGAGGGCCGCAAGGACGGCGAGACGCACCGCCTCTCCGGCCGCGCCCCCGACAACCGGCTCGTCCACTTCACCAAGCCCGACGAGGACGTACGCCCCGGCGACGTCGTGACCGTCGAGATCACCTACGCCGCCCCGCACCACCTCCTCGCGGAGGGCCCGGTCACCGCCGTGCGCCGCACCCGCGCGGGCGACGCCTGGGAGAAGCGCACCGCCGAGCCCGAGCCGAAGCCGGCCGGCGTGCTCCTCGGCCTGCCGAAGATCGGCGTGCCGGAGCCGCTGCCGGCGGCCGACGCGCCGGCGTGCGGGAGTCACTGACACATCAACGACTCGGCCGCGCCCGGCGGGACACCGGGGGAGCGGCCCTCGGTCTGGCAGCGCCGTCGCGCAGTAGGCTGCGGCACATGCTTGTCGCCGCCGCCGTCTGTCCCTGCCCCCCGCTGCTCGTGCCCGCCGTCGCGGCCGGTGCCGCGGCCGAGCTCGCCGAGGCGCGCACGGCCTGTTCCGACGCGCTCGGCGTGCTCGCCGCCGCCCGTCCCGACCGGCTCGTGGTCGTCGGCCCCGCCGCCGAGGGCGCGCGGGGCGGCTTCCCTGGCGGTTCCGCGGGCTCGTTCGCCGGGTTCGGGGTCGATCTGACCGTACGGCTCGGCAGCGGGCCCGGCGGGGACCGCCCGTTGCCCGCCTCGCTCGCCGTCGCCGCCTGGCTGCTCGACCGTACGGACTGGTCCGGCGCGCCGGTCGAGGGTCTCGGCGTCGCCGAGTCGCTGGAGGCCGCCCGCTGCGCGGAGGCCGGCCGGGAGATCGCGGGGTCGGCGGACCGGGTCGCGCTGCTCGTCCTGGGCGACGGCAGCGCCTGTCGCACGGTGAAGGCGCCCGGCTATCTCGACGAGCGCGCCGAGGCCTTCGACGCCGCCGCGGCCCAGGCCTTGGGGGCGGCCGACACGGCGGCGCTGCTGGCGCTGGACGAGGGTCCGGCGGGCGAGCTGAAGGCGGCCGGACGGGCGCCCTGGCAGGTGCTCGCGGGCGCCGCCGAGGGCGCGGACCTCGCCGGGCGGCTGCTGTACGAGGACGCCCCGTACGGGGTCGGGTACATGGTCGCCGCCTGGAGCTGATCGGGCACACCCTCGGGAAACACCAGCGGCGGACGGCCGTGGAGCGCGCTGCTCCACGGCCGTCCGCCGTCGCGGGGGGAGGGTCAGGCAGCCGGTGGCGGGGGCGGCGGCGGGGTCGGGCCCTCGCCGGTCGAGCGTTCGCCGGCCGAGCCGCTCCCGCCCTGGTGGGCGAGCTTCTCGATGGCCTCCTTGGCCTTCCCGGTGCCGGTCTCGATCTTGTCGCTGTACTTGCCCTTGGTCTTCTCGTCGACCATCTTGGCGGCCTTCTCGAGACCGTGCTCCACCTTGCCCCCGTGCTCCTTGGCCAGGTCGGAGACCTTGTCCTTGGCGGGGCCGAGCTTGGCCTTCAGTGAATCCAGGAGACCCATGAGGTCACCATCCCTCCGCCGGACCCCTGGCGGGTCCGTACCGTTCCGTACCGTGGTGTCTGCCGGCCCGCCGCCCTAGTGACGGGCGCCTTCTCCGGCCTCGCTGTCCACGGCCTGCTCCACCGACTGCTGCCGGGGGATCTCGACCGCCTCGGCCTCGGGCTCGGCCTTCCGCGCGGCTGCCGGTTCAACCACCTCGGCTTCCGCCCGCTCGGCTTCCCCGGCTTCGGCCGGGGCCTCGGTCGCGGCCTTGGCCGCCTCGGTCTCCACGGCTTCCGCCGCGGCCCGCTCGGCCGGTGCGGCGTCGGTCCCGGCTCCTACGGCGGGTTCGGCCTGCCCGACGGGCTCGGTTGCTGCGGTCGGCTCGGTGGTCACCTCGGCCGTCGCCGTCTCGGCCGCATCGGAAGCCTCGGCCGCCTCGACCGTCTCGGCCGCGGCCTCCGTCTCGGTGGCCCCGGCCGACTCGACCGTTCCGGCCGACGCGGCCGTCTCCTTCGCCTCCTCCGTCACAGGCGCCGTTCCGGCGACCTCGACCGGGTCCGAGTTCTTCCTGTTCCTCCTGCGAAACAGTGAGAAAACGCCCATATCTGCTCCTAGCGTACTCAGGTGTGGAATTCCGCAACAGGCAACGAAGTCGGATGGGTGCCGTCACGTAGCTCATTCGGGGACGCGCCGTGACGTTTGCGAGACTGGTGCGGTGAGAAGTGCAGCTCCCGCCCCGCGGGTCATCGCCGTCGTCGGCCCCACTGCGGCCGGAAAGTCCGATCTGGGCGTTTTCCTCGCCCAGCAGCTGGGTGGCGAGGTCGTCAACGCCGACTCCATGCAGCTCTACCGGGGGATGGACATCGGCACCGCCAAACTGACGGTGGAGGAGCGCGGCGGAGTGCCGCATCACCTCCTCGACATCTGGGACGTGACCGAGGCCGCCAGCGTCGCGGAGTACCAGCGGCTGGCGCGCGCCGAGATCGACCGGCTGCTCGCCGCGGGCCGCACTCCCGTCCTGGTCGGCGGTTCCGGGCTGTACGTACGGGGGGCCATCGACGCCCTCGAGTTCCCCGGCACCGACCCCGAGGTCCGGGCCCGGCTGGAGGCCGAGCTGGAGGAGCGCGGCTCCGGGGTGCTGCACGCCCGGCTGGCCGAAGCCGACCCCGAGGCCGCCCGCGCGATCCTGCCCGGCAACGGCCGCCGCATCGTGCGCGCCCTGGAGGTCATCGAGATCACCGGCAAGCCGTTCACGGCGAACCTCCCGGGCCACGAGTCCGTCTACGACACCGTCCAGATCGGCGTCGACGTCGCCCGCCCCGAACTCGACGAGCGCATCGCGACCCGCGTGGACCGCATGTGGGAGGCGGGACTCGTCGACGAGGTCCGCACCCTGGAGGCGCACGGGCTGCGCGAGGGGCGTACGGCGTCGCGCGCGCTCGGCTACCAGCAGGTGCTCGCGGCGCTCGCGGGGGAGTGCACGGAGGACGAAGCGCGCGCCGAGACCGTACGCGCCACCAAACGCTTCGCGCGCCGTCAGGATTCGTGGTTCCGGCGCGACCCGCGGGTTCATTGGCTCAGTGGCGCCATGGCCGACCGGGGGGAACTCCCGGGGCAGGCCCTGACGTTGGTCGAACGAGCGGTTACAGCCTGATCACGTGATGGCATCGGGACGCCATGCCCGTCATTTCAGGGGGTCGAAGCGTGCCATCATCGAGCATCGATCGACCAAGTGGAGTCCGAGTGGGAGGGCGCGTGGCGATGGAGGCCGGCCCTCGTGACACGGAGCAGCAGGCCGCCGTCCGGGGACAAGTCCCCGGTGAGGCGCCCGGGCTGACGCCGGACGGCCCCGACGAGGCCGAGGGCAGCGCCGTCGAGGTCGACGCGGCGGAGGTCGAGGTGGAACTGCGTCCGCAGCGCCGCCTGCGGATCTGGCAGCTCGCCCCGATCGTCGCGCTCGCCGCCGTCGGCTCGCTGATGTTCGCCTTCCCGCTCGCCTTCGGCTCGGGCGACGGGGGCGCCGTCGTCGCCATGCTCGGGCTGCTGATCAGCTCCTGCGCGGCCGGCTGGGGCATGATGGCAGCCCGCCGCGTCGGCTACACCTGGCCGGGCCTGCCCGCCCGCGGATCCGGCCGGCGCCCCGACTGGCGCGTCCTCGCCCTGTACGCGCTGCTGAGCACCGTCCTGGTCGTCCTCGCCGTCTGGCGCGTCGCCCGGCTGCGCTGACCCCGGCGAGAGGCGTCCCGGCGCCTGGCGGCCCGAGGCCCCGGCCCGGCCCCTCGGGCCCGCCGCGCCCGGCCCCGTACCCGTACAGTTGATCCCGTGACCAGCGCGCAGACCTCGCCCCTCCGCTTCCTCAAGGGCCACGGCACCGAGAACGACTTCGTGATCGTCCCCGACGCCGACCACACGATCGACCTGCCTCCCGCCCTTGTCGCCCGGCTGTGCGACCGGCGGGCCGGGATCGGCGGCGACGGCGTGCTGCACGTCGTGCGCAGCGCCGCGCACCCCGAGGCGCGGCACATGGCCGATGAGGCCGAGTGGTTCATGGACTACCGCAACGCGGACGGCTCCGTCGCCGAGATGTGCGGCAACGGCGTACGGGTCTTCGCCCGCTACCTGGAGCACGCCGGGCACGTCACCGCCGGTGAGGTCGCCGTCGCCACCCGCGGCGGCGTCAAGCGCGTCCACCTCGACAAGGACGGCTCCGTCACCGTCCGGATGGGCCGGGCCGTGCTCCCCGAGGACGGGGTCACCGTCACCGTCGACGGCCGCAGCTGGCCCGCCCGCAACGTGAACATGGGCAACCCGCACGCGGTCGCCTTCGTCGACTCCCTCGACCACGCCGGCAACCTGTACGGCGAGCCGCCCTACGAGCCGGCCGGGGTCTACCCCGACGGCGTCAACATCGAGTTCGTCGCCGACCGAGGCCCCCGCCACGTCGCCATGCGCGTACACGAGCGCGGTGCCGCCGAGACCCGCTCGTGCGGCACGGGCGCCTGCGCCGTCGCCGTGGCCACCGCCCGCCGGGACGGCGCCGACCCGGCCGTGTCCGGCGCCCCCGTCACGTACACCGTCGACGTCCTCGGCGGCACGCTCGTCATCACCGAGCACCCCGACGGCGAGATCGAGATGACCGGACCCGCCGTCATCGTCGGCGAGGGCACCGTCGACCCGGCCTGGCTCGCCGACACCCCGTAAGGGTCGCCGGGCGGACGGCCCCTCAGCATGTCCACCCGCACCCCGACCGAAACCGTATGCCCCGGAATCATCCCTCGAATGGGTGATCCAGTTCACGCTCGGCGAGAGCGGGACTGCGCCACGTGGTGGGGTCGGTAGCATCAAGCACCGGCCCTGCCGGGCACGCTGCCCGGCCCACCTTGCCGGTCGAAGCCGCCGGAGGTGCCCCCATGAGTGCAGAGGCCGCCCAACCCCTGAGCGAGGCCGGGCCCACCGGTCCCGCCGCTCCCGGCCGCCGCCGCGGCCGCGCGAGGATCGATCTGCGCCGCATCGGCCGCGCCGCACTGCTCGGGGCCACCGCCGGACCCGCCTCGCGCGACCGGCTGCCCGACGCCATCCGGCACGTCGCGGAGGCGCATCGCGCCCACTATCCGGACGCCGACCTGTCCGTGCTGCGCCGCGCGTACGTCCTCGCCGAGTCCTCGCACCGCGGCCAGTTCCGCAAGAGCGGCGAGCCGTACATCACCCACCCGCTCGCGGTCACCCTGATCCTTGCCGCACTCGGCGCCGAGACCACGACGCTGACGGCCTCGCTGCTCCACGACACCGTCGAGGACACCGAGGTGACGCTCGACCAGGTGCGGGAGGAGTTCGGCGACGAGGTCACGTATCTCGTCGACGGCGTCACCAAGCTGGAGAAGGTCGAGTACGGCGCGGCGGCCGAGCCGGAGACCTTCCGCAAGATGCTCGTCGCCACCGGCGACGACGTCCGTGTCATGTCGATCAAACTCGCCGACCGGCTGCACAACATGCGCACCCTCGGCGTGATGCGCCCCGAGAAACAGGCCCGCACCGCCCGGGTCACCCGGGACGTCCTGATCCCGCTCGCCGAACGCCTCGGCGTCCAGGCCCTCAAGACCGAGCTGGAGGACCTGGTCTTCGCGATCCTCCACCCCGAGCAGTACGCGGCCACGCGCGCGCTCATCGCCGCCGACGCCCTCGCCGGGGACACCCTCGGGGCCGTCGCCGAACAGGTCTCCGGGGTGCTGCGCGAGGCCGGCATCGCCGCCGAAGTCCTCGTCCGGCCGCGGCACTTCGTCTCCGTCCACCGGATCCACCTCAAACGCGGCGAACTGCGCGGCAGCGACTTCGGCCGGCTGCTCGTCCTGGTCGCCGAGGACGCCGACTGCTACGCCGTCCTCGGCGAGATGCACACCTGTTTCACGCCGGTGATCTCGGAGTTCAAGGACTTCATCGCCGCCCCCAAGTTCAACCTCTACCAGTCGCTGCACACCGCGATCGCCGCGCCCGACGGCGCCGTCGCCGAAGTCCTCATCCGCACCCACCGGATGCACAAGGTCGCCGAGGCGGGCGTGGTCGCCCTCGGCAACCCGTACGCGACAGTCCCCGAGGGGGCGGGCGGCCCCGAGCAGGCGGCCGAGCCGGCCACGGGGCCCGGCGGTCGGTTCGGGACGGCGAGCGCGCCGACCCGACCCGGCCCGGCTGGCTGTCCCGGCTCCTCGACTGGCAGCAGTCCGCCCACGACGCCGACACCTTCTGGACCTCGCTGCGCGCCGACCTCGCCCAGGACCAGGAGATCACCGTCTTCCGCACCGACGGCGGCACCCTCGGCCTGCCCGCCGGCGCCACCTGCGTCGACGCCGCGTACGCCATGCACGGCGAGGCCGCCCACGGCTGTCTCGGGGCGCGGGTCAACGGCCGGCTCGCGCCCCTGAGCACCGTGCTCGACGACGGCGACACCGTCCAGCTCCTGCTTGCCCAGGACGCCGCCTCCGGGCCCTCCCCGCAGTGGCTCGACCACGCGCGCACCCCCGCCGCCCGGATCGCCATCACCGGCTGGCTGCGGGCCCACCCCGAGGCGGCGGCGCCCCCGGCGGCCGCGCCCCGCCCGCCGGCCGACGCGGCGAAACGTCCCGCCCCGGACACCACGGCCGGTCACGACGGCGAGAGCGCCGCCTCCGAGGTCACCCTTTGCGTCGAGTCCTTCGGCCGGCCCGGCCTGCTCGCCGACCTCACCGAGGCCATCGCCGCCGAGGGCGCCACCGTGGCCGCCGCCAACGTCGACCCCCCGGACGAGCAGCGCGTCCGGCACACGTACACCCTCCGGCTCCCGGACGCCGCCGGTCTTCCCACGCTGCTGAAGGCGATGCGGGACGTGCCGGGCGTGTACGACGTACGCCGGGCGGGGAACCCGGAGGCGCCGGGACGCTGAGCGCCGCGCGGAGCCGGCCGCCCGGGACCGCGGGCGGCGGCCCGTGGGCCCTTCGGGTGGCCGGTGTGCGCGCCGCCCGGGGGAGCGGCCCGGGCCCTGGTAGCCGTAACGCATGCCGCTCCGCTCCCCGACGCTCCGCACCCGGACGCCCGCTGTCCGGACCTCGTCCCGCGCCCCCGTCCGCGCCCGCCGGCCGCTCGGGCGCGCGGCACGTTCCGCCGTCCTCGTCGCCCTCGCGGCGGGGCTCGTCGCCGCCGCCCCGGCCCCGCCGCTGCCCCCGCCGCTGGGCGTCGGCGACCGGCTCTTCCCGTACCTGGGCAATCCCGGCTACGACGTCCTGACGTACGACATCGCGCTCGCCTACCCCGGCCGCAACGACCGGCCGCTCGCCGGCGTCACCCACATCCGGGCCGTGACCACCGCCGACCTGGAACGCGTCAACCTGGACTTCACCCACGGCACCGTCTCCTCCGTCACCGTCGACGGGCGCCGGGCCGACTTCGTGAGCAGCGACGAGGACCTGGTGATCACCCCGGCCGCACCGCTCGACCGCGGCCGGGTCGTCGACATCACCGTCACCCACACCAGCGACCCCCGCGGCCCGGCCGACTCCGGGGGCTGGGTCCGCACCTCCGACGGTCTCGCCATGGCCAACCAGGCCGACGCCGCCCACCGGGTCTTCCCGTGCAACGACCACCCCTCCGACAAGGCCTTCTTCACCTTCCGGATCACCGCGCCCGACCGACTCACCGTCGTGGCCAACGGGCTGCCCGGCGGCCGTGAACGGCTCGGCGGCCGGACGACGTGGACGTACCGCACCGCCCACCCCATGGCCACCGAACTCGCCCAGGTGTCCATCGGCGACTCCACCGTGCTGCACCGCGCGGGCCCGCACGGGCTGCACGTCCGGGACGTCGTCCGGACCGCCGACCGGGAGCTCCTGGAGCCCTGGCTGAAGGACACCCCCCGGCACGTCGAGTGGATGGAGGGCCTGGTCGGTCCGTACCCCTTCGAGAACTACGGGCTCGTCGTCGCCGACGCCGACACCGGCTTCGAACTGGAGACCCAGACCCTCTCGCTCTTCGAGCGCCGTCTGTTCGCCGAATCCCGCTATCCCGCCTGGTACATCCGGTCCGTGATGGTCCACGAGCTGTCGCACCAGTGGTTCGGCGACAGCGTCTCCCCGCGCGTGTGGTCCGACGTGTGGCTCAACGAGGGCCACGCCACCTGGTACGAGGCGCGATACGCCGAGCAGCACGGCGGGCCGACCCTGGAGGCGCGCATGAAGGCCGCGTACGCCTTCTCCGACCAGTGGCGCGCGGACGGCGGCCCGCCCGCCTTCCCGAAACCGCCGGTGCCCGGCGACAAGATCAGCATCTTCCGGCCCGTCGTCTACGACGGCGCCGCCCTCGCGCTGTACGCCCTGCGCACCGAGATCGGCACCGAGGCCTTCGACCGGCTGGAACGCCGCTGGGTCGCCGAGTACCGGGACGGCACGGCCACCACCGCCGACTTCGAGGCGCTGGCCGCAGAGGTCTCCGGGCGGGACCTGGGCCGCTTCTTCGACGCCTGGCTGTACGGGACGACGACCCCGCCCATGCCCGGGCACCCGGACTGGCACGTCCAGGCCCCGGAACCGGCTCCCGCCGCCGCGAAGGCCGGCCGCGGGGCACGCTCCGTGAGCCCGGTGACGCTCGCCGTACGGGGTTCGGATCACGCGGCGCGGGCAGAAAGACCCGTGCGTGCGGGGAAACCCGGATGACGGGCCGTGCCCGACCGTGCCACCATCTTCTCGTCGGCGGCGCTGCCGGACCCCGGGAATTCTTCCCGGACGTCACGCGTTGTGACTGCTGTAGAGACTTCGATTCGACCTTCGACGTAAAGGATCCAATGACCTCCTCTTCATCCCCTTCCCAGGACAAGCAGAGCTTCGCGGAGACGAGCCGTACCGAGAGCCTTCGGGCCGATGCCCTGATGGAAGAGGACGTCGCCTGGAGCCACGAGATCGACGGAGAGCGGGACGGCGAGCAGTTCGACCGCTCCGAGCGTGCGGCCCTGCGCCGTGTCGCGGGCCTCTCCACCGAGCTCGAGGACGTCACCGAGGTCGAGTACCGGCAGCTGCGCCTGGAGCGCGTGGTGCTGGTCGGCGTCTGGACCTCGGGGACCGTCCAGGACGCGGACAACTCCCTCGCGGAGCTCGCGGCGCTCGCCGAGACGGCGGGTGCCCTCGTGCTCGACGGTGTCATCCAGCGCCGCGACAAGCCGGACCCGGCCACGTTCATCGGTTCGGGCAAGGCGCGGGAGCTGCGGGACATCGTCCTCGAATCCGGCGCCGACACCGTCGTGTGCGACGGTGAGCTCAGCCCCGGCCAGCTGATCGCCCTTGAGGACGTCGTCAAGGTCAAGGTGGTCGACCGGACCGCCCTGATCCTCGACATCTTCGCCCAGCATGCCAAGTCCCGTGAGGGCAAGGCCCAGGTCGCGCTCGCGCAGATGCAGTACATGCTGCCGCGACTGCGCGGCTGGGGTCAGTCGCTCTCCCGGCAGATGGGTGGCGGCGGCGGTGGCGGCATGGCCACCCGTGGTCCCGGTGAGACCAAGATCGAGACGGACCGGCGACGGATCCGCGAGAAGATGGCGAAGATGCGCCGTGAGATCGCGGAGATGAAGACCGGCCGTGATGTGAAGCGGCAGGAGCGGCGCCGCAACAAGGTGCCGTCGGTCGCCATCGCCGGATACACCAACGCCGGCAAGTCGTCCCTGCTCAACCGCCTCACGGGCGCGGGCGTGCTGGTGGAGAACGCGCTGTTCGCCACCCTCGACCCGACCGTCCGGCGGGCCGAGACGCCCACCGGCCGGGCCTACACCCTGGCGGACACCGTCGGCTTCGTCCGGCACCTGCCCCACCACCTGGTCGAGGCGTTCCGCTCCACGATGGAGGAGGTCGCCGACGCCGACCTGATCCTGCACGTGGTGGACGGTTCGCACCCGGCCCCGGAGGAGCAGCTCGCGGCCGTACGCGAGGTGTTCCGCGAGGTCGGCGCGGTGAACGTGCCGGAGATCGTCATCGTCAACAAGGCGGACGCGGCCGACCCGCTGGTGCTCCAGCGGCTGCTGCGGACCGAGAAGCACTCCCTCGCCGTCTCCGCCCGCTCGGGCGAGGGCATCGAGGAGCTGCTCGCCCGGATCGACGCCGAACTGCCCCGGCCGCAGGTCGAGATCGAGGTCCTCGTGCCGTACACGCACGGTGGTCTCGTCTCGCGGGCACACGTCGAGGGCGAGGTGATCTCCGAGGAGCACACCCCGGAGGGCACCCTGCTCAAGGCGCGGGTCCACGAGGAACTGGCGGCGCTCTTCGCCCCGTACGTGCCCGCCGCGCACTGATCCGACCCGCTCGGACCAGGTCTTCTCGAAGGCGCCGGTCGTCTCCCCTCCGGGGGAGGCGACCGGCGCCTTCGTCGTTCGGCGCGCGCGTGCCTGCCGCGGAGTCACGTGCCGGTGGGCGACGCCGCGGGATCCCGCGGGTCCTCGGGCCGCTGCTTGCGCCGGTAGTGGGTCCGGCCCTTGGCGGAGTTCCCGCAGGTGGCCATGGAACACCAGCGGCGGCGGCCGCCCCGGGAGCTGTCGAGGAACACCCAGCCGCAGCGGCCGCCGGGGCAGACCCGCACGCGGTCCGCCGGCCAGGACCGCAGCAGTTCGAGCGCCTCCAGGGCGAGGACGTGGGCGGGGTAGTCGAGCCCGGAGGCATCGAGGCCGATGTCCAGCCGCGGGATGTTCCCGTCCAGGACGAGCCGGGAGCGGGCGACGGCCTGCTTCCACTGCTTCTCGACCCGGCCGACCGCCACCGCGGGGGCAGGGGTGTCGTCGTGGACCAGCGCCGTGACGAGCGCGTGCAGCGCCTCGCGCAGTTCGCGGACCCGGTCCAGGGCCCGCGCCTCCGTACCGGGATCGGCCCCGGCCGTCGCGGCCAGCTCCGTGAGCGCGGCGGGGGAGAACCGGCCGGTCAGGGCGGCCCACTCCAGCAGACGCGGATAGCCGTCGAGCCAGTCGGCCGGTTCCGCGTTCCGGGCCGTGACCGTGTTCACCAGATCGAGGACGACATGCCCGCCGACCAGGTCGCGCGGCCTGAAGGTGTGGGCCTGGGGGACCGCCGTCATGGACGCCCGCCTTTCGTGCTGGTGCGCCGCTTGCTCTTGCGCCCCTTATTCCAACCGATGTACTCATGTTATCCAGTTGGAATTCCTTGATCGAAAGGACGGTCATGCCCCCTGCCGTCGATATCGTCGCGGCCCCCTGGAACCTCGGCCTGCGCCCGCTCGCACCAGGACACGAGCCCGGCACCTGGCGCGCCCCGAGCGCCCTGCTGTCGGCGGGCCTGGAGGCCCGGCTGCGGCCGGCCCGGGTGGTGGAACTCGACCGTCCGCCGTACGCGTTCGACCCGCAGCCGGCGACCCGGATCCGCAACGGGGTGACCCTGCGCGCGTACACGCTGCGGCTCGCCGACGAGGTCCGGACCACGCTGGCCGCCGGCCGCTTCCCGCTCGTTCTCGGCGGCGACTGCAGCATCCTGCTGGGCTGTCTGCTCGGGGCCCGCCGCGACGGCCGCTGCGGTCTGGTGCACCTCGACGGCCACAGCGACTTCCGGCATCCCGGGAACCACGACGCCGACGCCTCGCTCGGCTCGGCGGCCGGCATGGACCTGGCGCTGGCCACCGGCCGCGGCGAGCTGCTGCTCACCCACTGGCCGGAGGTGGGCCGGCCGCTGGTGGCCGACCGGGACGTGGTCCAGATCGGCGACCGGGAGGGCGGCGAGGGAGGGGAGCTGCCCCCGGGCTTCCGGCTCACGGCCGGGGAGATCGCCCACGCCGAGGCCGACGACGTGGCCGAGCGGGTGATCCGGCGGCTGGAGCGGCGTGGGCTCGACCGGGTCTGGCTCCACCTCGACTTCGACGTCCTCGACGAACGCGTCCTGCCCGCGGTCGACTCCCCGGGGAGCCCCGGCCTGGACTTCCCCCGGCTCACCCGGCTGGTCTCGGCCCTGGTCGGCACCGGTCGGATCATCGGACTCGACGCCGCCATCTACAACCCCGAGCTCGACCCCGACGGCACGTACGCCGCTCCCCTCGCCGACTGCCTCGCCTCGGCCCTCGCCCCGCTCACGACCGTGGAGGTCTCCCCGTGAGGACGCTGCTCGCCGACGGCCCCGACGAGCGCAACGCGGCCGCGCTGGCGGACTTCGGACGCCTGGCCGGGCTCTGGACGACCCTGATCACGTACCACCCCGCCGACGGCTCGCCGGTCCACTCCGTCAGCGGCGAATGGGAGTTCGGCTACGCCCTGGAAGGCCGGGCGGTCCTGGACGTCTGGCGGTGGCCCGGCCGCGCGGACCTCCCCGCCACAGGGCGCGCGCCGGACCAGGAGTGCGGTCTGTGCGTCCGGATCTGGGACCCGGGCCTCCAGCTGTGGCGGTTCACCTTCCACGGCACCGCCCACGGCGACGTGGTGCAGATGTACGCCCGCCGGATCGGCGACGAGATCGTCATGGAACGCGCCGTCGGCGGCGACCTCGTCCGCTGGACCTTCGGCGCCGTCACCGACGACACCTTCCACTGGCGCAACGAGCGCTCGTCCGACGGCGGACGGACCTGGCGGCTCGACCAGGAGGTCGACGCCCGCCGCGCGCCGGCGGAGCCCGACCAGGAGTGAGCCCACGACCCGTACGTATACGAACGGCGCGGGCGGGACTCCGAGGAGCCCCGCCCGCGCCGTCGTCAGGCCGCCCGGGTCAGCGGTTGGCGTACTTCGCGCTCATCTTGTCGTACAGCGTCTTGGCCTCGGGGCCGAGCCGCGGACCGGCCAGCCAGCCCGCCGTCACCGGACCGATGGAGGTGTTCGACACCAGCGCCGGCTTGCCGTCCTGGCCCGCGGCCACCCAGCCGCCACCGGACGAACCACCGGTCATGGAGCAGCCGATGCGGTACATCGTCGGCTGGTCGGTCTCCACCGACAGCCGGCCCGGCTTGTCCGCGCACTGGAACATCTTCTGCCCGTCGAAGGGCTTGCCCGCCGGGTAGCCGGTCGCCGTCATGCTCGCGATCTTCGGCACGGCCGGGGCGTTGAACTCCACCGGGAGCGCCGAGCCGACCGTCTCCTCCAGGGACTTGCCCGTGGAGCCCTTCTCCGGCGTCACGTGAAGCACCGCGAAGTCGTACGGGGCGCCCTGGCCGCCGGTCTGGCCGCCGCCGGCGATCCACTGGTCCGAGGTCTGCGCCCAGTCACTCCACCACACGCCGTACGGGGCGATCTCCTGGCGGGTCGCCTGCTCCAGCGCCGCGGTCGACTTGCCCGCGTTGTTGTACGACGGGACGAAGGCGATGTTGCGGTACCAGCCGCCCTTCTTGCCCGCGTGCACGCAGTGGCCGGCCGTCCAGACCATGTTCGACTTGCCGGGGTGCGCCGGGTCCTGCACCACGGTCGCCGAGCAGACCATCGAGCCCTCGGGGCCGTCGAAGAAGACCTTGCCGGAGGCGGCCGCCGTCTCGTGGTAGGGAGCCGCGACCGGCTTCGCCCGCACCACGACCGGGGTCGGGTCCGTCACGCCCTTGTCACCGGAGATGTCCTCGGGGTCGACCGGCTTGTCCGGGCGCTCGGCGTCGCGCATCCGGTCCGGGTCCCACAGGTCCTCGATGATCGGGTTGACGAAGTCCTTCGCCTCACGCAGCCACTTGTCCCGGTCCCAGTTCTTCCACTCACCCCCGCGCCACTTGTCCATGTCGATCCCGTGATCCTTCAGACGCTGCTTCAGATCGTCCGGAATCGTGATCTTGCCGTTCGCGGTCGGGTCCGCGGCGGCGGCGGGCTTGTCACCCCCGTGCCTTCCTCGGCCGGGCCGCAGGCCGTCGCCGTCAGCGTCAACGCCGCGACGGCGGATGCCGCGACCAGCAGCGGACGAATCGATCGCATCTCGTGATCCCCCTGGGACTACGTCAACTTGCATATGTGTGAACAGCGGCGGCGCGAAGGCCGCGCCGCGCGAAGCCCCCACTATGCCGGTGCGGGTGGGGACGGCACGACCCAGGTCCGCGGTTCCGCCCCTTACCGGCTGTTGCCGTGCTGTTGCGGGGTTGTGATCCACCGTGCGCCGGCCCGCGCCGAGGAACTCGGCCGCCGACCGTGATCCGGGGCGCTCCGCGTCGTTGGTACGGACGGGGGACACGACGGCGGCTTCCGGGCCGCCATCGAGCCCGTCCCCGTACACCGAGTGAGCCGAAGGGCCCGCCGGGGGAAGGGCGCCGGGCGCGCCGCCTTCGAGGACGCGGAGGCGGCGTGAGCGGCGTCGCGAGCCCACCGCGCGGCCGCCCGGAGGCGTCCGAATCGTCACGCTGGAGGACACCGAGCCGTGGCCGTCACCGAACCAGCTCCGGCCGTCGTACCCGCCGCACCCGTCGCGCGGACCTGCGGAGAGCGCCGCGAAGCCCCCGGCGAGGACCGCCCCGCGGACCCCCGCGAGGAGCATCCCGACCACCGCGCCGATCCGTCACGGGAGGGCGGGCGCCCGACCGGTGCCGGGGCCGGCGAGGGCATCCTGCGCCGCCAGGCCCAGCGCGAGTCCGCCGCCCGTACATACGCGCGTTCGCTGCCCATCGTCCCCGTCCGGGCCCGGGGTCTGACCATCGAGGGCGCCGAGGGCCGCCGCTACCTCGACTGCCTGTCCGGCGCCGGCACCCTGGCGCTCGGGCACAACCACCCCGTCGTCCTCGAAGCCATCCGCAAGGTCCTCGACTCGGGCGCGCCCCTGCACGTCCTGGACCTCGCCACCCCGGTCAAGGACGCCTTCACGACGGAGCTGTTCGCCACCCTCCCCGGCGAACTCGCCGCCGACGCCCGCATCCAGTTCTGCGGTCCGGCGGGCACCGACGCCGTCGAGGCGGCCCTCAAACTCGTCCGTACCGCCACCGGCCGGCACGACGTGCTGTCCTTCACCGGCGCGTACCACGGGATGACGGCGGGCGCCCTCGACGTGTCCGGCGGCGCCACCGGCGTCCGCGCCACCGCCCGGCTGCCCTATCCGTACGACTACCGCTGCCCCTTCGGCGTCGGCGGCGAGCGCGGTGCCGAACTCGCCGCCCGCTGGACCGAGCACGTCCTCGACGACCCCAAGAGCGGCGTGCCGGCCCCCGCCGGGATGATCCTCGAACCGGTCCAGGGCGAGGGCGGCGTCATCCCCGCCCCCGACGGCTGGCTGCGCCGCATGCGCGCGCTCACCCGGGACCGCTCCATCCCGCTGATCGCCGACGAGGTCCAGACCGGCGTCGGCCGCACCGGCGCCTTCTGGGCCGTCGAACACAGCGGGGTCGTCCCCGACGTGATGGTCCTGTCCAAGGCCATCGGCGGCTCCCTCCCGCTTGCCGTCGTCGTCTACCGGTCCGCGCTCGACGCCTGGGAACCCGGCGCCCACGCGGGTACGTTCCGGGGCAACCAGCTCGCCATGGCCGCGGGCGCCGCCACCCTCGCGTTCGTACGGGAGAACGGGCTCGCCGAGCGCGCCGGCCTCCTCGGCGCCCGGATGCTCGCCCGGCTCCAGGGCCTCGCCGCCGCCCACCCCTGCGTCGGCGACGTCCGCGGCCGCGGCCTGATGATCGGCGTCGAACTCGTCGACCCCGAGGGCACCGGACCCGGCGACCACGTGCCGCCCCCCGACCCCGAACTCGCCGCGGCCGTCCGGCGCGCCTGCCTCGACCGCGGTCTCATCGTCGAACTCGGCGGCCGGCACAACGCCGTCGTCCGGCTGCTGCCCCCGCTCACCCTCACCGACGAGCAGGCGGCCGCTGTCCTCGACCGCTTCGCCGACGCGCTGGCCGCCGCCGAGAAGGCCCGCCGCGAGCGCCCCGCCACTGCCGCCCCGGCGCACCTCCCCGCCGCGCGGCCGCCCCACTGACACCCCGCCGTACCCCGGACCGATGCCCCCCACCCGGCCCATTCCCCTCTCAAGGAAGCACCCCGTGAACCCGACCCCACCGCCGCCGCCACCGTCACCCCCGTCCCGTTCGAGGCGGCCGACGACCGCGGCGGCACGGTGACCGCCGAGCCGACGGTGCCGCGCCAGTACCTGGCCGGCCACCCCGTCCCGTACGAGCGGCTCGCCGGCACCGAGGGCACCGCCCTCGCCGCCGAGGTGTACGCGGCGGACGGCCCGGTCGCCGCCCCGTCGCACGACCCGCTGGACGACCCGGACCCGGTCCGGGCCGCCGACGCGGCCGCCGCCGAGAACCTGCTGCGCTGCTGGGTACGGGAGAACGACCTGCCCGCACCCGACGGCGGCACCCTGCGCGTCCCCCTCGCCGCCAGCGGCGCCACCCTGCGCGTCCCCGTCCACCACTGGTCGCCCACCGGCTGGCACCGCTTCGGCACCCCCGCCCTCGACGGGCTCCCGGCCGGCGCCCCGGCCCTCGACGCCGTCACCCTCGCGGCCCTGCTCAGCCGCGAGACCGGCCGCCCCGAGGGCACCGAACTCGTCGGCCGGGTCGCCGACTCCGCCCGCCGGACGGCCGAGTTCCTCACCGCCCGCCGCCGCGACCCGGGCCCCCGCCCCGAGGCCGACCTCTTCCTGACCGCCGAACAGTCCCTGCTGCTCGGCCACCCCTGCACCCCACCCCGAAGAGCCGCGAGGGCCTGTCCGAGTCCGAGGCCCGCAGCTACTCGCCCGAGACGCACGGCTCCTTCCCGCTCCACTGGATGGCCGTCGACCCCCGCGTCCTCGCCACCGACTCGGCCTGGACGGAACACGGCCGGGCCGTCCCCGCCGCCCGGCTCACCGCCGGACTCGCCGAGGGCCTCCCCCTGCCCGACGGCACCGCCGCCCTGCCCCTCCACCCCTGGCAGGCCCGCGAGCTGCGCGAGCGCCCCGCCGTGGCCGCCCTGCTCGCCGCCGGACTGCTGCACGACCTCGGCCCGTACGGGGAGCACTGGCACCCCACCTCTTCCGTCCGCACCGTGCACCGCCCCGGCGCCCCGGCCATGCTCAAGCTCTCCCTCGGCGTCCGGATCACCAACTCCCGCCGCGAGAACCTGCGCAAGGAACTCCACCGCGGCGTCGAGGTGCACCGGCTGCTGCGCACCGGCCTCGCCGACCAGTGGCAGGCCGCCCACCCACGCTTCGACATCGTCCGCGACCCGGCCTGGCTGGCCGTCGACACCCCCGACGGCGAACCCGTCCCCGGACTCGACGTCATGATCCGGCACAACCCCTTCGCCCTCGGCGACGACGCCGTCTGCATCGCCGCCCTCACCGCCCCGCGCCCCTGGCCCGGCGACCCCCGGATGCGGTCGCGGCTGGAGGTCCTGGTGCACGGGCTCGCCGCCCGGACCGGCCGCGGCGTCCCGGCCGTCGCCGCCGAGTGGTTCCTGCGCTACCTCGACCTGGTGATCCGCCCGCTGCTCTGGCTCGACGGCCAGGCCGGCATCGCGCTGGAGGCCCACCAGCAGAACACCCTGGTCCTCCTCGACCCCGAGGGCTGGCCCACCGGCGGCCGCTACCGCGACAACCAGGGCTACTACTTCCGCGAGTCGCGCCGCGAGGAGCTGAGCCGCCGGCTGCCCGGCATCGGCGGCGTCAGCGACACCTTCGTCTCCGACGAGGTCACCGACGAGCGCTTCGCCTACTACGTCGGCATCAACAACGTCCTCGGCCTCATCGGCGCCTTCGGTTCCCAGCGCCTCGCCGACGAGCGCGTGCTGCTCGCCGCGCTGCGCCGCTTCCTCGCCGGTGCCACCGGCCTCGGCTCGCCGCTGCCGCGGCGGCTCCTGGAGGCGCGGACGCTGCGCTGCAAGGCCAACCTCCTCACCCGGCTGCACGGCCTGGACGAACTGGTCGGTCCGGTCGACACCCAGTCCGTCTACGTCGGGATCGCCAACCCGCTGCACCTCTGACCCGCCCGGGCGCGGGACCCGCCGGGGCCCGCGCCCCGGCCGGTCCCGCGGCACCGACCCCGTACCCGATCCGCCGCACCCGCATTGCGTACCGCATCCGCCGACTTCAGCGCTTCCACCGATTCCACCGACTTCACCGACGTCACCGAGAGGAGGGCCCCGTGCCTCCCCGCGCAGCGCAGCCCGGCACCGCGCACCCGTCCGGCGTCGGCCCGTGCCCCGGCCCCGCCACGGATCCCCGCCCGCCGGGGCAGCGTCGGACCGGGTCCGGCGACTTGCTCGACGACCTCGCGGGCTGGGCGCCGGTCGCCACCCCGGCCGGCGGCTTCCGGCTGGTCCCCGTGCGCCCGCACCGCGACCTGCCCCTGATCACCCGCTGGATGAACGATCCCGCCGTGGCCGCCTTCTGGGAGCTCGAAGGCCCGGCCGACGTCACCGCCGCCCACGTCGGCGCCCAACTCGCCGGCGACGGACGCAGCGTGCCCTGCCTCGGCGTCCTCGACGGCACCCCCATGAGCTACTTCGAGATCTACCGCGCCGATCTCGACCCGCTCGCCCGCCACTACCCGGCGCGGCCCCACGACACCGGCGTCCACCTGCTCATCGGAGGCGGCACCGACCGGGGCCGCGGCCTGGGCACCACGCTGCTGCGGGCCGTCGCCGACCTCGTGCTCGACCACCGGCCCCGGTGCACCCGGGTCCTCGCCGAACCCGACCTGCGCAACGCCCCGTCCGTCGCCGCCTTCCTCGGCGCCGGATTCCTGCTCGACGCGGAGGTCGACCTGCCCGGCAAACGGGCCGCGCTGATGGTCCGCGAACGTGCCCTGCGCCACCTCCTCTGACCGCCCTTCCCCCACCTCGCCCCGGCTCCGGCCGGGGCCCTTCCGCCTCAGGCCCCCGTCCGTCGTCCGTCCCGCCCCGGCCGCGTCACCGCTCACCACCCGCCCCACCCGCCCCACCTGCCTCTCCGTCCCACCGCCCCCGACCGCCCACCCACGGCGGTCCCACCCCGAGGAGTCCCCGTGTCGACGTCCCCTGCACCCCTCGACTCCACACCCCCACACCCCCCGCCCGGGCGACCCTGTTCTGTCCCCCCGAACTCACCGCCGAGCGCTGGGATCGGGTATCCGCCCGGCTGCTCGCGAAGGCCCTCGCCGAGTTCGCGTACGAGGAGGTCGTCGTCCCGAGACCCGTCGAGGACGCGGCCCACGGCGCCGCCCCGGCGGAACCCGGCGGCGCACCGCGCGCCGCCGCCCCGGCCCCGTACACCGTCACCCTCGACGACGGCGCCACCCTCGCCTTCACCGCCCGCCGCGGCGCGTACCGAGGCTGGCGGATCGACCCCGGCTCGCTCACCCTCGACGGCCGGCCCGCCACCGACCCGCTCGACTTCCTCGTCCGCGCCCGCCGTCTCCTCGGCCTCGACGGCGCCACCCTCGGCCACCTCATCCGCGAGCTCACCACCACCCTCGCCGCCGACGCCCGGCTCGACCACACCGCCCTGCCCGCCGCCCGGCTCGCCGAGCTGAGCTACGCGGAGCTCGAAGGCCATCAGACCGGTCACCCGTGGCTCGTCCTCAACAAGGGCCGGGTCGGCTTCGCCGGCACCGACGCCGCGCGCTGGGCCCCCGAGGCCCGCCGCCCCACGCCCCTCCCGTGGATCGCCGTCTCCACCCGCATCGCCTCCTACCGGGGCGTGACCGGCCTCGCCACCCCCGGCCGCCTCTACGCGCGCGAACTCGGCCCCGAGGTCCGCGAGCGCTTCCGCGCCGTGCTGCGCGACCGCGGCCTCGACCCGGACGGCTACCTCGTGCTCCCCGTCCACCCCTGGCAGTGGGACGAGATCCTGCTGCCGCTGTACGCCCCCGCGATCGCCTCCGGCGCCCTCGTCCCGCTCCCCACCGACGGCGACCTGCGCCTGCCGCAGCAGTCCGTCCGTACCTTCCTCAACCTCAGCCACCCCGACCGGCACACCGTCAAGCTGCCGCTCTCCGTCCTCAACACCCTGGTCTGGCGCGGCCTTCCGACCGAACGCACCCTCGCCGCGCCGGCGCTCACCGCCTGGGTCCAGGGCTTGCGCGACGGCGATACCTTCCTGCGCGACGAGTGCCGGATGATCCTGCTCGGCGAGGTCGCGTCCGTCACGGTCCGGCATCCGCTGTACGACCGGCTGCCCGAGGTCCCGTACCAGTACAAGGAACTCCTCGGCGCGATCTGGCGCGAACCGCTGCGGCTGCCCCCGGACGAACGCGCCCGTACGCTCGCCGCGCTGCTGCACACCGACCCGGCAGGCCGCGCCTTCGTCGCCGAACTCGTCGAACGCTCGGGCCTCGCGCCCCGCGCCTGGCTCCGCCGGCTCTTCGGCGCGCTGCTGCCGCCGCTGCTGCACTTCCTCTACCGGTACGGCACGGTCTTCTCCCCGCACGGCGAGAACGCGATCGTGGTCTACGACGACCAGGACGTGCCCGTCCGGCTGGCGATCAAGGACTTCGTGGACGACGTGAACGTCAGCGCCGTACCCCTGCCCGAACACGCCACGATGCCGGACGACGTACGCGGGGTGCTGCTCACGGAGGAGCCGGACTTCCTCACCCAGTTCATCCATTCGGGTCTGTTCATCGGCGTGTTCCGCTACCTGGCCCCGCTGTACGAGGAGCAACTCGGCGTCCCCGAACGCGATTTCTGGGCCCTGCTGCGGGCCGAGATCCTGCGCCACCAGGCCCGCTTCCCGGAGCTGAAGGAACGGTTCGAGCTCTTCGATCTCCTCACCCCGCGGATCGACCGGCTCTGCCTCAACCGCAACCGGCTGCACCTCGACGGCTACCGCGACCGGCCCGAGCGGCCGCACGCCGCCGTCCACGGGACCGTCCCGAATCCGCTGGCGTGACCTGCGGAACGGACCGGGAACGGCCCCGGCTGTCAGTGCCGCCCCGTAGGCTGGAAGGGCTATGACGAAGCCATCCCTCCCCGATCTCCTCCACGCCGCCGTCGCCGCCGTCGGCGGTGTGGAGCGCCCCGGCCAGGTCACCATGGCCGAGTCCGTGGCCGAGGCCATCGACGACGGTTCGCACCTGCTCGTCCAGGCCGGCACCGGTACCGGTAAATCCCTCGGCTATCTCGTTCCGGCGCTGGCGCACGGGGAGCGGGTGGTGGTCGCCACGGCGACGCTGGCGCTCCAGCGCCAGCTCGTCGAGCGCGACCTGCCGCGCACGGTCGACGCGCTGCACCCGCAGCTGCGCCGCCGTCCCGAGTTCGCCATGCTCAAGGGCCGGTCGAACTACCTCTGCCTGCACCGGCTCCACGAGGGCGTGCCGCAGGACGAGGAGGACGGCCTCTTCGACCCGTTCGAGGCGGCCGCCCCCACCAGCAAGCTCGGCCAGGACCTGCTGCGGCTGCGCGACTGGTCCGACGAGACCGAGACCGGCGACCGGGACGATCTCACGCCGGGCGTCTCCGACCGGGCCTGGTCGCAGGTGTCGGTGGCCTCGCGCGAGTGCCTGGGCGCGAGCAAGTGCGCGTACGGGGCGGAGTGCTTTGCCGAGGCGGCCCGGGAGCGGGCCAAGCTCGCCGAGGTCGTCGTCACCAACCACGCGCTGCTCGCGATCGACGCCATCGAGGGCGCCCCGGTGCTGCCGCAGCACGAGGTCCTGATCGTCGACGAGGCCCACGAGCTGGTCTCCCGGGTGACCGGCGTCGCCACCGGCGAGCTCACCCCGGGGCAGGTCAACCGGGCCGTGCGGCGGGCGGCGAAGCTGGTCGACGAGAAGGCCGCCGACCAGCTCCAGACCGCCGCCGAAGGCTTCGAGAAGCTGATGGAGCTGGCCCTGCCGGGCCGCCTGGAGGAGATCCCCGAGGACCTCGGCTACGCGCTGATGGCGCTGCGGGACGCCGCGCGGACCGTGATCACCGCCCTCGGCACCACCCGCGACCGCTCCGTCCAGGACGAGGACGCGGTGCGCAAGCAGGCCATGGCCTCCGTCGAGACCGTGCACGGGGTGGCCGAGCGGATCACCCAGGGCTCGGAGTACGACGTCGTCTGGTACGAGCGCCACGACCGCTTCGGCGCCTCGCTGCGGGTCGCCCCGCTGAACGTCTCGGGGCTGCTGCGGGACAAGCTCTTCACCGACCGCGCGGTGGTCCTGACCTCGGCCACGCTCAAGCTGGGCGGGGACTTCAACGGGGTGGGCGCCTCGCTCGGCCTCGCCCCGGAGGGCACGCGGGGCGACGACCTGCCCGTGTGGAAGGGCATCGACGTCGGTTCACCCTTCGACTACCCCCGGCAGGGCATCCTCTACGTCGCCAAGCACCTGAACCGGCCCGCCCGGGACGGCGAGCGCGGCGACATGCTCGACGAGCTGACCGAGCTGATGCAGGCCGCCGGGGGCCGGACGCTCGGTCTGTTCTCCTCGATGCGGGCCGCCCAGCAGGCGGCCGAGGAGCTGCGCACCCGGATCCCCGAGCTGCCGATCCTGCTCCAGGGCGAGGACACCCTCGGCGAGCTGATCAAGAACTTCTCGGCCGATCCGAAGACCTGCCTCTTCGGCACGCTCTCCCTCTGGCAGGGCGTCGACGTGCCCGGCGCGAGCTGCCAGTTGGTCGTCATGGACAAGATCCCGTTCCCGAGGCCGGACGACCCGCTGATGAGCGCCCGGCAGAAGGCCGTCGAGGACGCCGGGGGCAACGGCTTCATGGCGGTGGCCGCCACGCACGCGGCGCTCCTGATGGCTCAGGGCGCCGGCCGGCTGGTCCGGGCGACGGGGGACCGCGGTGTGGTCGCGGTGCTCGACCCGCGGCTCGCCACCGCGCGCTACGGCAGCTATCTGAAGGCCTCGCTGCCGGACTTCTGGTACACGACGGACCGCAACCAGGTGCGGAAGTCCCTGGCCGCCATCGACGCGGCGGCGCAGGCGACGGCCGCGGACGCGCAGAGGTAGAGGCGGACGCCTGGACGCGGACGCCTGCGGGCGTCAGGCCCCGTACCCGCGGACAGCGGGCGGCGGGGCCTGTGCGGCGCGCCCTGACGGCGTGCGGAGGGGCCTCGTACGCGTACATCCGGCCCTGATGCCGGAAAGCCGCCCGTGGGCCCGGAGACACGCCCCTGGCCCACCCGGGCACACAACAGGACCCCGGAACCGGCGCAGTGGGTCCCGGGGCCCTGGTCCAGGGCCGACGAGGTGGGTCACACCCGTCGCAGCACGGCGACGACCTTGCCGAGGATGGTGGCCTCGTCGCCGGGGATCGGCTGGTACGCCGCGTTGTGCGGCAGCAGCCAGACGTGGCCGTCCTCGCGCTTGAAGCGCTTCACCGTGGCCTCGCCGTCGAGCATGGCGGCGACGATGTCGCCGTTCTCCGCGACGGGCTGGCGGCGTACCGTGACCCAGTCGCCGTCGCAGATGGCGGCCTCGATCATGGAGTCGCCGACGACCTTGAGGACGAACAGCTCGCCGTCTCCGACCAGCTGCCGGGGGAGCGGGAAGACGTCCTCGACGGACTCCTCGGCCAGGATGGGCCCGCCGGCCGCGATCCGGCCGACCAGGGGCACGTAGGACGCGGCGGGCTTGCCGGTGGTGTCCGTGGGCTGCGTGCTCGGCTGGTCCGAGCCGCGGACCTCGTACGCCCGGGGCCGGTGCGGGTCGCGCCGGAGGAAGCCCTTGCGCTCCAGGGCCATGAGCTGGTGCGCCACGGAGGAGGTGCTGGAGAGGCCGACGGCTTGGCCGATCTCGCGCATCGACGGCGGGTAGCCCCGGCG
Organism: Streptomyces laurentii; assembly: GCA_002355495.1. Taxonomy (GTDB): domain Bacteria; phylum Actinomycetota; class Actinomycetes; order Streptomycetales; family Streptomycetaceae; genus Streptomyces; species Streptomyces laurentii. Next base: position 5,935,613 of record AP017424.1, read on the forward strand.
TTGCACCGAGTCGCGGATGACCTCGATCACCCGGCGCTGGCGATCGGTGAGGCCGGAACTGTCGGCCCTGATCCCGGGAGGTCGTCCGGGAAGCGAGCGCGTGGGCCGCCCCGCTTCCCCCTCCCCGTTCATGACGGAGTCGTTCATCGCGTGTACCGGTTCGAATCGGCCCTGGGAGCGGTCCTGGGCAGTGATGGTGGCACTGTCAGCGGTGGTGGTCACGTCGGCGGCCCCTCTCGAATGGTCTCCCTGGCTGGCACAACGGTAGTAGCTTTCGAAAGGTTGCGCCAAACACACGTTCGAGTGAAAATTCGCCTTTCGTCTTACGCGTGCCTGTGGGTGGGTGTATGCGCGGATCGGGCGCGGCCACCCCAAAACGGTCATTACGGTAGCCTTCGCGGGCGGGCGACGCGGGTGTGGGGGAGGTCTCCCTGACGCCTCCGAGACGCCTCCGAGACGCTGTCGCGCCGCCGTGCCGGGTGACCCCGGCGTCCGCGCCACCGGGCCCTTCCCGTACCTTTGTGGGCGGCCGCGCAGGTGACACGCGCAGAGGCCGAAATCGCGGACCGACCCAAGATCTAGTGGTTGGATTGCATCAGCCACCCACAAGTAGTGGTCCTTGGTCCGTCGAGGGTCGCCACATCACCTATGCTGGTGGTCGCTTCGAGGGGCTCTTGACGGCCCCGGTGAAGCTGTTCAGTCGTGCCATGAGGGAGGGTCGGAACCAATGCACTGCCCCTTCTGCAGGCACCCCGACAGCCGTGTCGTCGACAGTCGCACCACCGACGACGGGACGTCGATCCGACGCCGCCGCCAGTGCCCCGACTGCTCCCGTCGTTTCACGACGGTGGAGACGTGTTCGCTCATGGTGGTGAAGCGGTCCGGGGTCACGGAACCCTTCAGTCGCACCAAGGTCATCTCCGGCGTGCGCAAGGCATGCCAGGGGCGGCCCGTCACCGAGGACGCCCTCGCCAAGCTCGGCCAGCGGGTCGAGGAGGCGGTGCGCGCCACCGGAAGCGCCGAACTGACCACCCACGACGTGGGTCTGGCCATCCTCGGCCCGCTGCAGGAACTCGACCTCGTCGCGTACCTGCGGTTCGCGTCCGTCTACAAGGCGTTCGACAGCCTCGAAGACTTCGAGGCCGCCATCGTGGAACTCCGCGAGCGGCCTCCCGCCGGCGGCGGGACCGGAGCGACCCCTGGGGTCCCGGTTCCCGTGCCCGCCCCCGCCACCGACTGACCGGTGGCGGGACCGGACCGTCGTCGGTCCGGTGACCGGCCGCCGTGCGGCCGGTGAAAGACATGCCCCGAGCGCCCCTGAGGCGTTCGTGGTGTTGGCAGTACAGACAGCAGCAGACAGCAGTACAGAGACGGAGCCCTGGAATTTTCCGGGCGCTGTAGGGTGTTTTGCCCGTATATGGGAGGCGGCATGACAGAGACGGCGAGCGGTCCGGCACGTGGTTCCCGAGCCAAGGGATCCAAGGCGGCCAGCAAGGGCCTGCGTATCGAGCGCATCCATACCACCCCCGGCGTGCATCCGTACGACGAGGTGAGCTGGGAGCACCGTGACGTCGTCATGACCAACTGGCGCGACGGCTCGATCAACTTCGAGCAGCGTGGCGTCGCGTTCCCCGACTTCTGGTCGGTGAACGCGGTCAACATCGTCACCAGCAAGTACTTCCGCGGGGCCGTCGGCACCCCGCAGCGCGAGACCGGTCTGAAGCAGCTCATCGACCGGATCGTCAAGACGTACAGCAAGGCCGGCGAGGATCACGGGTACTTCGCCTCCCCCGCCGACGCCGAGATCTTCGAGCACGAGCTGACCTACGCCCTCCTGCACCAGATCTTCAGCTTCAACAGCCCCGTCTGGTTCAACGTCGGCACCTCGCAGCCCCAGCAGGTCTCCGCCTGCTTCATCCTGTCCGTCGACGACTCCATGGAGTCGATCCTCGACTGGTACAAGGAAGAGGGCATGATCTTCAAGGGCGGCTCCGGCGCCGGCCTGAACCTCTCCCGTATCCGCTCCTCCAAGGAGCTGCTGTCCTCCGGCGGCAACGCCTCCGGTCCGGTCTCCTTCATGCGCGGCGCCGACGCCTCCGCCGGCACCATCAAGTCCGGTGGCGCCACCCGCCGCGCCGCGAAGATGGTCGTGCTCGATGTCGATCACCCCGACATCGAGGACTTCATCCAGACGAAGGTCAGCGAGGAGGAGAAGATCCGCGTCCTGCGCGACGCGGGCTTCGACATGGACCTGGGCGGCGACGACATCACGTCCGTCCAGTACCAGAACGCCAACAACTCGGTGCGCGTGAACGACGAGTTCATGACCGCGGTCGAGAAGGGCGGCCAGTTCGGCCTGCGTGCCCGTATGACCGGCGAGGTCATCGAGGAGGTCGACGCCAAGGCGCTCTTCCGCAAGATCGCCGAGGCCGCGTGGGCCTGTGCCGACCCGGGCATCCAGTACGACGACATGATCAACAACTGGCACACCTGCCCCGAGTCCGGCCGGATCACCGCGTCGAACCCGTGCAGCGAGTACATGCACCTGGACAACACGTCCTGCAACCTCGCCTCGCTGAACCTGATGAAGTTCCTTCAGGACGACGGCAAGGGCAACCAGAAGTTCGACGCCGAGCGCTTCGGCAAGGTCGTCGAGCTGGTCATCACCGCGATGGACATCTCCATCTGCTTCGCGGACTTCCCGACCCAGAAGATCGGCGAGAACACCCGCGCCTTCCGCCAGCTCGGCATCGGCTACGCCAACCTCGGCGCCCTGCTGATGGCGACCGGCCACGCGTACGACTCCGAGGGCGGCCGCGCCCTGGCCGGTGCCATCACCTCCCTGATGACCGGCACCGCCTACCGCCGCTCCGCCGAGCTGGCCGCCGTCGTCGGCACCTACGACGGCTACGCCCGCAACGCCGAGGCGCACAAGCAGGTCATGAAGCAGCACGCGGACGCCAACTCCGGCGCCGTGCGCATGGACGACCTGGACACCGCGGTGTGGGCCGCCGCCACCGAGGCATGGCAGGACGTCCTGCGCCTCGGCGAGAAGAACGGCTTCCGCAACTCCCAGGCCTCCGTGCTCGCCCCGACCGGCACCATCGGTCTCGCGATGTCCTGCGACACCACCGGCGTCGAGCCCGACCTCGCCCTGGTCAAGTTCAAGAAGCTGGTCGGCGGCGGCTCGATGCAGATCGTCAACGGCACCGTGCCGCAGGCCCTGCGCCGCCTCGGCTACCACGAGGAGCAGATCGAGGCGATCGTCGCCCACATCTCCGAGTACGGCAATGTGATCGACGCTCCCGGCCTGAAGACCGAGCACTACGAGGTCTTCGACTGCGCCATGGGCGAGCGCGCCATCTCCCCGATGGGCCACGTCCGCATGATGGCCGCGATCCAGCCCTGGATCTCCGGCGCCATCTCCAAGACGGTCAACATGCCGGAGACGGCGACCGTCGAGGAGGTCGAGGAGATCTACTACGAGGCGTGGAAGCTGGGCGTCAAGGCGCTCGCGATCTACCGCGACAACTGCAAGGTCGGCCAGCCGCTCTCCGCCAAGAAGAAGGAGGACGAGAAGGCCGAGGTCACGGCGAAGGCCGAGGAGACCATCCGTACCGCGGTCGAGAAGGTCGTCGAGTACCGTCCGGTCCGCAAGCGCCTCCCGAAGGGCCGCCCGGGGATCACCACCTCCTTCACCGTCGGTGGCGCCGAGGGCTACATGACCGCCAACTCCTACCCGGACGACGGTCTCGGCGAGGTCTTCCTGAAGATGTCCAAGCAGGGTTCGACCCTCGCCGGCATGATGGACGCGTTCTCCATCGCCGTCTCCGTCGGCCTGCAGTACGGCGTCCCGCTGGAGACCTACGTCTCGAAGTTCACCAACATGCGCTTCGAGCCGGCCGGCATGACGGACGACCCGGACGTGCGGATGGCGCAGTCGATCGTCGACTACATCTTCCGCCGCCTGGCGCTCGACTTCCTGCCGTTCGAGACCCGCTCCGCCCTCGGCATCCACTCCGCCGAGGAGCGCCAGCGTCACCTCGAGACCGGTTCGTACGAGCCGGCCGACGACGAGGTCGACGTCGAGGGCCTGGCCCAGTCCGCCCCGCGGGCCCAGGAGCCGGTGGCCGTCGCCGCGCCGAAGGCCGTCGAGGCCGCCCCGGCCGACGCCCCGAAGCAGGCGCACACCAGCGCCGAGCTGGTGGAGATGCAGCTGGGCATCCAGGCCGACGCCCCGCTCTGCTTCTCCTGCGGTACGAAGATGCAGCGCGCCGGCTCCTGCTACATCTGCGAGGGCTGCGGCTCGACCAGCGGCTGCAGCTGATCACCGCTGACGCGGGACGGAACGGGCGTCTTCCCCTGAGGACACCGATCCACGCCTGAGAAAGGGCGCCGACCATCGGTCGGCGCCCTTTCGGCTACTCAGGGGCAGGGGCAGGGGCAGGGGCAGGGGTCGCGACAGCGGTCAGTGCGTCCAGTTCGGTGCCGATGGCCCTCCGCTTCGGCCGTGGCAGATCCGACGAGCCGGCGCACGTCCGGCTCGTCGGCCGGCAACACCGCGTACCCCGGCAGGAACTGCACGTCCCCGATCACCGCGAACCCCACGTCCAGCCGCCGCAGCACGGTGGGGTTCTCGCCCCGCAGAGCGCTTCCGATCCGGTCCTCACGCCAGTCACCCGTCATGGCGGGAACCTCCAGCGAGGCGGCGAGGCGGCGAGGCGGCGGACAGGCCGAGGGGCCGGGCCCGCGGTGGTGCGGGCCCGGCCCCCGGTCGTTCCGGCGGCTACGCGCGCGTGGGCGGACGCGTGCCGAGGGCCGTTACGCGGCGCCCATCACGTCGCCGAACGAGCGCGGGTCCGTGTCGAAGCCGCGGAGCAGGGGGCGCCAGGTCCAGACGCCGGCTCCGTCGCGGGTGAACTCGACGACGGTCGCGGCGGTCGCATCCGCCACCGACGCGAAGTCGTCGGTCAGCAGGTCGGTGTAGCCCTCGCGGACCCGGATCCCGGTGCCCGAGACCTGGCTGAAGGCGAGCCGTCCGGTGCCCTGCTGTATCGCCACTCCCACCACCACGCGCGTGTACTGCTCGGCGAGCCGCCCGAGTTCGACGGTCATCGCCTCGTCGTAGCCGAAGCCCTGTCCCGTACGGCTGTCGCGCTGGAGCGTGATGGTGCCGTCGGGGGAGCGGTGGTCGAAGTGGACCAGATAGGCGGGCGGTCCGTACGGGGCCTCCGCACCGTAGACCCCCGCGACGATGTCCAGGTCGTGGGCGGGGGCGCCGGACGGGCTGGGGTCCCACTTGAGCGCCACCTCGACCTTGTCGACCCCCTTGTTGAGTCCGCTCATCATGAATCCCCTCTCCGCGTACGGTTCTTGACGAGTCGTTCATAGTGTCATGCGGACAACCGATCAACATGCCATCGGGGTACGGCCGATACCGGCCCCTTTTCCGTCCTGGATTTCGAACGTCGAACGGGGCTGTGGGGCGGTGCGGGGGTGCGGTGAGCGGGTACGGCGGAGGTCTGACGGGGCGTCGTCCCGCCCCGTACCATGGCGCGGTGCTGGTCAAGTGGATTCGTTGCACCGTGGTGGACCGTCGAGGGTTCGAGCGGGGGCAGCGGAAGTGGGCGGGGCTGCCCGGCGAACCGGGGTTCCGGGGCCAGGGCGGCGGGTGGAGCCGGCGACGGCCGGATGTCGCCCATGTCTTCGGTTTCTGGGAGAGCCGGGCGTTCTACGACTCCTTCATGGCGCGGTCCCACGACCGGCTCGCGGCCGCCCAGGTCGGCACATACCGCGATATGCAGGTGAAGCTGTTCGATCACCGTTTCGACGTGAAGACCGGGTTCGAGCCGCGCTTCGCGGACGCCGACGTGGCCCGGGTCGCGCACTGCCGTGTGCGCGAGGACCGGGCCGAGCACTTCGCCCTCATGCAGGAGAAGGTCTGGAACCCGGCGATGGCGGGGTCCCCGGGCATGTTGCGCGGGCTGTTCGGGGAGGGCCCGGGGCCCGAGTTCCTGGTCCTGTCGATGTGGAACTCGGCGGCCGAGCACGGGAAGTACCGCGCGGAGCGGGTGGAACGCCTCGGTCTGCGGGCGCAGACCGAGGCCGATGTCGCGGCCATGACGGGGGACATCGTGGAGCTGGAGCAGGCTTGGGCGGTGTGATCCCGGCGCGTGCCGCGCGGGGGTGAGGGGCCGGCTGGGGTACGGAGTCCGGAGGGACCGGCCGGGGTGCGGAGGGACCGGCCGGGGTACGGATGGGCCGGCCGGGGTACGGGACGCGCGCCGGGTACGGAAGCGACGTCCGGCCCCCCCCAGCCCCCGGCGGCGATTGCTGCCGTGTCCTACGCCGGCGCGCCCGCGTCCTCGCTCGTGAAGGCGCCCGCCTCGACCGCGGCCAGGACCGTGCGCGCCGCCTGGTCCGCGATGCGGGTGTCCACCGGCTCGCGCGTGACGAACAACCGCAGGAAGAGCGGCGCGGAGACCGCCCGCACCACCGCTCCCGCGTCCGTGCCCGCCGGAGCCTCGCCCCGGGCCACCGCCCGGTCGACGACGCACGCGCAGCGCCGGAAGCGCTCCGCGTAGAAGGCGTGCAGCGACTCGGCGGCCCGCGGGGACTGGAAGGCGGCGGCCACGAACGCCGTCGGCGCCGCGGCCAGCGCCGGATCGGCGAAGGAGTCGGCCACCTCGCGCGCCAGCGCGCGCAGATCCCCGGCGAGGCTGCCGGTGTCGGGAGCCGTCCACCGGTCCTCGCCCGCGAGGGCGAGCGCGTCGGCGACCATGCTCTCGACGCCGCCCCAGCGCCGGTAGAGCGTCGTCTTGTGCACGCCCGAGTGCTCCGCCACGTATTCGACGGTGAGGGCCGGGTAGCCGTGCTCGGCCAGACCCGTCAGGACCGCGTCGCGGACCGCCGCGCGGGTACGGGCCGTGCGGCCGCCGGGGCGTCTGCTGCCGGGGGCGGGGCTGCTCGCGCCCCGCTCCGGAGGGCTCTGCGGATCGTTCAACTGCTACTCCCGTTGCGTTAGTGGCTTCGAGTCTGCCACACTCCGGGTAACGCGACAACAGTTGCGTTTATTCGTCCCTCGCCCAGGAGGCGCCCTTGCCCACGCAGATCTCGCTTCACGACGTGACCGTGACCCGCGGCGAACGGCTGCTGCTCGACCAGGTCTCGCTCACCGTGCGCCCCGGCGAGCGGATCGGGATCGTGGGGGAGAACGGCGCGGGCAAGTCCACCCTGCTGCGGATACTCGCCGGGCCGACCTCACCGTCCCGGTCGGCAGCCTCTCCGCGGGCCAGCGCCGCCGCCTCGCCCTCGCGCGCCTGCTCACCCGCCCCGCCGACCTGCTGCTGCTTGACGAGCCCGCGAACCACCTGGCCCTCGGTCTCGTCGAGGAGCTGGAGCAGGCCCTGGAGCAGTGGGAAGGAGCCGTGGTCGTCGTGTCCCACGACCGCGAACTGCGCCGCCGGTTCACCGGCCGGATACGGCGCATGGACGGCGGACGCCTGGCCGACTGAGCCTGCCGCCGGGACACCGCCTAGGGTCGAGACATGGCACGACCGCGGCGCATCGTTCTCGTACGGCACGGAGAGTCCGAGGGCAATGTCGATGACACGGTGTACGAACGGGAGCCCGACCACGCGCTCGGGCTCACCGAGACGGGACGGCGCCAGGCGGCGGAGACGGGGGAGCGGCTGCGGGAACTGTTCGGCGACGAGCGGGTCAGTGTCTACGTCTCGCCCTACCGCCGCACCCACGACACGCTGCGCGCCTTCCGGCTCGACCCGGACCGGATACGCGTCCGGGAGGAACCCCGGCTGCGTGAGCAGGACTGGGGCAACTGGCAGGAGAGGGACGACGTACGCCTCCAGAAGGAGTACCGGGACGCCTACGGTCACTTCTTCTACCGCTTCGCCCAGGGGGAATCCGGCGCCGATGTGTACGACCGGGTCGGGGCGTTCCTGGAGAGCCTCTACCGCAGTTTCGAGGCGCCCGACCACCCGCCCAACGTCCTGATCGTCACCCATGGGCTGACCATGCGGTTGTTCTGCATGCGCTGGTTCCACTGGACGGTCGCCGACTTCGAGTCGCTGTCCAACCCGGGCAACGCGGAGACCCGGACCCTCCTGCTCGGCGAGGACGGAAAATACCGGCTCGACCGGCCGTTCGAACGTTGGCGAGTTCCGGAATCGTACGGTCCCACCGGATAGAGTTGCTGAGCGATGACCGCTGATTCCTCATTCGACCGGCGCTTCGACCGCGCCCTGGCCAGTCTGCGCGGACTGGCCGTGGGAGACGCCCTCGGCTCCCAGTACTTCGTCCCCGGCACCTACGCCCTCCTGAAGCGGCGAGAGACACCGGCCGGCCCCTGGCAGTGGACCGACGACACCGAGATGGCCTGTTCCGTCGTCGCCGTCCTGGCCGGCCACGGCCGCGTCGACCAGGACGCCCTCGCGTCGTCCTTCGCCCACCACCACGACTTCGACCGCGGCTACGGCCCCGCCGTCAACCGCATGCTCCGGCTCATCCGCGAGGGAGGGGACTGGCGCCGGCTCGCCGCGGAGCTCTTCGACGGCCAGGGCTCCTGGGGCAACGGCGCCGCCATGCGGATCGCCCCGCTCGGCGCCTGGTACGCCGACGACCCGGAGCAGGCGACCCACCAGGCCGAGATCTCCGCGTACGTCACGCACCAGCATCGCGAGGCGGTGGCCGGGACGATGGCCGTCGCCGCGGCCGCGGCGCTCGTCGCGAACCCCGCCGGCCCGCCCACGCCCGAGGCGCTGCTCGACGGCGTCGTCGCGCTGGTTCCGCGCAGCGCCGTGGGAGCCGGACTGCGCCGGGCCCGCGACATGCTCGACTACGGCGACGCCGGAACGGTCGCGGCGGTCCTCGGCAGCGGCCGGCGGACCAGCGCCCACGACACCGTGCCGTTCGCGCTGTGGTCGGCGGCCCGGGCGCTCGGCGACTTCGAGCGGATGTTCTGGACCACGGCGTCGGTCGGCGGTGACGTCGACACCACCTGCGCCATCGCGGGCGGTGTCGTGGCCGCGAGCCCGGCCGGCACCCCGCCGGCCGCATGGCTGGAACAGACCGAGGACCTGCCGGCCTGGGTCCCCACGGCGGCCCGCTCTTAGGTGACGGCGCGTCGGCCCGGTCAGGCGGCCGGGCCGGCCGCCTCCGCCTTCCCACGTAGGGCCGCCAGGTCGCTCTTGCGCACCCGGATCACCAGCGTGGCCGTGCCGAGCGCGACCAGCGCCATGACCACGGCGCCGGTGAACGCGCTGGAGATCCCCGCCGTCAGCACCTCGTGGGACCAGGGTGCGGGGAGCCGGCTCTCCTGCGCGAACGCTTCCTTCTGCGCGGGCGTCGCGTGCGTGAGGAAGTCCGGCGTCTGCTGCTTCGCCTCGGTCGCGCTCGCCGCGCCGAAGACCGTGACGAGGATCGACAGGCCGAGTGAACCGCCCACCTGTTCCATGGCGTTGAGCAGCCCCGAGGCGGCACCCGCCTCGTGCGGGGCGATGCCGGAGACGGCGGTGAGGGTGAGCGTCACGAAGTTGAGGCCCATGCCGAAGCCGAAGACGATCATTGGGCCGAGGACCCCGGCCACGTACGACGTGTCAGGGGTGAGGAAGCTCAGCCAGAGAAGGCCCGAGCCGGTGATCGCCGTGCCGGCCATCAGGAACGGCTTCGGGCCGAACAGGGGGAGGACTCGCTGGGCGAGCCCCGACCCCACGCCGATGGCCAGGGTGACCGGCAGGAACGCGACCCCGGCGCGGATCGGGCTGAAGCCGAGCACGTCCTGGAGGAACAGGACGATGAAGAAGAACATGCCCAGCATCGCGGCGGCCAGGCTGAGCATGATCACGTAGGTGCCCGCGCGGTTGCGGTCGGCGAACAGCCGCAGCGGGGTGATGGGTTCACGGGCCCGTGACTCGACGACGGCGAACGCGGAGAGCAGGAACACGGCGGAGACGAACGCCCCGAGCGTGAGGGCATCCGTCCAGCCCGCCTCCGCGGCACGGATGAACCCGTACACGAGCGCGGCCATGCCGAGCGTGGACGTGAACGCGCCGGCCAGGTCGAAGCGGCCCGGATGCCGCGCCGACTCCGGGATGAAACGCGGCGTCAGGAAGGCGATGACCAGGCCGATCGGCACGTTCACGAACAGCACCCAGCGCCAGTCGAGCCATTCGGTGAGCATGCCGCCGGCCAGCAGTCCGACGGCGCCGCCGCCGGCCGAGACCGCCGCGTAGACGCCGAACGCCCGGTTGCGGGCCGGGCCTTCGGGAAACGTCGTGGTGATCAGGGCGAGCGCGGTCGGCGAGGCGATCGCGCCCCCGACGCCCTGGAGGGCGCGTGCGGCCAGCAGTTGCCACGGTTCCTGCGCGAATCCGCCGAGCAGGGAGCTGAAGGTGAAGACGAGGATGCCGATCAGGAACATCCGGCGACGGCCGAGGATGTCGCCCGCACGGCCGCCGAGCAGCAGCAGACCGCCGAAGGTGAGGGTGTAGGCGCTCAGCACCCACGACAGACTCGTGGTGGAGAAGTCGAGTGCGTCCTGGATGTGGGGAAGCGCGATGTTCACGATCGTCGCGTCCAGGATCACCATCAACTGGCACGCGGCGATGACGGCGAGGGCGACGCCCGGCCGGTCCCGATGGCGCATACGACCCGGAGGCGTACGGGTGTTCGTCCGAGTCGTTGTCACGGTGCAGCCCCCACGAAAAATGCGGTGAAGTGCCCCGTTGACCGTGTTTCACGGTAGTGAGTCCCCTTCGGGGCACGCAAGCGTTCACCGCCTGCCGGTACGGACGTGTCGCCCCGCTTCGAGCGGCGGCCACACAGGGAGGCGCGAGGTCATTCCCACCCCGACGCGCCCGGCAGTCGGAGCGGCGCGACACGGTGCGGTGAGATTCACGAATGCGACGAATGGCCCGCTCCGCGTCTCCGTGAGGTGATCGTCGCTGGGTCGACCGTTCCCTTCGGGCTCTTCTCCCGTGCCGTAGGCGCTATGGGGAACACGTCGGCGAGGGAGCCGCCCACGATGCGACCCGGGCGGTCGCGATGCCGAGCGCGGCACTGTGCGGGAGCGAAGAAGATCGGAGCGTGATCGGTGAGGCGATCGACGGGGCCGTGACGCCCGCATCACGGGGGCGGCCGAGCGGCCGAGCGGTGCCGTTTCCCGCCCCGCCGGGCGGGCGGTCCCGGCGCCGTCGCGAGCGGGTTTCGGACGGACCTGACGGACCACGGGGAATCCGGGTACCGAGCCGGGTACCTCTCGGCGTAACCTGTCAGGCGCCATGCCGTACGAACCACCCACCCACAGCGTCGAACGCTCGATCCGGGCCACCACCGGCGCCAAGATCATCGCCGGGGTCGACGAGGTCGGACGCGGGGCCTGGGCCGGTCCCGTCACGGTGTGCGCCGCCGTCACCGGCCTGCGCCGCCCGCCCGACGGGCTCACCGACTCCAAGCTGCTCACCCCCAAGCGCCGTACCGAACTCGCCGCCACACTCGAGGGGTGGGTCACCGCGTACGCGCTCGGTGACGCCTCGCCCGCCGAGATCGACGAGCTCGGGATGACCGCCGCCCTCCGGCTGGCGGCCGTCCGCGCCCTGGAGGGGCTGCCGGTCCGTCCCGACGCCGTGATCCTGGACGGCAAGCACGACTACCTCGGCAGTCCCTGGCAGGTGCGGACGGTGATCAAGGGCGACCAGTCCTGCGTCGCCGTCGCCGCCGCCTCCGTGATCGCCAAGGTCCGCCGTGACACGCTGATGGCCGAGCTGGAGCCCGAGCAGTACGCCGCGTACGCCTTCGGAGCCAACGCGGGCTACCCTTCCCCGGTCCACAAGGCGGCGCTGGAGGAGTTCGGGCCCACCCCGTACCACCGGCTCTCCTGGGCGTACCTCGACGCGATGCCCCGCTGGCGGCATCTCAAGAAGGTCCGCCTCTCCGCCGAGGCCGCCGCACTGGAAAGCGGGGGCCAGCTCGGCTTCGACTTCTGACGTCCGGCCCCCACGGCCGGCCACCTGTACTTCCGGCCCCTGAAACGGGGATCCGCCGGCGGACACCCCACCCGGGGAGCCGACCGGAAGACCTCATTCCACCGGGTCGGGGCGCCTGTGCGCCCACCCGCCGGAGCCCCACGCGACGGCGTTTGATAGACATCCACCCATGCCTCTCACCCCCGAGGAGCCTCAGATTCACGAGAGCGCCCAGGGTCCCCGCGCGGCCGCGTCCGCCGGCCGTCCCGTGCCGACCCCCCGACCCGTTCCCGGCCCGCGTACCGCGGCCACGCCCCGTCCCGGGCGACCTGTCCCCGGCCCTGCCCGGCCCGCGCCCCCGGCGGCCTCCGGAACCCGGACCGACGCCCCGGCGGAGAATCGTTCCGACCAGCGCGGCGAACCGCAGATCCAGCTGATACCGGCGCCCGTCGACGGAGCGCTCGACGCCGCCGAGGAAGCGGTGGACCTGCTGCTCGAGACCGGCCGCGCCCCCGGCGACGTGCTGGTGCTCACCACCGGCGAGCCGCACCCCTGGGCAGCGCACGAGCTGTCCTTCGGTGAGGACGCCTACTGGGCGCAGCAGGACACCCGCGAGGACGTGTTCTTCGCGGACGCCGCCTCCGCCGCCCGCGCCGCCACCCGTCCCGTGGTCGTCGTCGCCGTCAACGGCGGCTCCGACGAGGCCGTCGCGAGCCGGCTGCCCGAGGCGATGGGCCGGGCCTCCGCCCTGCTGATCGTCTGCGGTGACGCGCAGCGCGTGGGCGCCGTGCTCGGCGCCGGCGTCTGACCCCGCCCGTCCACCGTCCCGGCCGTCCTCGTGGCGGCCGGGCGGACGGGCCGTGTCTCCCGGCTCCCGCGAACTCTCCGTGCCGAGTGGCACCCCTGGGGCGGTGGCCGGAGGGTCGCTCAGCGTGCGGCGGCCCGCCGCAGCGGTTCGGACGCCCCGCTCGCGATCCGCGGCGACGGCAGTTCGAACGCGCCGCTCTCACCCAGGGGCACCGGGCGTGAGCCGAGGTCGGGCCGGCGCCCGCCCCGTCCCTCGCCGACCACCTGCCAGCCCGACCGGGTGAGCGTGATGTACGCGCCGCAGCGCAGCCCGTGGAGCGTACAGGCGTCCCGCAGCCCCCACATCCAGGCCCCGTCCTCCTCGGTCCAGCGCTCGTCGCCCTCGCGGCAGTAGAGCAGCACCGCCGTCCGCACCGGAGTGCGACGCCGCAGATCGTGCGGGATCACCTGGCGCAGATGGGCCAGGAGAGCGTTGCGGAACTCCCAGCCGTCCGCGGGCGTGGACCGGCGGACGAAGGAAGCGCTGGCGGCGATCCGTTCCTCGTGATCGAGTACGGCCACCACCGCCGTCGACGGCGTGGGGAGATGGCGGGAGTGCAACCCGGTGACCACTTCACGCGGGTTGCGCAACAGCGGAATCCCCGCACCGGCCCACTCGGCCGGTTCGAGGGTCCGCGCGAGACGACTGGCCGACCCGGACGGGGAGCCGGCCGGAGCCGCCGAGGACGGAACGAATCCGAAGGTCACGATCCTCCCTTCGGATGTGCGTCGCCCGCGTCGCGGGCAGGGACGGGGCGAGGGCGCACCACGACACGGTCCAGTGGACCGCTGAGACGTCGTGCGGGGTGGATGGCCAATTCTTCCTGGCGTGTGCGCGGGCGGCAACGAGCAATTGGCCACGCCGACCGGAATGAACCGGTATGACGGTCATATCCCTGCCCGTCACACCCGGTTCGCTCCCCGTTTCACCCCTGGATGGCGAGCACCAGCGGAAACACTCCCTCCGCTCCCGCCCGGCGCAGCAGTCTCGCCGCCACCGCCAGCGTCCAGCCGCTGTCGGCGAGGTCGTCGACGAGGAGCACCGGGCCGCCCGCCGCGGCCAGCCGCTCCGCCAGATCGGCGGGCACGACCAGCGTCCGCTGCAGGCCGACCACCCGCTGCGCGCTGTTCGTACGGGAGATCCTCAGGTCCTCCGCCTCCGGCGCGTACTCCACCGAGCCCAGCAGCGGCATCCGCCCGATCTCCGCGATCCGGTGCCCGAGCGAACCCACGAGCCGCGGCCTGCGATGCGAGGCGACCGTCACCACACCGGCCGGCCGGGGCGCCGCGTCCGGTGCCCCCGAGGCCCAGCCCCCGGGTCCCTTCGCCCAGTCGGCGAGCACCCGCACCACGGCCTGCACCACGTCGTCCGGCACCTCGCCGTCCGGTGCGGCGTCCGCGAGCAGCGGCCGCAGCCGGTTGCCCCAGCCGATGTCCGAGAGGCGGCCGAGGGCCCGGCCCGGGGACGACTGCTCGCCCGCCGGGATGCGGCCCTTCAGATCCACGCCCACCGCGGCGAGTCCGGTCGGCCACATCTTGCGCGACTCGACCTCGACCCCCGGCCGGCCCAGCTCGCCCCGCGCGGCGTCCAGTGAGCCGCCCGACACCTTCGCGTCGAACCGGGCCCCGGCGCAGTTGTCGCAACGGCCGCACGGCGCCGCCTCCGTGTCGTCCAGCTGACGGCGCAGGAACTCCATCCGGCAGCCGTCCGACGCCGCGTACTCCCGCATGGCCTGCTGCTCGGCCTCCCGCTGCCGGGCCACCCACGCGTACCGCTGGGTGTCGTACACCCACGGCCGGCCCGTACTCTCCCAGCCGCCCTTGACCCGCTTGACGGCCCCGTCCACGTCGAGCACCTTCAGCATCGTCTCGAGCCGGGTCCGGCGCAGTTCGACCATCGGTTCGAGCGCGGGCAGCGACAGCGGCCGGCCGGCCGCCGCCAGCACGTCGAGCGTGCGGCGCACCTGTTCCTCGGGAGGGAAGGCCACCGAGGCGAAGTACTTCCAGATCGCCTCGTCCTCCTTGCCCGGAAGCAGCAGCACCTCCGCGTGCGCCACCCCGCGCCCGGCGCGGCCCACCTGCTGGTAGTACGCGATGGGGGAGGAGGGCGAGCCGAGGTGCACCACGAAGCCCAGGTCCGGCTTGTCGAAGCCCATGCCGAGCGCCGAGGTCGCCACCAGCGCCTTGACCCGGTTGGCGAGCAGATCGTCCTCGGCCTGCTGCCGGTCGGCGTTCTCCGTCCGGCCGGTGTACGAGGCGACCGCGTGCCCGCACTGGCGCAGATGGGCCGTGACCTCCTCGGCCGCGGCGACCGTCAGCGTGTAGATGATCCCGGAGCCCGGCAGCTCGTCGAGATGGTCGGCGAGCCAGGCCAGCCGGTGCGCCGCGTCCGGCAGCCGCACCACCCCGAGGCTGAGGCTCTCCCGGTCCAGCGGCCCGCGCAGCACCAGCGCGTCCGTGCCCGCGCCGGTGCCCAGCTGCTCGGCGACGTCCGCGGTCACCCGGGCGTTGGCGGTCGCCGTCGTGGCGAGCACCGGCACTCCGCCCGGCAGGTCCGCGAGCATGGTCCGCAGCCGCCGGTAGTCGGGCCGGAAGTCGTGTCCCCAGTCGGAGATGCAGTGCGCCTCGTCGACCACGAGCAGCCCGGTCGCGGCGGCCAGCCGCGGCAGCACCTGGTCGCGGAAGTCGGGGTTGTTGAGACGCTCGGGCGAGACGAGCAGCACGTCGACCTCGCCCGCCGCCACCTCCTCCTGGACGGTGTCCCACTCCTCGGTGTTCGACGAGTTGATCGTGCGCGCGCGGATGCCCGCGCGGGCGGCCGCCTCCACCTGGTTGCGCATCAGCGCGAGCAGCGGGGAGACGATCACGGTGGGGCCGGCGCCGCGCTCGCGCAGCAGCGACGTCGCGACGAAGTACACGGCCGACTTGCCCCAGCCGGTCCGCTGGACGACCAGCGCCCGGCGTCCCTCCGCGACCAGGGCCTCGATGGCACGCCACTGGTCCTCGCGGAGTCTCGCCGTCCCTGTCGGGTCCGAGACGAGACGGGCGAGCACGGCGTCGGCGGCCGTGCGCAGGGCGGTGCGGTCCTCGGTGCGGTCTGCGTGGGTCATGCCCCCATGCAACCTGATGACTACGACAATGCGCGAATGGGCCGTCCAGCCTGTGGATAACGTTATCCACAGGGCTTTCGCGATCGGTGGTGTCTGCGGGACTGTCGGGCCATGACCGAAATTCCCCACCAGAGGCGTACATTCGCCGCGTCCCAGCCGATCGCCCTGCGCGGGCCCGCCGAGCTGGCCGACGCCCTGCCCTTCATGCTCGGCTTCCACCCCAGCGACTCGATCGTGCTCGTCGCGCTCCACGGTGAGCACGGGCGCTTCGGCGGCCGGGTCAGGGTCGGCATCCCGTCATCGCCGCGGGAATGGGCCGCCCTTGCCGGCTGCCTGGCCGAATGCCTCGTCGAGGGCTCCGCCCGGCGTGGTGAGCGCCCCGACGGCATCGTCGGCTTCCTCTGCCAGGAACCCGGCCGCGGCGAGACCGGCCGACGGGTGATGGAGCGGCTGCGGCCGCTCGCCCAGAGCCTGCGGGTCGCCTGCGGCACGCTCGACGTCCCTGTCCACGAAGTCCTCTGCATCTCCGACGGCCTGTACTTCTCCTACTGCTGCCCCGACAACTCCCGCTGCTGCTCGCCGGACGGCACACCCCTCGCCCTCTCCGGTACGTCGGTGATGGCGGCGTCCGCCGCCTATGCGGGGCTTCAGGTACGCGGCACCCTCAAGGACCTGGAGGCCCGGCTGAAGCCCGGCGGGCCCGCGGCCGACGCGGCGGCCCAGCGCGCGGCGCTGAACGACGCGGCGGCCGTCATCGTGCCCAGGATCCTCGACGGAGTGTCGGGCACGCTCGCACGGCAGGAGACGCGCGACACCACGCTGGCCCTTCTCCACCGGCTCGTCGAGCGGTTCGCCGAAGCTTCCGCCGCGGCGGCCCCGGCGGAGCGCACCGGTGCGGGCCTGGCCCTCCTGCTGTCCGGGCCCGCCCGGGAGGACGCCCGGGACGACGCGCTGATCAGCCCGGACGAGGCCGCCACTCTGGTTCTGGGACTCCAGGACCGCGACACCCGCGACCGTGCGGCCGAGTGGATGGAGGGACCCGAGGCCGCCCCCGCCCTGCGAATCTGGAGCGCCCTCGCGCGCCGCTGTGTCGCCCCGTACGAGGAGTACGCGGCGGCGCCGCTGACCCTGGCCGGCTGGGTCGCGTGGTCCACCGGCGACACCCCGCTCGCCCGGGTCGCGCTCAGCCTCGCTCTGGAGGCCGACCCCCACTACCTGTTCGCCCGGCTGCTGCATCAGGCGTGCAACGAGGGGCTGGACCCGGAATCGCTGCGCGACTGCCTGCGCAGGGAGCGGGACGCGCGGATCGCGGTGGAGCAGGAGCGGCAGGAGCAGCCGGGCGCCCGCGACCGTGAAGCCGAAGCCGAAGCCGAAGCCGAAGCCGAAGCCGATGGCGATGGCGACGGCGACGGCGACGGCCAGAGCGTGGACCAAGACCAAGACCAGGACCAGGACCAAGACCAAGACCAGGACCAAGACCAGGACCAAGACCAGGACGAGGGCAGCGAGCCGGCCCATGCCGACGACCGGGAGCGGGCGCTGCGGCGGGCCCGTCTGATCGCGCGGCGGAACGCGCGCCAAGCCGGCTTGCGCAAGGCGGGCTCCGCCCGGCCGTCGGCGCGCGCCGACGCGGCCCCCAAGCCGCCGAAGAACCCGACCGGACGCCGGACCGGGCGGCGCGGCGCGAGGAACGGCGGATGACGGCCGTGACCCGGCGCCCCGCCTCGGCGTTCACTTGGATGGCGGTATCGCGGGAGCGGTGGCGCCGACCCGTGGCCGCCCCGGCGGACCGCCGGGACCGTCCGAGCGGCCCCGGCCCCGGCCCTCGCCGGACCAGGGCGGGCCGCCCGGACCGCACAGAGAGCCCTGTACCCCCGCCATGGCCATCAGTCCCGCCCAGGCCCCCGGATCCTCCGTCGGGCACCCGTCCCGCACCGGAACCCCACCCATGGGGCCGGGAGCCGGGGCTACCCGTCCCACTGACCTGCCCACCACCCACGACACCCTCATCGGCGTCGCCCTGCCCGCCTTCGCCATCAGTCCCCGGCACGGCCAGCTCACCGGGGCCGGTCTCGAAGGGGTCTTCCTCTCCGGGCGCCGGCTCCTCGCCCGCTGCGTCCTGCGGGTCGCCGGCCGCGCGCCCGTCCCCCTCCAGGGCCGCGCGATCACGGCGGACCAGGCCGAGTTCGTCGGGGTCCTGCGTGCACCCGGCGACACCGGCCCCGACCCGGGGCTGGCCGTCGAACGGGTCCGGGCCGCCGACGGGACGGAGCGGATCACCCTGCGCAGCTCCGCCCCCCGGCCGCTGCGGATCCGCGTGGAGATCGCTCTGGGCACGGATCTCGCGGACCTGCGCGCGGTGGCGTCGGGGCGACCGGGCCCCGAGCTCACCGCCGCCGTCCACGGCAGCGGGCTGCGCTGGACCGCCGACGACGGCGCCGCCGTCGCCGTTCTGGCGGACCCTCCGCCCAGCGAGGCCCTCGCGGCGACCGGACTGCTCCGCTGGGACCCCGAACTGGCCCCCGGCGCGAGTTTCGTCCTCACCCTCCGGCTCCGCGCCGACCGGGCCGCACCCCCTTCCGGCCAGGGCCGCGCGACGGGGTCCGGCACGGGACCCGGACTCGGAACCGGCGCGGGCGGCCGGGTCGGCGGGCACTTCTTCTCCGAGGCCGTCGCCGAAGGGGACGACGCCCGGCTCGGGCTGTTATTGCGGGCCTCCGTCGCCGACCTGCGCGCCTTACTCCAGCGCGACCCGGCCCATCCCGCCGACGTCTACCTGGCCGCCGGAGTGCCCTGGCGCTGCGGATCCGTCACCGCCGAGGCCCTCTGGGCCGCCCGTATGGCCCTCCCGCTCGGGACCCGGCTCGCCGCGACCACCCTGCGGGCCGTGGCCCGCGCCCAATGCGGCGGTACGGGGCCGGAGGCGGGACGGATGCGCGGCCCGCTCCGCGACGCCGGACCCCATCTGCCGCCCCGCTGCACCGGTGTCGAGGCCACCCTCGCCTTCCCCGTCGTCCTCGCCGAGGCCCGCCGCTGGGGCCTGCCGGACCAGGACCTCGCGGAGCTGCTCCCCGTCGCGGAGCGGTGTCTCGGCTGGCTGCGCGGATCCCTCGACGCCCACGGATGCGTGCCGGACCCGTGGCCCACCGGCCAGGCCCGGGCCGAGACCCAGGCCCACGCGCACCGGGCGGCCCTGCTCGGCGCCGATCTGCTCGACGCCTGCGGACGGCCCGGCGGAGAGGAATGGCGGGAGTGGGCGTGGGGGCTGCGCGAGCGGTTCCGGGCCCGTTTCTGGCTCGACGATCCGTCCGGTGGCCGGCCCGTGCTCGCGCTCACGTCCGACGGCCGGCCGCTGTGCCAGCTCGGGAGCTGGGCCGCGCACCTGCTGGACACCGGGCTCGCCGAGACGGGCTGGTACGCCCCCGGACTCCTCGACCGGGCCCGGACCGAACGGCTCGCCCGGCTCCTGGTGACTCCCGCGCTCGACTCCGGCTGGGGGCTGCGCGGCCTCGGCGCGAAGGAGCAGGGGCACAATCCGTTCGGACACCGCTCGGGAGCCGTACGGGTGCACGAGACCGCCGTCGCGGTCGCCGGGCTGGCGGCGGCCGGTCACGAGAGCGAGGCGGCCGGGCTGCTGCGCGGGCTGCTCGACGCAGCCGAGGCCTTCGACCACCGGCTTCCCGAGATGTTCGCGGGCCAGCGGCGTACCCCCGGTGTCACGCCGGTCGCGCACCCGGCGGCTTGCAGGCCCGCCGCCGTCGCCGCGGCGGCCGGGGTGTACCTGGTCACCACCCTGGTCGGCGTACGCCCGGACGTGCCCGGCCGCACGGTGGCCCTGCAACCGTTGCGTTCGGCGCCGTTCGGCGAGGTCCGGCTGTCCGGGCTGGTGGTCGCGGGCGAACCGTTCGCGGCCCGCGCCGGCCGCTTCGGCCTCGGCATGGTCGAGGAAGCCGCCCCCGGTCTGCAGCTGGGTGTCTGACGGGGATCACGCGCCGGCGGGAGGGGCGAAGCGGGCGAACTCCCAGGGATCGTGCGCGCTGAAGACCGTCACCCGGTCCCCGTGGTCGCGGTGGAGGGCGCGCAGACCGGTCGAGCGTGGCGACGCGGGCCTCGGCATCGGTCTGCGCGCCGTGCTGGATCGGGGCGAAGACGGGGTGGGACAACGGCGGGGTCCGCTCGATCTCGCCGTGGTACATGTACGCGTCGCCCGCGTGCAGAAGCCACTGTCCGGCATCGTCGCGGACGGCGACGCCCGCGTGCCCCGCGGAGTGGCCCGGCAGGGGCACCAGCAGCAGTTCGCAGGCGAGCCCTCGCGGACGTGCCAGCCCCGGGAAGCCGAACCACGCCGTGCCCTCGTCCGGGACGGCGGGCGTCAGCAACGGGCCGTGCGCCCGGTGCGCCGGCATGAAGCGGTCGAGGCTGTGCCGGTGGTGCGGGTGCCCGGGATCCGTGACGGCCTGGTACTCGGCGGGGTGCACATGGACCCGCGCGTGCGGAAAGTCCGGCAGCCCTCCGGCGTGGTCGCGGTGTAGATGGGTGAGCACGATGTGGCGTAGGTCCCCCGGCGCGTAGCCGAGGCGGACGATCTGCCGCAGCGCGCTTTCCTCCGGGTCCCGTGCGCTCGGCGTACGCCACCCAGTCCGCGCCCAGAGCCCCTTCGGGGTCGTTCAGGTCGGCGGTGCCCAGCCCGGTGTCGACCAGAACCAGCCCGTCCGCGTCCGTCTCGATGAGCAGGCAGTGGCACACGGTGGCCCGTCGATCGGCCGTGGCCTCCGGCGGGCCCTCCCCGACGAGCGGGGGAACCTTCCGGAGGGAGCCGCAGTTCAGGTGATGGATACGCATGAGGACCCCGGGAGAAGCGGGCGGACTGTTCACCCGGGACGTTAGAAAGGGCCTTCGTGACTCACCAAACGGTTGGACACGTACGGCCGGACGGCCACGGTCCGCTGGCGGACTGTCCTGAGAGCGCTCTCGTTCCGCCGGGCCGCCGGGCCGAGGATCCGCACTGCCCTGTGGACGTCACCCTGGCCGCGCTGGCGGGCCGTTACGCCGCTGGTGCTCCGCGAGTTCCTGCGCCGCGGCCGGGCCACGTACTCGGAACTGTCCGCCGCCCTGCCCGCTCTCTCGGACAAGGTCCTCTCCGACCGGCTGTCCCAGCTGACCGGCGCGGGCGTGATCGAGCGCCATCGCACCGCCGGTTGGCCCCCGCGCGTCCACTACGTCCTCACGGCGCGGGGCCGGGCCCTGGAGCCGGTGATGCACAGCATGTGGGAGTGGGGCACCGCGCGACGGCAGGATGCCCACAGCCCCTCCGTCCGGCCGGCGGAGACGTCCTAGGCACGGCCTGGCCGGACAGGGAGACGGACAAAAGCGATGGAGCCGGCGGAGAGTCCGGGGCGGGGGAGAAGCGGAACGGTGCGATCCTTCGAGACGCGTGTTTATCGTCAGGGAGACGACTATGATCGCGGCATGCCTCCCTACGACCCGTCGGCCTTCCCGTCCTTCGCTGTCACCGTCGATCTGGTCGTGCTCACCGTGCGGCGTCACGCCCTGTGCGCCCTCGTCGTGAAACGCGGGGAGCCTCCGTTCCAGGGGAGCTGGGCGCTGCCGGGCGGGTTCGTCCGGGCCGACGAGGACCTCGACGGCGCCGCCGCGCGCGAGCTGGTCGAGGAGACGGGGCTCTGCGTCCACGACCCCGGTACGCCGCAGCCCGGACCCGGGAACGGCGCGCACCTGGAACAGCTGGCGACGTACGGGGCACCCGACCGGGACCCGCGGATGCGCGTGGTGAGCGTCGCCCATCTCGCGCTCGCCCCGGATCTGCCCGCGCCGCGTGCGGGCGGTGACGCGAACAGCGCGCGCTGGGCACCGGTCGAGGAGCTGCTCGGTCATGACATCGACGCGACGGAGGGCACGGGCGAGATGCCGGCGCCGCTCGCGTTCGACCACACCCGGATCCTGTCCGACGGAGTGGAGCGCGCCCGTTCGAAGATCGAATACTCGTCGCTGGCCACGGCCTTCTGTCCGCCCGAGTTCACGGTCGGCGAACTGCGCCGGGTCTACGAGGCCGTGTGGGGCGTGACGCTCGACCCGCGGAACTTCCACCGGAAGGTGACCGGTACGCCCGGCTTCCTCGTGCCAGCCGGGGGTACGACGACCCGTCAGGGCGGCCGCCCCGCCCAGCTGTTCCGCGCCGGCGGCGCCACATTGCTGAACCCGCCGATGCTGCGTCCGGAGGTCTGACCGGGGCCGTCGGCGACCCGAGGCGCGTTCGCTACGCTAAAAGTCCGAAATGTAACGCTATCTTGCTGGAACAGCCGCCCTGCCGCGGAGCGGTCTCACCTACCCGCGAGAGAAGCGATGCTCCAGGCCATCGGACTCACCAGCACCCCCCGCCGGGACCTTCCGCCCGTCGTGGACGATCTCACCTTCGAGGCCCGGCCCGGCACGGTCACCGCCCTGCACGGGCCCGCCGGCGCCGGCAAGACCACCGCCCTGCGCCTCATGCTCCAGCTCGAACCGGGCCGTGGCGTCACCTACTTCAGAGGCCGCGCCCTGCACCGCGTCGCCCACCCCGCCCGCGAGGTCGGCGTCCTGCTGGGCGACGTCCCGGGCCACCCCTCCCGTACCGTACGCAGCCAACTCCGCATGCTCTGCGCCGCCGCCGGAGTCCCCGGCTCCCGGGCCGACGACATGCTCCGGGCCGTCGGCCTCGACGGCGCCCGCGACCAGCGCATCGGCACCCTGCCGCTCGTCATGGACCGCCGACTGGGCCTTGCCTGCGCCTTGTTGGGTGGCCCGCACACCCTGCTCCTCGACGAGCCGGGCGCCCGGCTCTCCGTACGCGAGAGCGCCTGGCTGTACGAACTCCTGCGCGCCCACGCCGACGAGGGCGGCACCGTCCTCTACACCACCGCCGACCCCAGGGACGCCGCCCGGAACGCCGACCGGGTCGTCACCCTGGAAGAGGGGCGGCTCGTCGCCGACCAGGACGCCGCCGACTTCGCCCGCACCCGGCTGCGCCCCCGGGTCGTCGTCCGTACGCCCTACGCGACCCGGCTGGCCGCCGTGCTCGCCCAGGAATCCCGGGCCGCCCGCCGCTCGGTGGAAGTGGTCGCGGAGGGCGGCAACCACCTGTCCGTCTACGGCAGCGACTGCGCCACCATCGGCGAGAGCGCCTTCCGGCACGGACTGCTCCTGCACCGGCTCGCCGACGAGACGGGTGACACGGGCGACTCCGTCGTGCCTCGCCAGGCCCTGGCACCGGCGCCCGCTTCCATCCCGGGCCCCTCGCCCGCCCCCGAGGGCCCGCCGGCCGCCCTGTCGGCCTCGGAGGCCCCCGACGCCGATGTCGCGGCGACCGCCGAGGAGCCCTTCGGAGCGACGGTGGCCGACCCGGATCGACCCCTGCCGGTCACGGAACCCCGGAGCGCTTCGGCCCCGGAACCCGCGAAGGTGTCGGTCGAGGCGCCCGAAGGCTCTCCGGCTCCGGACTCCGAGAGCCCGCCCGTCCTGGACTCCGCCCTCGTCCCGGACGTCGACCCCGACCCGCTTCCCGCGGTCCAGCCGCCCCGGCGTTCCCCGCTGTGGCCCGTGCGCTACGAGATCCGCCGCCTCCTCGGGGTGCCCTCCACGCCGCTCGTGGTCCTGGGCGTGCTGTTCGTCTCCGTCGTGATCTCCGTCCTGCTCGCGCGCAACGGGCGCACCCCGCTGCCCGCGACGCTGGCCGCCTGGCCCGGGCTCTCCCCGCTGCCGCCCGCGGCGCTCGGGGCCGGGCTCATCGGCGCCTTCTCCTTCGGGGAGGAGTACCGCTACCCGGCACTCACCACCGGACGCGGCGCCGTCCCGCGCCGGCTCGGTCTGCTGCTGGCCAAACTGGCCGTCGCGGCCGGGGTCGGGGCATTCCTCGCCGTACTGGTCGTCGTCGCCGACCGGGAGGCCCTGCGGTTCGTCTACGGCGGCCAGTTGGTCCCCGTACCGCACAACTGGCCCGGACTGTCCGCCAATTGGTTCGGCCTGGTGATCGGCTGCGCGTGGGCCGGGCTGCTGGGGGCGGGCGTGTTCCGGGCGGCCGCCGCCGGAGTCGCCGCGGTCCTCGCCGTACCGGTGGCCTTCGCGCCACCGCTGCGTCACGTGCTCGCCGCGGGCCCCGGGCGTTCCGTCGCGGGGCTGCCGGGACGGCTGCGCGGTCTCATGAGCATCGAGTGGTCGACGGCGGCGGACCGCTGGGTGATGGGGGCGCTCAAGGTGGTCGGCCAACCCGTGGGGGTGGCCCTGGCGCTGACCTTGACGGTTCTCCTGTGCGCCTATGTGCTCACCGGCCTTCGCGGCAGGGCGCGTTGGTGACCACATTCGGATCGAGAAGTTCCGTTCGGTCGGCAACTCCCATGAAAAATGCACCTTATGTCTCATTAATCGTCAATTGTATAGGGGGTGCCGATCACCCTTTCGTGTGCTTTTCACCAAAGACCTCAAGGGGCGCGGAAGCCACGCCGACAAAGGATGCGTGAGTACCCTTGCGCACACGATGATGACCGCCGCCCGCTCCGTCGAGTCCGGCCTCGGCGCCCCGGGCGATCTCGACCGCTACCCCTACTCCGAGGCCTCCGGGCCGGACCGAGTGGCCCCGCCCGCCTGGGAAGGGGTGGACGAGCTCGGCCGGGCCGGCCGCAGGGCCGCCGGCAGCCGCGGCCGCGGACTGCACGGACAGCTCGTCCAGCAGCTCGGCCAGATGATCGTCTCCGGCGACCTCGGCGCCGACCGCCCGCTCGTTCCCGAGGAGATCGGCCAGCGTTTCGAGGTCTCGCGCACCGTCGTGCGCGAGTCGCTGCGCGTGCTGGAGGCGAAGGGCCTGGTCAGTGCCCGGCCCAACGTCGGCACCCGGGTCCGCCCGGTCAGCGACTGGAATCTGCTCGATCCCGACATCATCGAGTGGCGGGCCTTCGGTCCGCAGCGCGACGACCAGCGCCGCGAGCTGGCCGAGCTGCGCTGGACCATCGAGCCGCTCGCCGCCCGGCTCGCCGCCGGTCACGGCCGCGAGGACATCCAGCAGCGGCTGTCCGACATGGTCGAGATCATGGGCCACGCCTACGCCCAGGGCGACACCATCACCTTCTCCCGCGCCGACGCCGAATTCCACGCCCTCCTCATCCAGCTCGCCGGTAACCGCATGCTGGAGCACCTCTCCGGCATCGTCGCCGCCGCCCTGCAGGTCTCCGGATCCCCCGCCGCCGGATGCGACCGCCTCAGCGAGAGCTGCCTCGGCCACCACGCCCGGATCGTCGAGGCCCTCGCCGCCGGTGACGCGGGCGCCGCCGAGGCGGCCATGCGGCAGCTGCTGACCGGACACCCCGAGCCCGTCGTGCCGGGGCCGCGCGAGCAGCACTGACCGCGCACCGTGGCCGACCACGCAGTGACGCCCGTCCCGCGCACCGCCGGACCGAGCGGAACCCGGGGGCGGGCGACCACCCCCGGGTGCGCCGGGCTCCGGCGCGCCGGGCGTATCCGGCTCGTCCGGCTCGTCCGGCACCCTTGAAGCGCCCGGCGCACCCGGCGCACCCGGCACACGCGACGCGCTCGGCCCGCTGGGCAGGGCCGGCACTGCCGCGTACGGCGCCGCCGCGGCACCGGAGGGTGCCCGGGCGACGCCCCTCGGCACCGAGTGGCGCCCTGTGACGTGACGCCGGGCGACGTCGGGCGACGGCCAGTGACGGTGTGGGGCTTCGGGCGAGGCGATCGTGCCGCCTTCCTGACACTTCCTGGCGGATTCACCGTAAATGAGGTGTGACTCGGGCCACGAAGATTGGGCGTAACGCTCCCGGCGGCCCCGCGATGACCTAAGAGGTGACAGCCGAGGAAGGAATACAGCAGCCGCTCAAGGCGCTGTGCATTTCCCCGGCCCAGCCCGCGCCGTCGGCTCATTCCCTGCCGACGGTCGTCGGCTCCGGCCCGATTCAGGGCGGGGCCGGAAGCCGTTTCCATCGTTCCGAGAGGTTGTTCGTGTCGGCCAGCACATCCCGTACGCTCCCGCCGGAGATCGCCGAGTCCGCATCTGTGATGGCGCTCATCGAGCGGGGAAAGGCTGATGGGCAGATCGCCGGCGATGACGTGCGGCGAGCCTTCGAGGCCGACCAGATTCCGCCGACCCAGTGGAAGAATGTTCTGCGCAGCCTGAATCAGATCCTCGAGGAAGAGGGTGTGACGCTGATGGTCAGTGCAGCGGAGTCGCCGAAGCGCACCCGCAAGAGCGTCGCCGCGAAGAGCCCGGCCAAGCGCACCGCCACCAAGGCCGTCACCGCCAGGACGACCGTGACGAAGACCGTCTCGGCCGCCGGTGCGGCCACGGCGGCCGCGGGCGCCGACTCGACCGACGAGACCGGAGCCCCGGTCAAGAAGGCCGCGGCGAAGAAGACCGCCGCCAAGAAGACGGCGGCCAAGAAGACCGTCGCCAAGAAGGCGACGGCGAAGAAGACCGCGTCCAAGAAGGACGACGACGAACTGATCGAGGGCGAGGAGCTGCTCGAGGACGTCGCGCCCGGCAAGGACGACGAGGAGACCGAGGGCGAGAGCAAGGGCTTCGTCCTGTCCGACGAGGACGAGGACGACGCGCCGGCCCAGCAGGTCGCCGTCGCCGGTGCCACCGCCGACCCGGTCAAGGACTACCTCAAGCAGATCGGCAAGGTCCCGCTGCTCAACGCCGAGCAGGAGGTCGAGCTCGCCAAGCGCATCGAGGCCGGTCTGTTCGCCGAGGACAAGCTGGCGAACTCGGACAAGATCGCTCCGAAGCTCAAGCGCGAGCTGGAGATCATCGCCGAGGACGGCCGCCGGGCCAAGAACCACCTCCTGGAGGCCAACCTCCGCCTCGTGGTCTCGCTGGCCAAGCGCTACACCGGCCGCGGCATGCTCTTCCTGGACCTGATCCAGGAGGGCAACCTCGGTCTGATCCGCGCCGTCGAGAAGTTCGACTACACCAAGGGCTACAAGTTCTCCACGTACGCCACCTGGTGGATCCGTCAGGCGATCACCCGCGCCATGGCCGACCAGGCCCGCACCATCCGTATCCCGGTGCACATGGTCGAGGTCATCAACAAGCTCGCCCGTGTGCAGCGCCAGATGCTCCAGGACCTGGGCCGCGAGCCCACCCCGGAGGAGCTGGCCAAGGAACTCGACATGACCCCGGAGAAGGTCATCGAGGTCCAGAAGTACGGCCGTGAGCCGATCTCGCTGCACACCCCGCTGGGCGAGGACGGCGACAGCGAGTTCGGTGACCTCATCGAGGACTCCGAGGCCGTCGTCCCGGCCGACGCGGTCAGCTTCACGCTCCTCCAGGAGCAGCTGCACTCCGTCCTCGACACGCTCTCCGAGCGTGAGGCGGGCGTCGTCTCCATGCGCTTCGGTCTCACCGACGGTCAGCCGAAGACCCTCGACGAGATCGGCAAGGTCTACGGCGTGACGCGTGAGCGCATCCGTCAGATCGAGTCGAAGACGATGTCGAAGCTGCGCCACCCGTCGCGTTCGCAGGTGCTGCGCGACTACCTCGACTGATCCCTGGATAGATCCGTAGATCCGTAGATCCGTAGATCTGTACGAGGCTTACGCCGACACACGAAGGGTCCGGTTCCCCGCCTCGGGGGCCGGGCCCTTCGGCGTAGGCGCGGGTGCGCGGGCGGTGCGACTGGACCACGCTGGGTAAGAGCTTCTCAACGGAGAGTCAGGAGACTCCATGCGTCGTCCCCTTGCCCGCGCCCTGACCGGCGCTCTGGGTCTGCTCGCCGCCGCGGCGGTGCCGCTCGCCACCCCGGTTCCCGCCGCCGCCGACAGCGTCGTGGTCGGCGGCCGGCCGACCCGGACCGCGGACGCGCCGTGGGTGGTGGCGCTGTCCAGCCGTGCCCGGTTCGGGGGTGCGCGGGCGGGGCAGTTCTGCGGCGGGGCGGTCGTCGCCCCCACCAAGGTGCTCACGGCGGCCCACTGCCTGGGGAGCGAGGTGCTGGGCGGCGAGCCCTGGGAACTGCCCGACTTCCGGGTGATCGCTGGACGTACGGCGCTGCGCGGCGACGGCGGGCGGGAGGTGCGGGTCACCCGCACCTGGGTCAACCCGGAGTACGACCCGGCGGCCGGTTCGGGTGATCTGGCCGTCGTGACCCTGGAGCGGGCGCTGCCGGCGTCATACGTGATCGACGTGGCCACCGCGGACGATCCCGCGCTCGCGCCCGGGACGGCGGCGGACGTGTACGGCTGGGGCGACACGACCGGCGACGGGACGTACGCGCGGTCGCTGCGCGCCGCGAGGGTGCGGGTGTTGCCGGACGCGACCTGCGAACGGGCGTATCCGGGCGGTCTGGGGGTGGAGTACCGGCGCGAGACGATGCTGTGCGCGGGCGACCCGCGCGGCGGCAGGGACGCCTGTCAGGGCGACAGCGGGGGCCCGCTCGTGGCGCGGGGTCGGCTGATCGGCCTGGTGTCGTGGGGGAGCGGCTGTGGCGAGGCGGACAGCCCCGGCGTCTACACCCGGGTGTCCGAGATCCTGCGCCGGCGCTCCTGACCCGCTGTCGCCCGGGGCGAACGGAGCGAAGTGCCCGGCTCGCTCGGGGCCAGGGGCGGGATCACGGCTCCTGGCACGACGAAGCACCGGACCGGTGACCCCGTGTCAGGGGGCGGTCACGGTGCGAGAACGGGCGGCCTCCCGCACGCGCGTATGGCGTGGGGAGGGCCGCCCGTCGGCCGGCCGTCAGTGACCGGCTGCTGGCTCGTCGTGCAGGCGAGGCGTCAGCGCTCGTCGTCCGCGGCGTGGTTCGGCACGGCGCTGAGCCGGTCCGTCTCGTCCTGTATCTCTGCGGCGATCTTCTTCAGTTCCGGCTCGAACTTGCGTCCGTGGTGAGCACAGAAGAGCAGGTCACCGCCGCTGGTCAGGACGACGCGCACGTACGCCTGGGCGCCGCAGCGGTCGCATCGGTCAGCGGCCGTCAGGGGGGTCGCGGGGGTCAGAACAGTAGTCACGTCGCCTCTTCTCTAGCTCGACGAGCTGTCGTACCAGGGTCAACATCCAACCAGGCCGAAAACGTTCCCGCTCGTGGCTTTTCCTTGAAAAATTTTCCAAGGAGGCTGTTTGCTGCCGTTTGGCGGCGAATGAGCCGTATTGCTTCGCTCTACGGGTTTTCGCGTTGCTGTGTGTGGTGGTGCCCTCCCGGCGGGTTGCCGGTTGTTCATGAGGACGTGCCCGGAGCCTAAATGGTTCATGCCTGGAAGGGAACGTGATGTTTCCGTCACCCCAACGAGGGATCGAACACTCATGCGACTCTGGACTAGCATGAAGAATCAGGAGGGTGGCGTGACAACGGCCCTACCAGGCATCGGTACCCTCTGACCGGCGACCGACGCCGGGCCTTACCCCACCGGGCCAGATTTCAAATTCAGCGAGGAGCGAACCGCGTGACCGCCGATACGTCCGTGCCGTCCAGTGCGCTGCTGACCGCAGACCGTGACGGTTCCAACTACACCGCGCGGCACCTGCTCGTCCTCGAAGGGCTCGAAGCCGTCCGCAAGCGCCCCGGTATGTACATCGGATCCACGGACAGCCGTGGACTGATGCACTGTCTCTGGGAAATCATCGACAATTCGGTCGACGAGGCCCTCGGCGGCTACTGCGACCACATCGACGTGATCCTCCACGACGACGGCTCCGTCGAGGTCCAGGACAACGGCCGCGGCATCCCCGTCGACGTCGAGCCCAAGACGGGCCTCTCCGGCGTCGAGGTCGTCATGACCAAGCTGCACGCCGGCGGCAAGTTCGGCGGCGGCTCCTACGCCGCCTCCGGCGGTCTGCACGGTGTGGGCGCCTCCGTGGTCAACGCGCTCTCCGCCCGCCTCGACGTCGAGGTCGACCGAGGCGTCACGCACGCGCTGAGCTTCCGCCGCGGCGTTCCCGGCATCTTCACCGAGTCCGGCCCGGACAGCCCCTTCGACCCGTCCGGCGGCCTCCGCAAGGGCAAGCGCGTCCCCAAGGGCCGTACGGGCACCCGGGTCCGCTACTGGGCCGACCGCCAGATCTTCCTCAAGGACGCCAAGCTCTCCCTGGAGACGCTGCACCAGCGGGCCCGCCAGACCGCGTTCCTCGTCCCCGGCCTGACCATCGTCGTGCGCGACGAGCGCGACCTCGAGGGCGTGGGCAAGAGCGAGGAGACCTTCCGCTTCGACGGCGGCATCAGCGAGTTCTGCGAGTTCCTCGCCCAGGACAAGGCCGTCTGCGACGTCCTGCGCCTCACCGGGCAGGGCACCTTCAAGGAGACCGTCCCGGTCCTCGACGACCGCGGCCACATGACCCCCACCGAGGTCACCCGCGAGCTCGGCGTCGACGTCGCCCTGCGCTGGGGCACCGGCTACGACACGACGCTGAAGTCCTTCGTCAACATCATCGCCACCCCCAAGGGCGGCACCCACGTCTCCGGTTTCGAGCAGGCGATCGCCAAGACCGTCAACGAGGTGCTGCGCTCCGCCAAGATGCTGCGCGTCGCCGAGGACGACATCGTCAAGGACGACGCCCTGGAGGGTCTCACCGCCGTCGTCACGGTCCGGCTCGCCGAGCCGCAGTTCGAGGGCCAGACCAAGGAGGTGCTCGGCACCTCCGCGGCCCGCCGGATCGTCGCCAACGTGGTCGCCAAGGAGCTCAAGGCCTTCCTGACCTCCACCAAGCGCGACGCCAAGGCCCAGGCCCGGGCCGTCCTGGAGAAGGCCGTCGCCGCCGCCCGTACCCGTATCGCGGCCCGGCAGCACAAGGACGCACAGCGCCGGAAGACGGCCCTGGAGTCCTCCTCGCTGCCCGCCAAGCTCGCCGACTGCCGCAGCGACGACGTCGAGCGCAGCGAACTCTTCATCGTCGAGGGAGACTCGGCGCTCGGCACCGCCAAGCTCGCCCGCAACAGCGAGTTCCAGGCGCTGCTCCCGATCCGCGGCAAGATCCTCAACGTCCAGAAGTCCTCCGTCTCGGACATGTTGAAGAACGCCGAGTGCGGAGCGATCATCCAGGTCATAGGGCGGGCTCGGGCCGCACCTTCGACATCGACGCGGCCCGCTACGGGAAGGTCATCATGATGACCGACGCCGACGTCGACGGCTCCCACATCCGCACCCTGCTGCTGACCCTGTTCCAGCGCTACATGCGGCCCATGGTCGAGCAGGGGCGCGTCTTCGCCGCCGTGCCGCCGCTGCACCGCATCGAGCTGGTCCAGCCCAAGAAGGGCCAGGACAAGTACGTCTACACGTACTCGGACAACGAGCTGCGCCAGACCCTGCTGGAGTTCCAGCGCAAGGGGGTCCGCTACAAGGACTCCATCCAGCGCTACAAGGGCCTCGGCGAGATGGACGCGGACCAGCTGGCGGAGACCACCATGGACCCCCGCCACCGCACCCTGCGCCGGATCAACATCGGCGACCTGGAAGCGGCCGAGACGGTCTTCGACCTCCTCATGGGCAACGACGTGGCTCCCCGCAAGGAGTTCATCACCAGCTCCGCGGCGACCCTCGACCGCTCCCGTATCGACGCCTGACGTCCCTTCCCGCGAACGGCGCCCCACCCGGCGCCCGCGGCTATCTCCGTCCGAGGCCCCCGGCATCCGTCGCCGGGGGCCTCGGCGCGTTTGCCGGTGTTCTTGGTGTCCCCCTCAGGAGCCTCGCCGATACGACAGTCAGACGGCACGGGTCAGGCGCAAGGGCGCCTCGGTCACCTAATGGTGTGAAGAATCCAGGAGAAGCGTCCAGGATGCGCCCGCTCTGTCCATCCTTGGGCACGCGGCCCAAAGGGTCCGCTGACCAAGGAGAGTTCACCGGTGGAGAAGCAGGAAGGGCGCGACGCCGCGACGGTGCGGATCGACGACCCCTGGTACGACGCGCTGGCCGCCCCATGGGGCGAGCCGGACGGGAAAGCCCCCGACAGCGAGGGGCACGGCGGGGACGGATTCGGCACGACCGGGTACGCCGCCCTGACCCACGACGACACGGAGCACGACGGGATCGGGGACACCGCCCTGGACCCGTCCGGCATGGTCCCGCGCCAGCGAGTGCACAGCACCGCGGACATCTACCTGGAGGTCCAACGCAGTCCCGCCTTCCAGGAAGTACGCAGCCGGTACCGCCGGTTCGTCTTCCCGGCCGCCGGCGCCTTCCTCCTCTGGTATCTGGCGTACGTGATCGCCGCGACCGCCGCCCCCGGTGTCATGGCCCACCCCGTGGCCGGAGCCGTCAACGTCGCCCTGCTCGCCGGACTCGGTCAGTTCGCCACCACCTTCCTGCTCACCTGGGCCTACGTCCGCCACGCGCGGCGGCGCCGGGACCGGGCCGCCCTCGAACTGCGCTGGGACACCCAGCAGATGACCCGGGGGGCGCGGTCATGACCGGAGACCAGATCACCGGCGACCACCAGACCCTGGCGCTGGTGCTGTTCAGCGTCTTCATCGTGGTCACCCTGGCCATCACCACCTGGGCCGGCCGCAACCGGCAGGGCTCCGCCGAGGAGTTCTACGCCGGAGGCCGCCTCTTCTCGCCCATGGAGAACGGCTTCGCCATCGCCGGCGACTACATGTCCGCCGCCTCCTTCCTCGGCATCTCCGGCCTGATCGCCCTGTTCGGCTACGACGGCATGCTGTACTCCGTCGGCTTCCTCGTCGCCTGGCTGGTCGTCCTGCTGCTCGTCGCCGAACTCGTGCGCAACTGCGGCCGCTTCACCCTCGCCGACGTCGTGGCCTCCCGGATGGCCGAGCGTCCCGTCCGGATCGCCGTCGGCTCCTCCTCGGTCACCGTCTCGGTGCTCTACCTCGTCGCCCAGATGGTCGGCGCCGGCAGCCTGGTCGCCCTGCTCCTCGGCGGCACCAGCGGCGCCGCCCGCTCCTGGACCGTGATCGGGGTCGGTGCCCTCATGGTCGTCTACGTGTCGCTCGGCGGCATGCGGGCCACCACCTGGATCCAGATCGTCAAGGCCGTGCTTCTCATGGTCGGCACGATCGCCCTCACCGTGCTCGTCCTGATCCGCTTCCACGGCAACTTCAACGAGCTCCTCGCCAGCGCCGCCGAACGCAGCGGCCATGGCGCGGACTTCCTCGGCCCCGGACTGCT
Organism: Streptomyces laurentii; assembly: GCA_002355495.1. GTDB lineage: Bacteria > Actinomycetota > Actinomycetes > Streptomycetales > Streptomycetaceae > Streptomyces > Streptomyces laurentii. The sequence goes on from AP017424.1 coordinate 5,968,653, forward strand.
CTACGGCCAGAACTGGACCGCCCGCCTCGACTTCGTCAGCCTCGGTCTCGCCCTCGTCCTCGGAACCGCCGGACTTCCGCACATCCTGTCGCGCTTCTACACCGTGCCCACCGCCAAGGCCGCCCGGCACTCCGTCGTCTGGTCGATCGGCCTCATCGGCGGCTTCTACCTGATGACGATCGTGCTCGGCTTCGGCGCGGCCGCCGTCGTCGGCCCCGACACCGTCCACGCCTCCAACGCGGCCGGCAACACCGCCGTACCCCTGCTCGCGCTCGACCTCGGCGGCGGACCGGGCTCCACCGGTGGCACGATCCTCTTCGCCGTCGTCGCGGCCGTCGCCATCGCCACCATCCTGGCCGTGGTCGCCGGCATCACCCTCGCCTCCTCCGCGTCGGTCGCCCACGACCTCTACGCCACACTGCGCCGTTCCGACGCCAAGCAGTACAGCGAGGTGACCGTCGCCCGGCTCGCCGCCGCCGGCATCGGTGTCGCCGCGATCGGCCTCGGCCTGCTGGCCAGCGACCTCAACGTGGCCTTCCTGGTCGGTCTGGCCTTCGCCGTGGCCGCCTCGGCGAACCTGCCCGTGGTGCTCTACTCGCTGTTCTGGCGGCGGTTCAACACCCGCGGCGCGGTCTGGTCGGTGTACGGCGGACTCGTCCCCGCGGTCCTGCTCGTCGTCGTCTCGCCGGTCGTCTCCGGCAGCCCCGAATCGCTGTTCCCCGGCGTGGACTTCGAGTTCTTCCCGCTGGAGAACCCGGGCCTGATCTCCATCCCGCTGGGCTTCCTCGCCGGCTGGTTCGGCACCGTCACCTCGTCCGAGCCGGCGGACGAGGCCAAGCACGCCGAGACCGAGGTCCGGGCGCTCACCGGCGCCGGCGCGGTCTGATCCGTCCCCGGCCGCGCGCCGTCGCGCGCGGCCGACGCCCTCTCGCCGGGCGGCCCGCCGGTTCCTTCCGGCCCGCCGCCCGGCGAGGTGCCGTATCCGGCGACAGGACGGATCCGCGGCGGGCCATGCCTATCCTGGGTGCTTCGCGGTCGCGGGCACGGCCGTGGCACCACGCGTAGGCACCGATGGCCCGGAGGCACGACCCTTGACCACCCAGCCGATCCCTGTCGTCGTCCTGGCCGGGTTTCTCGGGGCGGGGAAGACGACCCTGCTCAACCATCTGCTGCGCGGCGCGCGCGGCACCCGGATCGGGGTCATGGTCAACGACTTCGGCGACATCGGCATCGACGCCATGACCGTCGCCGGCCAGGTCGGCTCCACCGTCTCCCTCGGCAACGGCTGCCTGTGCTGCGCGGTGGACGCGAGCGAGCTCGACACGTACCTGGAGGTGCTGACCCGCCCCGAGCTGCGCCTGGACGTGATCGTGATCGAGGCCAGCGGGCTCGCCGAGCCGCAGGAACTCGTCCGCATGCTGCTCGCCAGCGACAATCCGCGGGCCGTCTACGGCGGCCTCGTCGAGGTCGTCGACGCCGCCGAGTTCACCACGACCCGCACCCGGCACCCGGAGACCGACCGTCATCTGGCCGTCGCCGACCTCGTCGTCCTCAACAAGGCCGACCGGGTGGCACCGGCGGAACTGGCGGGCATACGGGAGACGGTCGCCGGCCTCGCGACGCGGGCCGCGGTCGTCGAGACGGCCCACGGGCGGATCGATCCCGAGCTGCTCTTCGACCGGGTGGTGCCGGACGACGAGATCGCCGGGCAGATGTCCATCGAGGACATCCTGTACGGGGACGAGGACACGCACGCCCATCCGCACGCCGCGTACGACACGGTCTCGCTCGGTACGGCCGTCCCGCTGCACCCGCGCCGTCTGATGGCCTTCCTGGACACCCGTCCCGAGGGCCTCTACCGCGTCAAGGGCTTCGTCGACTTCGGCGCGGCCGATCCGGAACACCGGTACACCGTCCACGCGGTGGGCCGTTTCCTGCGCTTCTTCCCGGAGCCGTGGCCGGCGGGCGAGGAGCGGCTGACGCGGCTCGTCCTCATCGGCAGGGGAGTCGACGCCGGCGCGCTGCGCGGGGAGCTGGCCGGCTGCGAGCAGAACGGCGCGGAGGACGAGCCCGACGAGCAGAGCATGTGGGGCGTGCTGCGGTACGTGCCCCAGCCGGACGAGGCCCCGGTCCCGTAGACCCCGGACGCGTCCCGTACGGCCACGGACGACGCCCCCTGGACCCGCGCGGGTCCAGGGGGCGTCGTCCCGAGCGGACTCAGCCGATCGGGCCGGCCAGGACCGCCACCGGCTTCGCGAGCGGTGTGCCCGAGCCGTCGCGGCGCGGGTCCAGGTCCGGAAGGTCGACGGGAGTGCCGTTCGTCTGGGCGGCGTGTGCCGGGGTGGCGCCCGCCCAGGCCAGGATCAGCAGGTCCTCGCCCTTCAGGAAGCGCTGGCAGCGCACACCGCCGGTCGCGCGGCCCTTGCGCGGGTACTGGTCGAACGGGGTCAGCTTGGCCGAGGTGGCCTCCGAGGCGTCCAGCGTGCCGGTGGCACCGGCGACCGTGAACACCACCGCGTCCGCCGCCGGATCGACCGCCGTGAAGGACAGGACCTCGGCGCCCGCCGACAGCTTGATGCCCGCCATACCGCCCGCCGGGCGGCCCTGCGGCCGTACCTGGGAGGCCTGATAGCGCAGCAGCTGGGCGTCCGAGGTGATGAAGACCAGGTCCTCCTCGCCGGTGCGCAGTTCCGTCGCGCCGACGATCCGGTCGCCGTCCCGGAGGGTGATGACCTCGAGCTCCTCCTTGTTCGCCGGATAGTCCGGCACCACGCGTTTGACCACGCCCTGGAGCGTGCCGAGCGCGAGGCCGGGCGAGGACTCGTCGAGAGTGGTCAGACAGAGCACCGTCTCGTCCGGATCCAGGCTCAGGAACTCCGTGACCGGGGCGCCGCCCGCCAGGTTCGGCGCCGCGGCCGTGTCCGGCAGCTGCGGGAGGTCGATCACGGCGATCCGCAGCAGCCGGCCGGCCGAGGTGACCGCGCCGACCTCGCCGCGCTGGGTGGCCGCCACCGAGGAGACGATCACGTCGTGCCTGGCGCGCTTGCCGTCGTGCGCGTCCGGCAGCTCCTCGGTCACCGTCCGGGCCAGCAGTCCGGTCGAGGACAGCAGCACCCGGCACGGGTCGTCCGCGACCTCCAGGGCCATGGCCGGGGCCGTCTTCGGCGAGCCCGCCGACTCCAGCAGGACCGTGCGCCGGTCGGTGCCGAACTTCTTCGCGACGGCCGCCAGCTCCGCCGACACCAGCTTGCGCAGCTCCGCGTCGGATTCGAGGATCTTCGTCAGCTCGTCGATCTCGCCGGTCAGGCGGTCGCGCTCGGACTCCAGCTCCAGCCGGTCGAACTTGGTGAGCCGGCGCAGCGGGGTGTCCAGGATGTACTGCGTCTGGATCTCGCTGAGCGAGAAGCGCTCCATGAGGCGCTGCTTGGCCTCGGCGGAGTTCTCGCTCTCCCGGATGAGCCGGATGACCTCGTCGATGTCGAGGAGCGCGACGAGCAGGCCCTCGACCAGGTGCAGCCGGTCGCGCCGCTTGCCGCGGCGGAACTCGGAGCGGCGCCGGACCACGGAGAAGCGGTGGTCGAGGTAGACCTCCAGGAGCTCCTTGAGGCCCAGCGTGAGCGGCTGGCCGTCGACCAGCGCCACGTTGTTGATGCCGAAGGACTCCTCCATGGCGGTCAGCTTGTACAGCTGCTCCAGGACCGCCTCCGGCACGAAGCCGTTCTTGATCTCGATGACCAGGCGCAGACCGTGGTTGCGGTCGGTGAGGTCCTTGACGTCGGCGATGCCCTGGAGCTTCTTCGAGCCGACCAGGTCCTTGATCTTGGAGATGACCTTCTCGGGGCCGACCGTGAAGGGCAGTTCGGTGACGACGATGCCCTTGCGGCGCGCCGTCACGTTCTCGATGGTGGTGGTCGCGCGGATCTTGAAGGTGCCGCGGCCGGACTCGTACGCGTCGCGGATGCCGGACAGGCCGACGATCCGGCCGCCGGTGGGCAGGTCGGGGCCGGGCACGAAGCGCATCAGCGCGTCCAGGTCCGCGCTCGGGTGGCGGATCAGGTGCCGGGCGGCCGAGATCACCTCGCCCAGGTTGTGCGGGGGCATGTTGGTCGCCATGCCGACCGCGATGCCCGAGGCGCCGTTGACCAGCAGGTTCGGGTACGCGGCGGGGAGCGTGACCGGCTCCTGCTCCTGGCCGTCGTAGTTCGGGGCGAAGTCGACGGTGTCCTCGTCGATGGACTCCGTCATCAGGAGTGCGGCCGGGGCCATCTTCGACTCCGTGTACCGCATGGCGGCCGGCGGGTCGTCGTTGCCGAGCGAGCCGAAGTTGCCGTGGCCGTCGACCAGCGGCAGGCGCATGGAGAACGGCTGCGCCATGCGCACCATCGCGTCGTAGATCGACGCGTCGCCGTGCGGGTGGAGCTTGCCCATGACTTCGCCGACCACGCGCGCGCACTTCACGAAGCCGCGCTCGGGCCGCAGGCCCATCTCGCTCATCTGGTAGACGATGCGGCGCTGTACGGGCTTCATGCCGTCGCGGGCGTCGGGCAGCGCGCGGGAGTAGATCACCGAGTACGCGTACTCGAGGAAGGATCCCTGCATCTCGTCGACGACGTCGATGTCGAGGATGCGCTCCTCGAACGCGTCGTCCGGCGGCGGTGTCTTCGTGCTGCGGCGGGCCATCGCGGCTGTGGCTCCTTCACCAACATGGGTTGATCTGACGCGGACCATTGTGGACCGTGCCACGGACAATGCCGACCGCGACCCGGAAGAGGGACATCCGACGAGGACGGGAACTTCGCGAGGTGGCGGCGCGCTTGCATACAGTGGCAGGACTTTTTCCCGATCGCGATCGAAGGGATGTACATGCCCATGGGTCACACGGCCGAGGCCGAGGCCGGCTCCGGCGGCCTGACAGCGACCGAGCACCGGCTGGCCAACGGCCTGCGCGTGGTGCTCTCCGAGGACCACCTGACCCCGGTCGCCGCGGTCTGCCTCTGGTACGACGTCGGCTCGCGCCACGAGGTCGCGGGCCGCACCGGCCTCGCCCACCTCTTCGAGCACCTGATGTTCCAGGGCTCGGGCCAGGTGAAGGGGAACGGCCACTTCGAACTGGTGCAGGGCGCCGGCGGCTCGCTCAACGGCACGACGAGCTTCGAGCGCACCAACTACTTCGAGACCATGCCCGCGCACCAGCTGGAGCTCGCGCTCTGGCTGGAGGCCGACCGCATGGGCTCGCTGCTCGCCGCCCTGGACGACGAGTCCATGGAGAACCAGCGCGACGTCGTCAAGAACGAGCGCCGCCAACGCTACGACAACGTGCCGTACGGCACCGCGTTCGAGCGGCTGACCGCTCTCGCGTACCCCGACGGACACCCGTACCACCACACCCCGATCGGCTCGATGGCCGACCTGGACGCGGCCACCCTCGAGGACGCGCGGAGCTTCTTCCGCACGTACTACGCGCCGAACAACGCGGTGCTCTCCATCGTCGGCGACATCGACGCGGAGCAGACCCTCGCGTGGGTCGAGAAGTACTTCGGCTCGATCCCCGGCCACGACGGCAAGCCCGCGCCGCGCGACGGCTCGCTGCCGGACGTCATCGGCGAGCAGCTGCGCGAGGTCGTCGAGGAGGAGGTCCCGGCGCGCGCGCTGATGGCCGCCTACCGGCTGCCGCACGACGGCACGCGCGCGTCCGACGCGGCCGACGTGGCCCTGACCATCCTGGGCGGCGGCGAGTCCTCCCGCCTCCACAACCGGCTGGTCCGCCGCGACCGTACGGCCGTCGCCGCGGGCTTCGGGCTGCTGCGGCTGGCCGGCGCTCCGTCGCTCGGCTGGCTGGACGTCAAGGCCTCCGGCGGCGTCGAGATCCCCGCGATCGAGACAGCCGTCGACGAGGAGCTGGCCCGGTTCGCCGCCGAGGGCCCGACGCCCGAGGAGATGGAGCGCGCCCAGGCCCAGCTGGAGCGCGAGTGGCTGGACCGGCTCGGCACGGTCGCGGGCCGCGCCGACGAACTGTGCCGGTACGCGGTGCTGTTCGGCGACCCGCAGCTCGCGCTGACCGCCGTGCACCGGGTCCTCGACGTCAGCGCGGAGGAGGTCCAGGAGGTCGCCCAGGCCCGCCTGCGCCCCGACAACCGCGCCGTGCTGGTCTACGAACCGGTGGCGGCCGACGGCGCCGACGACAGCGACAGCGACCAGGAAGAGGGAGCGGACCAGTGACCGACGCCGCCGCGCCTTTGGCGACCATGACGTTCCACCCGCAGCCCCGGCCGGGTCTCGCCAAGCCCTGGGCCTTCCCGGCCCCGGAGCGCGGCACGCTCGACAACGGCATGACGGTGCTGCGCTGCCACCGCCCCGGCCAGCAGGTGGTGGCCGTCGAGATCTCCCTCGACGCCCCGCTGGACGCCGAGCCCGCCGGCCTGGACGGCGTGGCCACGATCATGGCCCGGGCGCTGTCCGAGGGCACCGCCCAGCACTCCGCCGAGGAGTTCGCCGCCGAGCTGGAGCGCTGCGGCGCCACCCTCGACGCGCACGCCGACCACCCCGGCGTCCGGGTCTCCCTGGAGGTCCCGGTCTCCCGGCTGCCCAAGGCGCTCGGCCTGCTCTCCGAGGCCCTGATCGCGCCCGCGTTTGCCGAGTCCGAGATCGAGCGCCTGGTGGGCAACCGCCTCGACGAGATCCCGCACGAGACGGCCAACCCGGGCCGCCGGGCCGCCAAGCAGCTCTCCAAGGAGCTGTTCCCGGCCGGTTCGCGGCTGTCCCGGCCGCGCCAGGGCACCGAGGAGACGGTGGCGGCGATCGACGCCGCGGCCGTGCGTGCCTTCTACGACGCGCACCTGCGGCCCGCCGCGGCCACCGCGGTGGTCGTCGGCGACCTGACGGGCGTCGACCTGGACAAGATGCTCGCCGAGACCCTGGGGGCCTGGAGCGGCGCGCCCGCCGCGCCGCGCCCCATGGCGCCCATCACGGCCGACGACACCGGCCGCGTCGTCATCGTGGACCGTCCCGGCGCCGTCCAGACGCAGCTGCTCATCGGCCGCGTCGGCGCCGACCGCCACGACCGGGTGTGGCCGGCCCAGGTGCTCGGCGCGTACTGCCTCGGCGGCACGCTCACCTCCCGGCTCGACCGCGTCCTGCGCGAGGAGAAGGGCTACACGTACGGCGTGCGGGCCTTCGGCCAGGTGGTGCGTTCCGACGCCGAGGGGAACGGCGCGTCGATGCTCGCCATCAGCGGCTCGGTCGACACGCCGAACACCGGTCCGGCGCTCGACGACCTGTGGAAGGTGCTGCGCACCCTGGCCGCCGAGGGTCTGACGGACGCCGAGCGCGACGTGGCCGTGCAGAACCTGGTGGGGGTGGCCCCGCTCAAGTACGAGACGGCGGCCTCCGTCGCGGGCACGCTCGCCGACCAGGTCGAGCAGCACCTCCCGGACGACTTCCAGGCGCAGTTGTACGCGCGGCTGGCCGAGACGGGCACCGTCGAGGCGACCGCGGCCGTGGTCAACGCCTTCCCGGTGGACCGGCTGGTCACCGTGCTCGTCGGTGACGCGGCGCAGATCGAGGAGCCGGTGCGGGCCCTCGGCATCGGCGAGGTGACCGTCGTCACCGGCTGATCCGGCGACACCATCGGCGATGCCACCGGCGCGGCGCGTCCGGCCGGCTGACGAGGACCCTGACGACCCGGTTCGTCAGGGTCCTTCCGTATGTCCGAATTGACGGGCTGTGAGGCCGAATGCCCTGTGGCATGAATAACAAAGAGCCGAGTCTGTTTGGTGATGGACAGATGATCGGCCTAGCGTCGATGCGGCTGTCCGACCTGTACGACGCCGCGCCCGCGGCACCGGGCAGCCATCGCCGAGTCCCCGTCAGGCGCGAGCCTGGGGAGCCGGGGACCCACATGTCCCTGGGGTGAATCGGACGCCTTCGCCGCGCGGAGGGGCCCGTAGGAGACCTTCCTGCTCCGAACCCGTCAGCTAACCCGGTAGGCGAGAGGGAAGGAAAGGACCAGCCTTTTCATGGCGTTCACCCGTGCCACCGGGAAGCATCGTGCTCCGAGCCGGATGGCGCGCCGCGGCGCGGGCATCGCCGGCGCGGCGACCCTCGCCGGTGCCGGCGTCATCGGCTCTCTGGCCTCCCCGGCGCTCGCCGCCGAGGCCGTCGAGGACGGCTCCCTGGAGGACACCGGTCTCACCCGGGTGGTCACGGACGAGTCCCTCGCCCGGCACGTCGACGCCCAGGCCTCCGCCCAGGAGAAGCAGGCCTACGAGGCCGCCGCCCGCGCCAAGGCCGCCGAGGAGGCGAAGCGCAAGGCCGAGCTGCGCGCCAAGGAGATCCGCGAGGCCAAGGAGCGCGCCGCCCGCGAGGCCGAGCGCAAGCGCCTCAACTCCTTCCAGCTCCCGGTCGCCGGCTCGTACGTCTCCACCGGCTACCAGACCGGCGGCGCGCTGTGGTCCTCCGGCCACCACTCCGGCATCGACTTCCACGCCGCGTACGGCACCAAGGTCGTCTCCGTCAGCTCGGGCACCGTCGTCGAGGCGGGCTGGGGCGGCGCGTACGGCAACAACATCGTCATCCGGATGAACGACGGTACGTACACCCAGTACGGCCATCTCTCCGCCCTGCGCGTGTACGTCGGCCAGAAGGTCACCCCGGGCGAGCTGATCGGCATCTCCGGCTCCTCCGGCAACTCCACCGGCCCGCACCTCCACTTCGAGGCGCGCAGCAGCGCCGAGTACGGCTCGGACATCAACCCGGTCTCGTACCTGCGGTCCCGCGGCGTCGCCCTCTGACGGCGGCACCCCCGGACCACGCGTCGAAGCCCCGGCTCGTCCGAGCCGGGGCTTCGGTGTGTCCAGGGCTCGCCGGCGCCGTCAGGGCTGCCGGGGGCTCCGGGCGCGGACACGCGAAGAGCCGCGTCCTCCGGATGTCCGGGGGGCGCGGCTCTCGTCGCTGAACGTCGTCGGGGAGGAGACGGTCAGACGGTCTCGGGCAGCTCTTCCAGGCCTTCGGCGACCAGCTTCGCCAGACGGTCGAGCGCGGCCTCGGCGCCGTCGGCGTCCGAGGCGAGCACGATCACCTCGCCGCCCTGGGCGCCCAGGCCGAGCACCGCGAGCATGGACGCGGCGTTGACCGGGTTGCCGTCGGCCTTCGCGATCGTCACGGGGACGCCGGAGGCCGTGGCGGCACGGACGAAGATGGAGGCGGGGCGGGCGTGCAGGCCCTCGGCCCAGCCGACGTTGACGCGGCGCTCAGCCATGGTGGTTGCCCTTCAACTCTCAGCGGTTGTCTAGACCAGTCTCTCACGGGTGGCGAGATGCTCGGGCCGACCGGCCCCCACACGGGCCCGCCGTCTGGCCCTCCCTACCTTGCACGGCGCACAACCGCCTCGCGACCGGTGTCACGGCCCCGCGCCGGCCGTAGGCTTTCCCCATGCAGAGCGCGTCGGAACAGCCCGAACAACCGGAGCACGCCTACCCCGATCACTGGGAGGCGGACGTGGTCCTGCGGGACGGCGGCACCGCGCGCATCCGCCCCATCACCGCCGACGACGCCGACCGGCTGGTGGGCTTCTACGAGCACGTCTCCGACGAGTCGAAGTACTACCGCTTCTTCGCGCCCTACCCCCGGCTGTCCGCGAAGGACGTCCACCGCTTCACCCACCACGACTTCGTGGACCGCGTCGGACTCGCCGCGACCATCGGCGACGACTTCATCGCGACCGTCCGCTACGACCGCATCGCCCCCGACGGACGGCCCGCCTCCGCGCCCGCCGACGAGGCCGAGGTCGCCTTCCTCGTCCAGGACGCCCACCAGGGACGCGGCGTCGCCTCGGCGCTCCTCGAACACATCGCGGCCGTCGCCCGCGAGCGCGGGATCCGCCGGTTCGCCGCCGAGGTGCTGCCCGCCAACACCAAGATGATCAAGGTCTTCACGGACGCCGGCTACACCCAGAAGCGCAGCTTCGAGGACGGTTCCGTCCGCCTCCACCTCGACCTGGAGCCCACCGACCGGTCCATGGCCGTGCAGCGGGCCCGCGAACAGCGCGCCGAGGCCCGCTCCGTCCAGCGGCTGCTCGCCCCCGGCTCGGTCGCGGTGATCGGCGTCGGCCGCGCCCCCGGCGGCGTCGGCCGGACCGTGCTGCGCAACCTCCTCACGGCCGGCTACCGGGGCACCGTCCACGCCGTGAACAAGAACCTGGGGGAGGGGCCGCACACCCTGGAGGGCGTCCCCGCCCACCGCGGGCTCGCCGACATCGGCGAGCCGGTCGACCTCGCCATCGTCGCCGTCCCCGCCGACCAGGTCCCCGCGGCCGTCGCCGACTGCGGCGAGCACGGCGTCCGCGGCCTCGTCGTGCTGTCCGCCGGATACGCGGAGAGCGGTGCCGAGGGCCGCGAGCGGCAGCGCGCCCTGGTCCGCCAGGCCCGCTCGTACGGCATGCGGATCATCGGCCCCAACGCCTTCGGGATCATCAACACGGCCGAAGCCGTCCGGCTGAACGCCTCCCTCGCCCCGCAGATGCCCGCCGCCGGCCGCATCGGCCTCTTCGCCCAGTCCGGGGCCATCGGCATCGCCCTGCTCGCCGGGCTGCACCGGCACGGCGCGGGCGTCTCCTCCTTCATCTCCGCCGGCAACCGCGCCGACGTCTCCGGCAACGACCTGCTCCAGCACTGGTACGACGACCCGGCCACCGACGTCGTCCTGCTCTACCTGGAGTCGATCGGCAACCCGCGCAAGTTCACCCGGCTCGCCCGCCGCACCGCCGCCGTCAAGCCCGTGGTCGTCGTGAAGGGCGCCCGGCACAGCGGCAGCGCCCCGCCCGGACACCGGGTGCCGGTCACCCGCGTCCCGTACGCCACCGTCTCCGCGCTGCTGCGACAGGCCGGAGTCATCCGCGTCGACACCATCACCGAACTCGTCGACACCGGTCTGCTCCTCGCCGACCAGCCGCTGCCCGCCGGCCCCCGGGTCGCCATCCTCGGCAACTCCGAGTCGCTGGGCCTGCTCGCCTACGACGCCTGCCTCACCGAGGGGCTGCGCCCGCAGCGGCCGCTCGACCTGACGACCGGCGCCACCCCCGACGACTTCCGCGCCGCGCTGGCGGCGGCCCTGGCCGACGACGGCTGCGACGCGGTCGTCGTCACCGCCATACCGCGGGTGGGGGAGGACGGCGCCGGCGAGGGCGGCGGAGAAGGGGGCAGGGGTACGTCCCGGGGCGTCGACGTGCTGGCCGCGGCCCTGCGCGCCGCCGTCGCCGCCGCGCCCGGTCCCGCGAAGCCGGTCGTCGTCGTCCACGTGGAGATGGGCGCGCTCGCCGAGGCCCTGTCCGCGGTCACCCGGACCCGTCCCACCGGTACGGCGTCCGTCGCGGTCGCCCCTCCGCAGGCTGTGGCTCCGGCTCCCACCCCGACCCCGGCGCTGGTTCCGGAACCGGCTGCCCCGCGTGCCGCCGCCGACTCGGCCGTTCCCGTTCCCGTACCCGCCGCCGAGCCGACCACGCCCGGCGCCATCCCCGCGTACCCCGCCGCCGAGCGCGCCGTCCGTGCCCTCGCCGAGTCCGTCCGCTACGCCGACTGGCGCCGCCGGTCCGCCACCGACCCCGGCCGGGTCCCCGAATTCGACCGGATCGACGAATCCGCCGCCGCCGGTCTCATCGCCCGCGTCCTGCGCACCCGCGACGCCCACGCGCGCGGGGTCACCCTCGACTGCGACGAGACCACCGACCTGCTCGGCCACTACGGAATCCGGGTGCTGCCGACGCTGCCCGCCCCGGCCCCGACGAGGCCGTCCGGGCCGCCGCCCGCCTCGGTTTCCCGGTCGCGCTCAAGACCACCGCGCCCCATCTGCGCCACCGCCCCGACCTCGGCGGCGTCCGGCTCGACCTGGCCACCGAGGGGCAGCTGCGCACCGCGTACGCCGAACTCACCGAGGCCCTCGGCAAGCCCGAGGAGCTCCAGCCCGTCGTCCAGGCGATGGTGCCGCGCGGCGTCGACACCGTCGTCCGCGCCGCCATCGACCCCGCCGTCGGCGCCGTGCTCTCCTTCGGCCTGGCGGGTGCCCCCTCCGAACTGCTCGGCGACATGTCCCACCGGCTGGTCCCCGCCACCGACCGGGACGCCGCCGACCTCGTCCGTTCCATCCGCACCGCGCCCCTCCTCTTCGGCTGGCGCGGCTCGGCGCCCGTCGACACGGCCGCGCTCGAAGAGCTGCTGCTGCGGATCTCCCGGCTCGTCGACGACCATCCCGAGGTCGTCGCGATCTCCCTCGAACCGGTGGTCGTCGCGCCGCGCGGTCTGTCCGTGCTCGGCGCCAGCGTCCGCCTCGCCCCGCCCCGCCCTCACCCGTCACCGACCTCGGCCCGCGCCGCCTCCCCTCCTACTGATCGGGGCCGCGGGTCCGGGGCCGCCGGTCCGGGGCTCCTGAGCCGCGGCCGCCGATCCGGCGCGCGACCCGTACCGAGCCCCGTTCGCCCCCATGCGCCCCATGGCGAGTCGGATGTCACAGCCTGGGCGCCGCCGAACGGCCCCGGCCGCCCGTTCGGCGGGCCAAGCGGTCCCTGCCCACGGATTAAGATGGAGTCCATGGCGAAGACCGGTACGACGACTCAGGGGCTGCGCACGGCGATCGAGCGCAGTGGCTATTACCCGGCCCTCGTGGCCGAGGCGGTGGAGTCCGCCGTCGGCGGCGAGGCCGTGACGTCGTACGTGGTCCATCAGGAGACCACGTTCGACGCGAACGAGGTCCGGCGGCATGTCACCGTCCTCGTCCTCACGGCGAACCGCTTCATCGTCAGCCACACCGACGAGCAGACCGCAGACAGCGGCTCCCCGACGCCGTACGCCACGACGTCCACCGAGTCCGTCAACCTCGACCGGATCTCCTCGGTCGTCGTCAGCCGCATGGTCGCCAACCCCGAGTCGTACACCCCGGGCACGCTGCCCCGCGAGGTCGTGCTCACCATCGGCTGGGGCGCGGTCTCCCGGATCGACCTGGAGCCGGCCGCCTGCGGCGACCCCAACTGCGACGCCGACCACGGCTACACCGGCAACTCCACCGCCGACGACCTCAGCCTCCGGGTGAGCGACGCCGGTGACGGTCCGGACACCGTGCGCCAGACGCTCGCCTTCGCCCAGGCCCTCTCCGAGGCCACCGCGTCGACCTCCGCCGCCCGCTGATGGTCCAGCCCACCGCCGTCGCCCAGGGCTGGCCGGACGACCCGATTCCGCTCGACCCCGCCACCGCGCCGCTGCCCGCCTACGGCGCCGGCTCCCTCGCCGACCTGCTGCCCACGCTCGTCGCGGGGCAGGGCGTGCCCGGCTTCGAGGCACGGATCAGCGAGCTCGCGCCCGCCGACCGGGTCTGCGTCTTCCTGGTCGACGGGCTCGGCTGGGAACAGGTCAGGGCCCACCCCGACGAGGCCCCCTTCCTCACCTCGCTGCTCGCCGGCTCGCGCGGCGGCACCGGTCTCCCGCTGACCGCCGGCTTCCCCGCCACCACCGCGACCTCGCTCGCCTCGGTCGGCACCGGCCTCCACCCCGGCGCCCACGGCCTGCCCGGTTACACGGTGCGCGACCCGGACACCGGCGGGCTGATGAACCAGCTCCGCTGGAAGCCCTGGACGGCGCCGCGGGTCTGGCAGCCGTACCCCACCGTCTTCCAGCTCGCCCACGAGGCCGGGATCCACACCGCCCAGGTCTCCTCGCCGATCTTCGCGGACACCCCGCTCACCAAGATCGCACTGAGCGGCGGCAGCTTCCACGGGCGCCTGTCCGGCGAGGAGCGCATGGACTTCGCCGCCGAGCAGCTCGCCGCCGGCGACCGCTCGCTGGTCTACACGTACTACAGCGAACTCGACGGCGCCGGACACCGCTTCGGCATCTCCTCGGACGCCTGGCGCGGCCAGCTGATGTTCGTCGACCGGCTCGCCCAGCGGCTCGCCGAGCAGCTGCCGCCCCGCGCGGCGCTGTACGTGACCGCCGACCACGGCATGGTCGACATCCCCTTCGACGAGGACCACCGGATCGACTTCGACGAGGACTGGGAGCTGCGCGCCGGGGTCGCCCTGCTCGGCGGCGAGGGCCGGGCCCGGCATGTCTACGCCGTCCCGGGCGCCGAGTCCGACGTCCTCACCTGCTGGCGCGAGGTCGTCGGCGACCGCTTCTGGGTGGCGAGCCGCGACGAGGCCATCGGGCTCGGCTGGTTCGGCGAGCACGTCGACGAGCGGGTGTACGGCCGGATCGGCGACGTCGTCGTCGCCGCGGCGGACGAGGACATCGCCATCACCGCCTCCCTCAACGAGCCGAACGAGTCCGCGATGACGGGCATGCACGGTTCGATGACGGCTGCGGAGCAGCTGGTTCCGCTCCTCGAAGTACGTTCCTGAGGGGCGGCCCGGCCCGTCCGCCCCGTGTGATCCTGAAAGGTCCCCGCCCACCCATGCCCGAGCCGGTGTTCGCCGAGCTCCGGCACCGTATGTCCTGCCCGCCCCGAAAGGTCGCTTTCCTCTGATGTCCGAATTGGTATTTTTCTCCGGCACCATGGATTGCGGGAAGAGTACTCTGGCGCTCCAGATCGGGCACAACCGGTCGGCTCGCGGGCTCCAAGGCGTGATCTTCACCCGGGACGACCGCGCGGGCGAGGGCAAGCTGTCCTCCCGGCTGGGCCTGGTGACGGAGGCGGTCGAGGCCACCGAGGGCATGGACCTGTACGCGTACCTGGTCGCCGAACTCTCCCAGGGCGGCCGGGCGGACTACGTGATCGCCGACGAGGCGCAGTTCCTGGCACCGGAGCAGATCGACCAGCTGGCCCGGATCGTGGACGACCTCCACCTGGACGTCTTCGCGTTCGGAATCACCACGGACTTCCGTACGAAACTCTTCCCCGGCTCCCAGCGCCTGATCGAACTGGCGGACCGGATCGAACATCTCCAGGTCGAGGCCATGTGCTGGTGCGGCGCCCGCGCCACGCACAACGCCCGTACGGTGGGCGGCGAGATGGTCGTGGAAGGCGCCCAGGTGGTGGTCGGCGACGTGAACCGGCCCGCGGAGGAGATCGGTTACGAGGTCCTGTGCCGTCAGCACCACCGCCGCCGCATGACGAGCGCGACGGCCCAGGCGGGTGTGCTCTCCCCGGACGTCCTCCCCGTCAACCACGCCTGACGGTCCCTCGCCTCCATCCCAGCCGCCGGCGCCTGTGCGCGCCGGCGGCTGGGCTTTTTGTTACGTTTCCGCGCTGGCCGGATTCGTGTGGCTGGGGCAGTCCCTGAAGTTGGGCGAGCGGTCGGGTTGCTACTGTGAAGAGAACAACCCGTCATTTCTCGAATGACCGGTCGGTCATGGGCTGTAGGGGGAGGCGCCGATGTCGAACGGGGGCGTCGTTCGACAGGCCATGCCGTGCCGCCAGGACCAGTTCTACGAGGGGGGCATCATGGCCTGGGACGAGTGGGAACACCTCAAGGCCGAATCCGCTCAGCGGCAGTCGGCCCGGATGCGGTTGAACGGAACCCCGGGGGCGTCCGATGGCGCGGCGGATCTGGTGGTGAACCGGGACGACCTCGGGGCGATCGGGCACGAGGCGTACCAGCTGCGCAGCCGGCTCACCCGCGACGGCGATCACGCCCGACCGGCGACCTTCGACGCGTCGATCGCCCTCATGAACGGCAACTTCACGAGCGGAACAGAGCTGTTGAAGGTGCACGACCGGTGGAACACCCAGTTGCGCACGCTCCTCGACGCCTGCGCCCGGATCTCCAACCACCTCGACTACAGCAAGTCCGCCCACGCCAAGGACGACGTGCGCATCGGGGGCGACCTGCTCTCGGTGTCCAAGATCGACGAAAACTTCACGTAAGACCCGGGGGAAGTGTCGTGCTGACATTCGACGACGTGGTCAACGCGCCCGTCGCCAAGCTGAAGCAGGCCGTCGACGACTGGTCGACGATGGTGACCAAGCTGGAGAAGCTCTCCGAGGACGCCCGCAACGGAATGCGGGCCAAGACCGACAAGGCCCAGTGGCAGGGCGTCAACTCCGAGGTCACCAGGCCCTTCATCGCCAAGACGGTCAAGGAGTTCGAGGACGCCGAGGCGGAGGCGAGGGGTGTCAAGCTGCTGCTCGCCGACGCGCACACGTCGTTCAAGGCCGCCAAGGACGAGCTCGTCAAGATCAGGGACGAGGAAGGTCCGGCCGCGGGCATCCACGTGGACGCCAAGGGCAAGGTCACGCCACGGCACGACCTGGAGACCGACGCATCGGCGCGCCACGACCCGGACTACCAGGATGCCCTGCGCAAGCAGAAGCATGATGTGACGTCCTGGCAGCGGAAGATCGACCGGATCATCGAGGACTGCTCCGACGCTGACGACTCGCTGAAGCGCGCGCTCGCGGCGAACGTGAAGGACGATCACAACTTCAGCGCCGCGAAGTTCAAGAGCCTCGACGCCGAACAGGTCGACCGGGCCGCGGAGTTGCTGAAGAAGATCACCGGCGAAGGCGGCACGGCACGCAATGTGGCGGAGCTGCGTGAATTCGAAGACCTCATGGACGACAACCGCGACGACCCCGAGTTCGCGACCGCCTTCTTCCGGAAGGTGGGCCCCGAAGGGACTCTCGACGCCTACGCCGAGATGGCTTTGAACTCGACCTCCCTCGGGCCGGCCGGCCAGGACCGGGTGGATCTGGTCAAGAACATCCAGAGCGACATGGGCGCGATGCTCGGTCTCGCCACCCGGTCGTCGACACCGAACCACCTCGACGCCACGTGGACCAACGAACTCCTGAAGGCGGGCCGCAAGCCGCTCGACATCCCCGGCATCGGTTTAGGCCCGAAGGTGTACGGCTACCAGGCCCTGAGCGGACTCATCAGGGAAGGGGCCTACGACAAGGACTTCCTCGTCTCGGTCGGCCGGGACATGGTCGCCATGGACAAGCAGAACCCGCGTGTCTGGGAGGACTCCCTTCCGCTGGACATCAAGCAACGCATCAACCTCGGCGAGACGGGCGGCAAGGGGTTCAACCCTCTCACCGGCCTCATGGAAGCGATGGCCAACAATCCCGAGGCGTCGGCCGCGTTCTTCGACGAACCACTCCGCGAGGACACGAACAAGGACGGCATCGTGACCCGGGAGGACGGCGCGATCAAGGGTAAGGGCGCCCAGGGCATCGTCGACTACATGCTCGACAAGAAACCCACGGACGACTGGTACGACGTGGTCACCTACGAGGAGCCGAGTCCCGGGCAGGAGGCCATGGGGAACGCCCTGGAAGCGGCGGTCACCGGCCGCAGCCCAGGCGAGGAGGACGCGCCGCTCGTCGAGCACACCAAGACCATGAGCAGTGTGATGGAGAAGGTCGTCGCGAAGATCGGCGCCTCGCCGGAGCTCGTGACAGGCGAAGGTCCGCTCACCGGACTCGCCCCGACCTTCGGCGACATGGCCGCCGAATACATGCCCGACCTGCAGGCCGCTGCCGAGAACGGCGCCGACCAGGCCAAGCCGCTCGGCAAGATGGCGGAGTTCAACAAGGGGGAGATGGCCTTCTTCCTCGGTGCGGTCGGCCAGGACCCTCAGGCGTACGGCGCGATCACCAACGCTCAGCAGGCGTACACCACGCTCTTGGTGTCCGACGTCTTTCAGAATCCGGACAAGCACGGCGATCCCAGTGACGCTCTGCGGAACGCCGTTCACCCGGGAGGCGAGATCGCGGGCATCATGACGGAGGCGAGGGCCCAGGCGATCCATGATGCCGGGAAGCAGCAGGACGAGGACTTCAACCAAGGCGTGGCCGATAACGCGAAGTGGACCAACCGCCTCATCGACGCGGTCGGCGGGAAGTATGTCGAAATGCTTCCTGTCGGCGGTGACGTGGTCGATTGGATCAAGGAAGACGTCACCGAGTCGGCGGTGAAGAGCGCGGAGAAGGACACGACGGGTGAGGCGCGTCGAGAGTCTTCCCAGGGCTATGCGGAAGCCGAGAAGAACGTGAAGGCGTCGGCTGGAGAAGCGGTCGAGACGGCCGCGAGGGGGACGAACCTCACCACCGAGCAGATCGAAGAGTACAAAGGTGCGGCGTCCATCGAGGCAGGTACCGCGCACTCCGTCGGTCGTGACCTGATGTCCAGCTCGAAGGGGTAGGAGTGGCGCACATGTTCCGATTCGGGAAGGCGGTCAGAGCGGTGGTGGCCGGTGTGGCGACGGCCGGACTCCTGGCCGGCTGCTCGGAGGCCGAGCCGAAAGCGGTTCCGAAACTCCCTTCGCCCCGTGTCTGCTGGGGGGCCCTTGCCGGCAGCGAAGTGAGCCCCCTGCTTCCGCAAGGCGACAAGGTCAGTATCCGGGCGAGGCCCTTCGTGCTGGCCGAAAGTACGGACGCGGTGACATGCAACGTCAATGTCGACGGAAACGTCATGTTCGCGGCGCACGCCACGTATTGGAAATTCGAGGACGAAGTCGATTGGTCTCCGTATGACGGGGCTCACCCTCGACCACTCGATGTGGGGAGGAAGGGAATTATCTGGCCCGGCGGAGCCGGTACGCACTTCGTTTGCGAGCCCTCCACCTCATCGTCCGATCCGGGGAAGTACATTGAACTTTCCATCAACGTGTACAAGCCGCCGGACAAGGAAGAGACGCAGAAAGCCCTGCCGAAACTCCTGCAGGAATTTCTGACGTTCGCCGAGCGTGAGCTGAAGTGCCCCGGAGCCTCGGCGAAGAAGTGAGCCCGCCCGGCCTGGCCCCGGCCTGAGCCGGGGTCAGGCCGGCTCCTCCCCGGGCGCCGTCTCGGCCAGGGCCCGGGCGAAGGCCTGGGCCGGGGATGGGCCGGCTCCGCGGCGAAGGACGAGGCCGAGCAGGGAGTCCGGGAGGCCCTCGACCGGGACGTAGGCGAGCGAAGCGCGGTGGGCGTGGTACGCGGCCGTCGAGCGGCAGAGCAGCAGGGCTCCCCGGTCCGCCGCGGCGAGCGAGAGGGCTTCCTGCAGGGTGTTGACCTGAGGGCCGGGCGGGATCGGCAGGCCGCTTGGGGTCTCGCGCGGGGCCTGCGCCAGGCGCCAGTAGGCAGGTGCGGAGTCGTGGACGCCGATCAGCCGGAGCCCCGCCAGTTCCTCCGCTCCGACCGACTCCCGTCCCGCCAGAGGATGCCGGGCGGACAGCGCCAGGGTCTGCGGCTGCCGCGAGAACACCGGCCCGAGCACCAGGTCGTCCTCCGCCACCGGCAGCAGCACCACCGCGCAGTCCACCTCCTTGCGGCGCACCGGCCCGAACGGATCGGACAGCGCGAGTTCCACCACCTCGGTCGCGCACTCCGGATGGCGTTCCTCGAACCGGGCGATGGCCCGGGCCAGATGGTCGTCCACCGTTCCCTGGAAGCCGATCCGCAGCACCCCTCCGGCGTTCCGGGCGGCGGCCCGGGCCTCGTCGACGGTCGCGCGCAGGGCCTCGTACGCCGGACGCAGCGAGGAAAGGAACGACGCGCCCAGCGGGGTCAGGCCGACCCGGCGGCTCGTGCGCTCCACCAGAGGTGCGCCGATCCGGCCCTCCAGTGACCGGAGCAGCTGGCTGACCCGGCTCTGCGATACGTACAGCCGCTCGCCCGCGCGGCCGAAGTGCAGTTCCTCGGCGAGCACGAGGAAGGCCTCCAGCTCGCGGAGGTGCAGCGTACTCGGGTTCGTGCTCATGGCCGCCTCTCCCTCCGTCGATCGATGAGCTCAGCTCATCGAAGCATGAGCGATCGGCCGTTGTTCCCGCAGGTCGCGGCGGATTGGCTGAAGGCATGGCACAGACAGAGGATTTCGCACAGGCATCCCCGGAGGTGGCCCGTCCCCGGGGCGGCGGCTGGCCCGCCGTGGGGGCTGTCGCCGGCGCGACGTTCACCGTGGTCACGTCCGAGATGCTGCCGGTGGGGCTGCTCACGCCCCTCGGCGAGGAACTGGGGGTCAGCGAGGGGACGGCCGGCCTGACCCTGACGCTCACGGGTCTGATGGCCGCGGTGTCCGCGCCGCTGCTCACCCCGGCCCTCGGCCGCTTCGACCGCCGCCCGGTGCTGTGCGGCCTGATGGCGGTGCTGAGCGCCGGCAACCTGCTGGCCGCCTGGTCCCCGCACTTCGCGGTGATGATGGCGGCCCGGGTCCTGGTCGGCGTCGGCATGGGCGGGGTGTGGGCCCTCGCGGCCGGTCTCGCCGTACGGCTGGTCCCGGGGCGGTCCGTCGGGCCGGCCACCTCGTTGATCTTCAGCGGCATCGCGGTGGCCTCGGTGCTCGGTGTTCCGGCCGGCACGTACATCGGTGAACTGGGCGGCTGGCGTACGGCGTTCTTCACCGTCGCCGGACTTGCTCTCCTCGTTCTCTTGGCCTTGGCGGCGCTCCTGCCGAGGCTGCCCGCCGAGCGGGAGGTCCGGCTCGGCGGCGTGCTGCGGCTGGCCGGCGAGCCGCGGGTGGCGACCGGGCTCGGCGTGGTGGCGCTCCTGGTCACCGGCCACTTCGCCGCCTACACGTACATACGGCCCGTCCTGGAGGAGATCTCGGGCGCGAGCGCTCCCGTGATCGGCACCCTGCTGCTGGTGTACGGCGTCGCCGGCGTGCTCGGCAACTTCGCCTCGGGCGCCGCCGCCGCGCGCTCCCCGCGCGGTGCGCTCGTGGCGATCGGCCTGGTGCTGGCCGCGACGGTGGCCCTGATGCCGCTGGTCGGCGGCTTGGTGGTCACGGTGGCGGTGCTGCTCGCGGTCTGGGGCCTGTCGTACGGCGGGGTCTCGGTCGCCACCCAGACCTGGCTACTGGCGGCGGCCCCCGAGGCGCGCGAGGCCGCGTCCGCGCTGTTCGTCGGCGTGTTCAACGGCTCGATCGCCCTGGGCGCGTTGCTCGGCGGCCAGGCCGCGGACGGGTTCGGTGTCGAGGTCGTCCTGTATCTGGGCGCGGCCCTCGCCGCCGGCGGTCTGGCGGTGACGGCCCTGGGGCGGGGGCCTGCCGGGGCAGGCCGCTGACGGGCAGACGGGGGGCGGACATCGGGCACCTGCTGTTCACCTGTGGTGTGCCCGGAGACCTCCTTCTGATCGGACGGCGGTCGCACATCTCGGAGGTAATGCGTTTCTACGACGATCAGACCGCGAGCCGTGCCGAGCCGCGCTGCGCCGAGCAGTGCCGCGCCGTGCCGGCCGACCAGGAGGACGTGTGCCACCCGCAGCCGAGCCCGAGGTCGCGCCCGAGCCCCAGGTCACGCCCGTGCTCGCACCCGGATCCGCGAGCGAGCCCCGGCCGTCGCGGCCGTCCCGCGGGTCCCGGCCCCGGCTCCGGGCGGCGGCCGGGGCGGCCCTGCTCACCGGCGTGCTGTTCTGTCTGGCCGGACGGCTCGCCGGCAGCTACCCGTTCGGCACCCGGACCCGCAACATCGTCGACCTCGGCCAGCAGTACCTGCCGTTCCACGCCTACTGGCGCGACCTGCTCCTCGGCCGGACCCACGGCGACCTGTTCCTGAACTGGTCGTCGGGGTTCGGCACCAACTTCCTGGGCGACTTCGGCACGTACCTCAGCAGCCCCTTCGACCTGCTCGTCGTCCTCTTCCCGGCCGACCGGCCCGAACTCGCCCTGTACGCCGTCACCGCGCTCAAGATCGCCACGGCGGGCGCGGCGATGGCGGCCCTGCTCCTCACCCTGCGGCGCGGCCCGTGGCCGGTCGCCGCGATCCTCGGCACCGCCTACGCGCTGTCCGGCTGGACCTTCAACTACGGTGCCACCGTGCCGATGTGGCTCGACGGGCTCGTCGCCTTCCCGCTGCTCTGCCTGGTGGGGGAGTGGGCGCGCAAGGGACGCCGCCCGGTGCTCGGGCCGCTGGTCGTCGCGCTCGCGTGGTGCGCCAACTTCTACACCGCGTACATGGCCACGATCGGCGCCGCCGTCGTCCTCGTCGTCCGGCTGCTCACGACCGACGACACAGCCACAGCCACCACCTCCACCAGCATCAAGCCCACGTTCGAAGCCGCCGGCCGCCCCCGCTTCCTCGCGCTGCTGCGCGCCGCCCGCTCCGTCCTGCTCGGCATCGGGCTCGCCGCCCCGCTCGTGATCGTCATCTTCCTCGGCACGAAGGCCGCCGACCCGACCCCGCCGACCGCCTTCGTCGCGGCCGCCTGGTCCGACGTCGCCGCCCGCTTCCTGCCGGCCACGGCCAGCGTGGCCACGCCCGCCCTCTTCATCGGCACGCCCGCCCTGGCGCTCGCCCTCACCCTGCCCTTCAACAGCGCGGTCGCCGGCCGTGTCCGGGCCGGCTGGATCACGGCGATCGCGCTGGTCACGCTGTCCCTGCAGTGGGAGCCGACGCATCTGCTCTGGCACGCCGGCGCCTCGCCGAACGGGATTCCGTACCGTCAGACCTTCGTGCTGTGCGGTCTGTTGCTGATGGCCGCCTGGCTGTCCGTGGCCGGCGGGCCGCCCCGGCCGCGCGCGCTGCTCGGCGGCACCGGCGCGCTCGGCCTTCTCGCGCTGGCCGCGGCCGGCAGCGTCGACATCGATCGCTGGACCTATCCGGCCGTCGCCGGAGCCGTCGCCCTCGGCGTGCTCGCCGCCGCGGCCGCCCTGCTCGCCCGGGCCCGCCCCGTCGGCCGGCTGCTTCCCGTCCTCGCCGTCGTCCTGCTGCTCGCCGCGCAGGCGGGCGAGACCCTGGTCACCGGCAAGCGCATCGAGGAACAGCAGCTGAGCGAGGTCTCCTGGGCGCCCCGCGTCGGGCCCTGGCACACCGACATGGCCCGCGCGGTCGCGGAGAAGGACGCCTGGCCGCGCCACCGCACCGACCCCGGCGAGGTCCCGGGCGGCAACGACGTGCTGCTGGTCGGCGGCGAGGGCGCCGACTACTACAGCAGCCTCACCTCCGACACCTACTCCCGCACCCTCACCGGCCTCGGCTTCGGCTACTACGCCAAGGGCCGCCACCCGGTGAGCCTCGACAACCCCGTCACCGACGCGATCTTCTCCATCGGCACCCGGATGCGGTCGACGCCCCGGGGCCCGCTCGCGCTCGACCGGCTGCCCGAGGCCACGATCACCGTCACCGACACGCCCGTACCCCCGCTCGTCACCGTCCATCCCGCCGGAGCCCCCGCCCCCGCCGGATCCTCCGATTCCGCCTTCGCCCGTCAGGAGCGGATGCTCGGCCGCGCGGTGTACGAGGTGCCCGCCGGCCCGCGCCGTACCACCGCCCCCGACGGCGCGGGCACCACCCTCACCGCGCGCTGTCCGGCCGGCTCCGACGTCTGGCTCTGGGCCCCGGAGTACCAGGGCACGGCGGCCCTCGCGGGCAGCCCTTCCGCCACGTCCACGTTCGCCGGCAAGCTGCCCTCCGTCGTGGCGCCCATGCAGCGGCTCGGCACCGTCCCGGCCGACGGGACCGTACGGATCGACCTGCGGCCCGAGCCGAAGGCCGGGCCCCGGCAGAAGCTGCCCGCGAACCCCGTCGGCTGCCTGGACCGGCAGCGGCTCGCCGACACCGTCCGCGACCTCACCGCCACCGGCGCCACCGCCGTCCGCGCCACCGGCCACACCCTCACCGCCGACCTGCCCGCGGGCAGCACCGGCACCGCCGTCGTCGCCGTCCCCCGCACCCGTGGCTGGCGCTGCGCCGCGGGCGACGCGCCCCTGGCGCCCGCGGACAGCCGTCTCGGTCTGCTCGCCGTCCCCCTCGACGGCCGGGCCACGTCCGTGACCTGCTCCTTCCGCCCGCCCGGGGTGAAGCTCGGCGGCGCCGTCGGCGCGGCGGCCCTCCTCGGCCTGCTCGCCACCGCCCTGCCGCACCGGCGCCGGCGGACCGGCCGCGTCCACCCATCCGCCGGACGGCAGGAGTTCACCGCCCGTGCACATCCGGCTCGTTCGACGGAGTGAACCCCTGCGCAGCGCCCCACCCGGCGGCCGGCCCGGACATCCGTCCGGCCGCCCGTCCGACCCGTACCGATCAGTGAGCTGGTGAGCCAGAGTGCCGAAACTGTCCGTCGTCGTGCCCCTCCACAATGTCGGGCCCTACGCCCCCGACACCCTGCGCAGTCTCGCCGACAACGCGGCCGACGACATCGAGTTCCTGCTGGTCGACGACCACTCCACCGACGAGACGCCGGACCTCCTCGACCGCTGGAAGAACCGCATCCCCCAGGCCACCGTCATCCGCCACGAGACCAACCTCGGCGTCGCCCAGGCGCGCAACACCGGCATCGACGCGGCCACCGGCGACTACGTCACCTTCCTCGACGGCGACGACTGGTACGCGCCCGGCCACCTGCGCGCCATGGTGACCGGAATCCACCGGCTGGGCTGCGACTTCGCGCGCACCGACCACGTCCTGTCGACCGGGCGCGAGCGGCAGGTCCGCTACGCCCCGGCGAAGGAACGCGACACCGTCATGGACCCCCGGGACGGCATCGCGCCGTCCTCCATGGTGACGATGGTCGACTACCCGTTCGTCCCGTTCGGCATCTACAGCGCGTCGCTCTTCCGGGACGGCGCGGGCCGCTTCGAGACGAAGCTGCGCACCGCCGAGGACCGGCTCTGGATCTGGCGCCTCCATCTCGCCGCCACCAGCTACGCGGCGCTCTCCCTGCACGGCGTCTTCTACCGGCGCGGTGTCACCACCTCCCTCACCCAGATCTCCGACAACCGCCAGCTGGACTTCATCCCCTCCTACGACCTGCTGCTCGACGAGGTCTCCCGAGACCGCGACGCCGACCGCTTCCTGCCCAAGGCCGTCCGTACGTACTGCGCGATGATCGCCTTCCACCTCGGGAAGTCCGACCAGTACGAGGCGGCCGTCGGCAAGCGGCTGCGCCGTGACGTCACCGACGCGCTGCGCCGGATGCCGCAGCAGGTCCTCGACAAGACCCTCGCGACCATGGACACCCCCCGCAGCACCCTCCTGAGGAGCCTGCGCGACACCGGAAAGGCCGCCTGAACCATGGCCCTCACCCACCGGCCCGATGCCCACGCCCCCGCGGACACCCGCCCCGTCCAGATCTTCCAGGTCTCCACGCTGTACGGCGCCGCCACCGTGGCCGCCGCCCTCGACGCCGGGCGGTTCGGCGCCCCCGGCGAGGCCCGCCGGCTGCTGCTCGTCTCGAACAACGCCGAGATCCCCGAGACGGCCGTCCGCCTGGAGACCATGACCGGCTACGGGCGGATCGCGACCCGCTTCGACGAGGTCGTCGACTGGAACCAGGCCGTCCACCCGTACCACCCCAGCACCTGGGCGCCCCGCCCCGAGGAGTCGCCGCTCTGGCAGCGGGTGCTGCGCATGGCGTGGCGACTCGGCACCGTGCCGGTCGAGCTGATCGTCGAGTCCATCCAGGTCAACCCGGCCAAGGCGCTCGCCGCCGTGTTCGCCGAGAGCCCCGTCCACGTCTACGCCGACGGCCTGATGAGCTACGGCCCGACCCGCGACGAACTGCCCCACTCCATCGCCTGCCGCATCCGCCGGGTGCTCCACCTGGACCTCGTCCCCGGCCTGCGGCCGCTGCTCCTCACCGAGTACGGCGTCGGCGCCGAACTGGTCCCCGACGACGCCTTCCGCGCAGTGCTCCGGGAGATCGCGGCGGCCTCCGAGGACTCGGCGGAGAACGCCGCGCTCACCACCGTGGCCGCCGCCGCGCCCAGCGCGCTCCTCCTCGGCCAGTACCTCGCCGCCCTCGGCATCCTCACCGCCGAGGAGGAAGAGGAACTGCACGTCCGGATGCTGCGCGGCGCCGCCGCGGCCGGGCACCGGTCCCTCGTCTTCAAGCCGCACCCGACGGCCCCGGCGAGCCAGACGGCGGCCCTGTACGAGGAGGCCGAGCGCGCCGGCGTCACCCTCACAGTCCTGGACGGGCCGCTGCTCGCCGAGACCTTCTACGCCCGGTGCCGGCCCGGGCTCGTCGTCGGCTGCTTCTCCACGGCCATGCTCACCGCCGCCGCGTACTTCGGCGTGCCCGTCGCGCGCGTGGGCACCGACACCGTGCTCGGCCGGCTCACCCCGTACGAGAACAGCAACCGCGTCCCGTTGACGATCGTCCACCATCTGGTGACCGACCTGGAGAGCGGCACGGAGCCCACCGTCCCGGACGGCGCGCCCGCGAGCCTCGCGCCGCTGGTGCGCGCCGTCGGCTACTGCATGCGCCCGGCCGCGCATCCGGGGCTGCGGGCCGAGGCCGTCCGGTACGTGGCGGAGCACCCCGGCGAGCCGCACTTCCCGGCCGAGCGGCTCGCCGAACTCACGCTGCCGCTCCCGGCCCGCGCGTAGCCGGCGGGCGGGCGGTCAGGACGTCGGCGGCCGGTCCCGTGGCTCCACGAGGGCGAAGACCGCGCCCTCCGGGTCGGCCACCAGGGCCGCCCGCCCCGCCGCGTCCTCGCGCGGCGGGCGCAGCACCCGACCGCCCAGCTCCGCGACCAGCTGAGCCGCCGCGGCCACGTCGCCGGCCTCGAAGTACGTCATCCAGTGGGCGCCCCGGTCCCGCGGCAGACCGGTGCCCACCCCGTGCAGCGCGGCGACGGGCCGCCCGTCGAGGCACAGGGTCACGTAGTCGTCGCCGGCGGAGACCACCGGCTCGGCCTCGTACGCGAAGACGGCGCGGTAGAACTTGCCGACCGAGCGCGTCTCGTACGTCAGAAGCTCGTTCCAGACCGGAGTCCCCGCCGGTCCGGCGGTCGCCGTGCCCGGGTGCGCCTTCGCCTGCCAGAGTCCGAAGACGGCGCCCGCCGGGTCCGCGCAGATCGCCATCCGGCCGGCGTCGCCCGCGTCCAGCGGGCCGACCGCGACCGTGCCGCCGCAACAGCGGATCGTCTCCGCCGACCTGTCCGCGTCGTCCGTGGCCAGATAGGTGGTCCAGGCGACCGGCAGATGCCGGTCCGGCGGCAGCCGGCCGATTCCGGCGACCTCCCGCCCGTCCAGCAACGCGCGGACGTACGGGCCGAGCTGCTGCGGCCCCGGCACGAACTCCCAGCCGAACAGCGCGCCGTAGAACTCCTGCGTCGCGTCAAGTCCGTGCACCATCAAGCTCACCCAACAGGGTGTGCCGGGTGTACGCCGAGTCGCCTCGGTCATCGTCACTCTCTCCTCGCCAGTGGCCGTACGAGGTGAATTCCGGCGGGCCGTACGGGGCGCGCCCCGGCGGGTCCTTGCCCGTCGTCCGCCCTTCCTACACCTGCGACAGATCCCCGGGGTGTCCCGTCGGGCACCCTTCCGGGCCGGGTCCCGCGCCGATCGTCCCACCGCGCCGCTCCGGGCGGTGGACGGCGCGCCCCGGCGGAATCGACAGGGGACCGCGCCGCACGACGCGGGCTGGGCGAGGATGGCCCCCATGAAGCCCATCATCTCCACGAGCGAACTCGTGAGCGAGTCGGCCGGGCCGACACCCCCGGTCCTGCTGGACGTCCGCTGGAGCCTCGGCGGCCCGCCCGGACGGCCCGAGTACGAGATCGGACATCTGTCCGGCGCCGTCTACGTCGACCTGGACGCCGAGCTGGCGGGCCCGCCCGGAAAGGGCGGCCGGCACCCGCTGCCGGACCCGGACGTGTTCGGCGCCGCGATGCGCCGCGCGGGCGTGTCGGCCGGGACGCCGGTCGTCGTGTACGACGGCGGGCTCGGCTGGGCCGCGGCCCGCGCCTGGTGGCTGCTGCGCTGGGCGGGTCACCCGAACGTGCGGGTCCTCGACGGCGGCCTCGCCGCCTGGACGGGTGAGCTGTCGCGCGACACGCCGGAACCCGAGCCGGGCGACTTCGTGCCGCGGCCCGGCGCCGCCGGCCTGCTCGACGCGGACGGCGCGGCGGCCCTGGCCCGCGCGGGCCTGCTCCTGGACGCGCGGGCGGCCGAGCGCTACCGCGGCGACGTGGAGCCGATCGACCGGGTGGGCGGCCACATCCCGGGCGCGGTCAGCGCCCCGACGACCGAGAACGTCGGCCCGGACGGCCGCTTCCTTCCGGTCGACGTCCTGACCGCCCGGTTCGGCGCGCTCGGCGCCGCCGAGGCCCCCGAGGTGGCGGTCTACTGCGGCTCGGGCGTCTCCGGCGCCCACGAGGTCCTCGCCCTCGCCGTCGCCGGCATCCCCGCCGCGCTCTACGCGGGCTCCTGGTCGGAGTGGTCCTCCGACCCCGCCCGCCCGGTCGCGACGGGACCTGACCCCCAGTAGGGGAACGGTTTCCGGCCACGGCGGCCCGCGTCCATCAGCCGCCGCGTACACCGGAGGGGCCCGCCGCCGTCACCGGCGCGGGCCCCTCCGTCATGCCGCACGGACGTACGCGGACCCGTGGGGCCGCTCCGTCCATGCGTCACTCCTGCTTTTTGCGGCGGGTGCCGAACACGATCTCGTCCCAGCTCGGGACGGCCGCACGACGGCCCGGCCGGACACCGTCCGCCTCGGCCTGCCGGTCGGTGGTGCCGATGAGCCGGTCGCGGTGACCCGAGACGGCACGCGGCATCAGGACGTCGGCATAGGCCGCGCCCGCTCCGGCGGACGCCGCGGGTGCCGGCGGCTCCTCGGCCTCGGGCTCCTCGGCCGGCTCCGGGGTGGGCGGTTCCGGTACGACCATGTCGCCGCGGAAGCTCGGTACGGCCTCCAGGAGACTGGTCAGGGAGTCGCGCTCCTCCTCCGGCTCGGGCGCCGGGGCGGGCGCCCGCTCCAACTGGCGGTCGAGCGCGCGGTCCAGCGGCCGGTCCCGGGGCAGCCGTGCGATGCGCGGCACGAACGGGAAGCTCGGCTCCGGCGCGGCGGCCAGCGTGTCGTCGGTCTCGCCGATCAGCGCGCGCGCCTCGTCGTCGACGGCCTGGACGAGCCGCCGCGGCGGGTCGTACGTCCAGCTCGCCGTGTGCACCTCGCCCGCGACCCGGTAGACGAGCAGCACCTCCCAGGTGCCGTCGTCGCGGCGCCAGGAGTCCCACCGCAGGGTGTCCTTCTCGGCGCCGCGCAGCAGCAGCCGCTCCTGCACCGCCTCGCCGAGCTGGGGTCCGGTGTTCTCGCCCGGCCGGCGCACGGGGGTCTTGCGGGCCCGCTCCGCCATGAAGGCGCGCTCCGCGAGGACGGGGCCCTCGAAACGCCGTACCCGCTCGACGGGGATGCCCGCGAGCTGCGCGACCTCCTCGGCGGAGGCACCGGCTCGTATACGCGCCTGGATGTCACGGGGGCGGAGGTGGCTCTCCACCTCGATCTCGATCTGGCCGAGCCGCGCACGGTCGTTACGGACGGCGGCGCGCAGCCGCTCGTCGATCGGAAGGGTGTACTCCGTGCTGTCCGCAGCCTTCAGCACCAGTCGTGTGCCGTCGTTCGAGACGGCCACGACACGCAGTTCGGGCATGGGAACCTCCCGGGTGGTGCCTGCCGACGTCACGTGCGTCGCTGCTTCCGCTAGTCGAGTGTGGCCTGCCCGGGTGCAGCCTGCCACAACCCTGCCGAGTCGCCCGGCGTGTCGGGCCTGGACCCTGGAACGCCGTATGGCACGGTTACCCGTTTCGCGACCCGGAGTGACAGGATGCCACGCCGAGTCGTCGGTGTCCGTGCGGTGCCCGCGGCGCCGCTGGTTCGAGTGCCACCTTCGGCCCCCTTCCGTCGCTTCCGGACACCCATGAGGGAATCCGGACCCAGGGCTCGCCACAGTACTCCATTCGGCCCACCTGGGTGGACTGGCGCGCCGCCCGACTTCTCGGGTGTTTCAGGTGCCGAGTTTCGGGCGTCTGGGGCGTCGCGTGGCGCTCTTCACAGAACCGCCAGAAGCGGAACTAATCCCTCCTCCTATTTGTCCCTTCTGGGTGCATGGTCGAACGGACGAACAAGCAGAGGTCGGAGATGCGCCACACGCCGGACACCGGCACGGAGCCCGAGAGTACGGAGCCGGAACAGGGGAAGGAGGAGGAAGCGAAGAAGCGGTTCGACCTGAGTGTCCCTCAGGTCGCGGGCAGTGCCCTCGCCGCCGTCCTCGCCGCCAAACTCGCCTCCACCCTGGGGGTGTACGGCACCATCATCGGCGCCGGAGTGATCAGCGTGGTCGCCACCTGCGGCGGCCCGGTCCTCCAGCACGTCTTCAAGCGCACCGGCGAACAGATGCGCAAGGCGCGTCCGGCGACCGACCCGGACCCGGCCGCCGCGCCGGCCTCCGGCTCGGCCCCGGTCTTCGACCCGGCCCAGGCTCCCGATCCGGCGGTCACCGCCCCGTACCCGGCGATGCCGAGCGAGGAGTTCGGCGACCCGACCACCCACGGCACCAGGGTGCGCGGCTGGAGGCGGCCCGCGCTCGGCGCCGCCGCGGTCTTCGTGCTCGCGATGGGCGGCATCACCGCGTACGAGCTGACCTCCGGTCAGGACTTCGGCGGCACCAAGGGCCGGACCACCTTCGGCACCGTGGTCCGGGGCGACAGCGGTACCCCGGACGATCACGGCGGCGACCACGCCCCGAGCGATCCCGCCCCCACCGGCGGCACCGGCCGGCAGGACCCGAGCGCCCCGGCCGGCACCGGCCAGGACCAGCCGTCCGGGAACGGCACCCCGGGCACCGGGACTCCCACGCCCGGAGCGGACCAGGGCACCGGCACGTCCACCCCGGGCACGCCGCCCCGCCCGCGCCGGACACCGGCACCACGCCCGGCACCGGGCCCACCGGCCCGGCGGGGACCGGCGATCCATCCACCACGCCGCCCGCGACCCCCGCGCCGCCGGTCACTCCGCCTGCCCAGGCCCCCGCGAACCCCGCGAGCTCCGTGAACCCCACGACGGCGAACGGGGTGTAGCGGGGCGTCAGTCGCCCAGGACCCGCCGCAGATAGTCGTTGCCGAAGCGCCGGTCCGGGTCGAGCCGGTCCCGCAGTGTCGTGAACTCGCCGAACCGCGGATACAGCTCCGCGAAGGCGGCCGCGTCCCTGGTGTGCACCTTGCCCCAGTGCGGCCGGCCGCCGTGCGCGGTCATGAGCCGTTCCACCGCGGTGAAGTACGCGCGGTGCGGCGTGCCCTGGTAGAGGTGCACGGCGATGTACGCGGTGTCCCGGTCCGAGGCCGTGGACAGCGTGATGTCGTCCGCGGGCGCCGTCCGCACCTCGACGGGGAAGCTCACCTTCAGCGGCGAGCGTTCGAGCATGGCCTTCAGCTCGCGCAGCGCCGGGACCGCCGCCGCCCGCGGCAGCGCGTACTCCATCTCCAGGAAGCGCACCCGGCGCGGCGAGGTGAACACCTTGTAGGGGATGTCGGTGTACGTACGGGCCGACAGGGCCCGGCTGGACAGCCGGGCGAGCGAGGGGATCACCGGCGGCACGGCGCGGCCCAGCGAACAGGCGGCCTGGAAGACCCCGTTGGACAGGAACTCGTCCTCGAACCAGCCGGCGAGGCGGCCGACCGGGGCGGCGGGGCCCGCGCTGCGGTTGTTGCGCTTGGTGTTGCAGTTACCCGTGTGGGGGAACCAGTAGAACTCGAAGTGCTCGTTCTCCGCGCGCAGCTCGTCGAACTCCGCACTCACCCGATCGAAGGACATGGGTTCCTCGCGCGCGGTGAGCAGGAAGACCGGCTCCACGGCGAAGGTGAGCGCCGTGACGACGCCGAGCGCGCCGAGCCCGACCCGGGCGGCGGCGAAGACCTCGGGGTTCTCGTCCTTCGAGCAGGTCATCAGACGCCCGTCGGCGGTGACCAGCTCGAGCGCGCGGATCTGCGCGGCGAGGGAGGCCGAGTCGCGGCCGGTGCCATGGGTGCCGGTGGCCGTGGCGCCGGCCACCGTCTGCTCCATGATGTCGCCCATATTGGTGAGCGACAGGCCCTCCCGGGCCAGGGCCATGTTGAGCCGCTTGAGCGGGGTGCCGGACTCCACGGTCACCGTCATCGCCTCGCGGTCGATCCGGCGGATGCCGGTCAGCAGCCCCGGCCGGATCAGCACCCCGTCGGTCGCGGCGATCGGCGTGAACGAGTGGCCGGTGCCGACCGTCTTGACCCGCAGTCCGTCCTCGGCCGCCCGCCGCACGGCCTCGGCGACCTCCTCGGCACTGGCCGGACTCACCTCCCGTACGGGCCGGGCGGTGACATTGCCCGCCCAGTTACGCCAGGGGCCGCTCGCCGTCCCGCTGCCCCCCGACCCCCGCGTACCCGTCCTCGTCGTGCTCACCCGGCTGCCCCTCCCGCGTCGGTGTCGCCGGCCCGCGCAGCCGGCGGTGGCCCAGGAACCCCACCACGACCGCGAGCGCGCCCGCCACGACGGGCACCACGTACCCCGTCCGCGCCCCGGACGCGTCGACCACCCAGCCGCCGGCCGACAGGCCGAGCGCCACGCCGATCGCGAGGCCGGTACTCGTCCAGGTCATGCCCTCGGTCAGCTTGGCGCGCGGTACGTGCGCTTCGACGAGGGCCATGGTCGTCACCATCGTCGGTGCGATGGACAGGCCCGCGACAAAGAGCGCCACGGCCAGCAACAGCAGGTTCCCGGCCAGTAGGAGGGGGATAATACTCACGGCCATCGCGACGAGCCCCGCGAGCCACCGCTTCGACGCCTCGCTCTTGAGGTGGAGCAGCCCGAAGACCACGCCCGCGGTGCAGGATCCCAGCGCGTAGACGGCGAGGACCAGGCTGGCCGCGGCCTTGTGGCCGCGCTCCTCGGCGAAGGCGACCGTCACGACGTCCACCGAGCCGAAGACGGCGCCCGTGGCGACGAAGGCCAGGGCGAGGATCCGCAGGCCGGGCGAGCGCAGCGCGGAGCCGCCGGCGACCGTCCCGCGCGGGTGCGGCGGCGGTTCGGTCGCCCGCTGCGAGGTCAGCCAGAAGACGCCGAGGGCGAGGAAGAGGCCCGCGAGGACCGGTCCCGCCTGGGGGAACCAGGTGGTGGACAGACCGATGGAGATGATCGGGCCGAGGATGAAGACCATCTCGTCGACGATCGACTCCCACGAGTACGCGGTGTGCAGCCGCCGTGCGTCGCCCCGGTAGAGGTTCGTCCAGCGGGCCCGGACCATCGCGCCGAGGCTCGGCACACAGCCCACGCACGCGGTGAACAGGAACAGGGTCCAGTCCGGGGCCCCGAGCCGGACGCAGAGCAGCAGGCCCGTGGCCGCCGCCAGCGCGGCCAGGGCCGTCGGGCGCAGCACCCGCCGCTGCCCGTGCCGGTCGACGAGCCGGGAGATCCGCGGGCCGATCGCGGCGGCGGACATGGCCAGGGTCGCGGAGAGCGCTCCCGCCAGCCCGTACCGCCCCGTGACCTGCGAGATCATGGTCACGATGCCGACGCCCATCATGGACACCGGCATCCGTCCGAGGAAGCCGGCGACGGAGAACGACGCGGTGCCGGGGGTCGCGAAGAGCTGGCGATAGGGACTGGCCAAGGTGGTACTCCGGGCTCGGGCGGGCAGCCGCGTCCGCCCCCGCAGGACCTGTCGCCGGGCGGTCTGGGCACGGCCAGGGCGCGGTCGGCCCGGCACATGCGACGACGTGCCGAAGCCTACGGCCTGTAGTCGTGCCGTCACTTGCTTTTGGCCAGGTCGCGCCACCGGTCCCGCGGGGCCCTGCCCACCGCGGGCGGGGGAGGGGTGGGAGGATCGGGGCATGCCCGACGAGCTCGATCCCGCCCCGTACGACGCCCTGTTGCTGCTCTCCTTCGGTGGTCCCGAGGGCCCGGACGACGTGGTCCCGTTCCTGGAGAACGTGACCCGCGGCCGCGGCATCCCCAAGGAACGGCTGAAGGAAGTGGGCCGCCACTACTTCCTCTTCGACGGCGTCAGCCCCATCAACGCGCAGAACCGTGCCCTGCTCGACGCGCTGCGCGCCGACTTCGCCGAGTCCGGCCTCGACCTGCCGGTCTACTGGGGCAACCGGAACTGGGCGCCGTACCTCATCGACACCCTGCGCGAGATGATCACCGACGGGCGGCGCCATATCGCCGTCCTCGCCACCAGCGCGTACGCCTCCTACTCCGGCTGCCGGCAGTACCGCGAGAACCTCGCCGACGCGCTCGCCACGCTGGAAGCGGAGGGTCTGCCGCTGCCCCGCGTCGACAAGCTCCGGCACTACTTCAACCACCCCGGCTTCGTCCGCCCGATGATCGACGGCGTCCTCGCCGCGCTCGACGACCTCGACCCGTCGCTGCGGTCGGGCGCCCACCTCGCCTTCACCACCCACTCCATCCCCGAGTCCGCCGCCGACTCCTCCGGCACGGTCGCCGACCACGGCGACGGCGGTGCCTATGTGAAGCAGCACCTCGACATCGCCCGGCTGATCGCCGACGCGGTCCGCGAGGAGACCGGCGTCGACCACCCCTGGCGGCTCGTCTACCAGTCCCGCAGCGGCGCCCCGCACATCCCGTGGCTGGAACCGGACATCTGCGAGCACCTGGAGCAGCTGCACGGCGCGGGCGTCCCGGCCGCCGTCATGGTGCCCATCGGCTTCGTCTCGGACCACATGGAGGTCCTGTACGACCTCGACACCGAGGCCACCGCCAAGGCCGCCGAGCTGGGGCTTCCGGTACGGCGCTCGGCCACCGTCGGGGCCGACCCGCGGTTCGCCGCGGCCGTGCGCGAACTGGTCCTGGAACGGGCCGCGACCGAGCGCGGGCAGCGGGTCGCCCGCTGCGCCCTCGGTACGCTCGGGCCATCCCACGACCTGTGCCCCATCGGCTGCTGCCCGGCCCGGGCGGAGCGGCCGGCCGCGGCCGGCGCCGACAGTCCGTACGCCTGACGCGCTGGTCACCGCGATGCCGCGCGACCCCCGAGCCATCCGAGCCACCCGAGTCACCCGAGTCACCCGAGCCCGAGCCGCCCGAGCCTCTCAGGTCCCCCGAGAACGCCGATACGCCCAAGGAGACGTCCTGTGACCGACCCCCTGCTGTCCGAACTCCTCGACCTGGCCCTGGAGGCAGGGCGCCGGGCCGGCGCCCTGCTGCGCGACGGGCGGCCCGACGACCTGGCGGTGGCCCGGACGAAGTCGAGCGCCATCGACGTGGTCACCGAGATGGACATCGCGGCGGAACGGCTGATCACCGACTTCCTCGACGAGCACCGCCCGGACGACGGGGTGCTCGGCGAGGAGGGCGCGTCCACCCCGGGCACCAGCGGGATCCGCTGGATCGTCGACCCGCTCGACGGCACCGTGAACTACCTCTACGGGCTGCCGGCCTGGTCCGTCTCCATCGCCGCCGAACAGGACGGCGAGACCGTCGTCGGCGTCGTCGAGGTCCCCTCGCGCGGCGAGACCTTCCACGCGGTCCGCGGCCGTGGCGCGTGGCTCGGCGAGCGGCGTCTGGCCACCCGGCCGTCGCCGGAACTGAGCCAGGCCCTGGTCGCCACAGGCTTCGGCTACCTCCAGGAACGCCGTGCCCACCAGGCCGACGTGGCCCAGCGCCTCATCCCGCAGGTCCGGGACATCCGGCGGGCCGGGTCCGCCGCCATCGACCTGTGCGATGTCGCCGCCGGCCGTCTCGACGCGTACTACGAACGCGGTCTGAACCCGTGGGACTATGCGGCGGGCGACCTGATAGCCCGTGAGGCCGGGGCACTGACCGGTGGCCGTCCGGGCGACCTGCCGTCCGGCGAGCTGACCCTGGCGGCGTCGGCGGGGATCTTCGGAGTGCTCCAGGAACTCCTTGAGGAAGCGGGCGCCTGGCACGACTGAGCCCGCCGCCTGGAGAACACGCGAGCGGAGTGCGAGGGGAGCCCTGCCGGAGTGACGGCCGGGTTCCGGTGGACTCCGGCCGGAGCCCTGCCGGAGTTCCGGCCGCGCATGACCGAGGCCCCCGGAGTCGGTGACTCCGGGGG
This sequence comes from Streptomyces laurentii, assembly GCA_002355495.1. GTDB lineage: Bacteria > Actinomycetota > Actinomycetes > Streptomycetales > Streptomycetaceae > Streptomyces > Streptomyces laurentii. Next base: position 6,004,333 of record AP017424.1, read on the forward strand.
CCTCGGTCAGGTCGGTGGGTCAGGCGCGGGGTGCGCCGACCTCCACGCCGTGTTCGGCGGCGAGGCGATGCAGGTCGTCCAGCTCGGCCTGCTCGACGTCCGCGAGGAAGTCGTCGCCCGTCTCACGAGCGCGCGTGAGGTCGGACTGGGTGGTCCTGATGCGGTGCAGCAGTCCTGCGGTGAAAGCGTCCATCGTGCGCCCCCTCGTCGTGGGTCGGTGGCACGGGGAGTGCCTGGGGTGGTCGCATCACGCTCCGCTTCCCCTGGGGGACAGAGAGTGGTCGACGACGTGGCGCCGTCTACGGGCGTGATCGCGGGGTGTGCAGACGTCCTCCCCAGCCGTTTCCTCAGAGAAACCTCAACCAGGCCGAGAATCAGATGAATTCTCCGCGGTGCCGCCCGCCACGGAGGCGCCACCATCCGCCACGGCCCCCGCCACCCCACCTGGCGGGCCCGCCCCGCCGGACTGCCGCCGGCCGGCTCCCGAGGGGCCCGGCACCGCCGCCTTACAGCCGGTTTACGCGCGTTCGGGGCAGGATGGACACGCACAGTCAGTGCGTGAGACCGCCCGTCCGTTCCCAGGATCAGGGCCCAGGAAAGGATGGACAGACGTGCGCGTACTCGTCGTCGAGGACGAGCAGCTGCTCGCGGATGCGGTGGCCACCGGACTGCGCCGGGAGGCCATGGCGGTCGATGTCGTGTACGACGGCGCCGCCGCCCTGGAGCGGGTCGGGGTCAACGACTACGACGTCGTCGTCCTCGACCGCGACCTCCCCCTGGTCCACGGTGACGACGTCTGCCGCAAGATCGTCGAGATCGGCATGCCGACCCGGATCCTGATGCTGACCGCCTCCGGCGACGTCAGCGACCGCGTCGAGGGCCTGGAGCTGGGTGCCGACGACTACCTCCCGAAGCCGTTCGCCTTCAGCGAGCTCATCGCGCGCGTCCGCGCGCTGGGCCGCCGTACGTCCGTCCCGCTGCCGCCCGTCCTGGAGCGCGCCGGCATCCGGCTCGACCCCAACCGGCGCGAGGTCTTCCGCGACGGCAAGGAGGTCCAGCTGGCGCCCAAGGAATTCGCGGTCCTGGAGGTGCTGATGCGCAGCGAGGGCGCGGTCGTCTCGGCCGAGCAGCTCCTGGAGAAGGCCTGGGACGAGAACACGGACCCGTTCACCAACGTCGTCCGGGTCACCGTGATGACCCTGCGCCGCAAGCTGGGCGAGCCCCCGGTCATCGTCACCGTCCCCGGCTCGGGATACCGGATCTGATCCGATGGCCCAGTCCCCGGCGCCCCTGCACGCGCCCCCGAAGCCGACCTGGGACCCCCGGGACCCGGTGCGCCCGCTGCTGCGTCCGACGATCCGGATAAGGCTCACCCTGCTGTACGGCGGGATGTTCCTGATCGCCGGCATCCTGCTGCTGGCGATCATCTACCTGTTCACCGCGCAGGCCCTGCGCGATGCCATCGAACTGCCCTTCAAGGTGGTCAGCGGCACCGTCACGGCGACCAACGACTCGTGCCGGCTGCCGGACAACTCCACCGGCGAGCAGCTCAACAACGCCGTGAGCATGTGTCTGCGGCACCAGAGCGACCTGGCCCTGGACGACCTGCTGCGGCGCTCCCTGTTCGCGCTGCTCGGCCTCAGCATCATCGCCTTCGCCTTCGGGTACGCGATGGCCGGCCGGGTGCTCTCCCCGCTGGGCCGGATCACCCGTACCGCCCGCCAGGTGGCCGGCTCCGACCTGTCCCGGCGGATCGAGCTGGACGGCCCGGACGACGAGCTCAAGGAGCTGGCCGACACCTTCGACGAGATGCTGGAACGGCTGGAGCGCGCCTTCACCGCCCAGCAGCGCTTCGTCGCGAACGCCTCGCACGAGCTGCGCACCCCGCTCGCGATCAACCGCACGCTCCTGGAGGTCCAGCTCTCCGATCCGGCGGCGCCGGTGGAGCTCCAGCAGCTCGGCAAGACCCTGCTCGCCACCAACGAGCGCAGCGAGCAGCTGGTCGAGGGCCTGCTGCTGCTGGCCCGCAGCGACAACGAGATCGTCGAGCGCAAGCCGGTGGACCTCGCCGAGGTCGCCTCGCGGGCGGTCGACCAGACGCACGCCGAGGCGGAGGCCAAGGGCGTGGAGATCCGGGGCGAGCGGGCTCCGGCGGTGGTCCAGGGCAACGGCGTCCTGCTGGAGCGGATCGCCCTGAACCTGGTGCAGAACGCCGTCCGGTACAACGTGCCGGAGGACGGCTGGGTGGAGGTCGCCACGGACACCTCGAACGGCCAGGCCGAGCTGGTGGTGACGAACACCGGGCCCGTGGTCCCCGCGTACGAGATCGACAACATTTTCGAGCCATTCCGGCGGCTCCGGCAGGAGCGCACGGGCAGCGACAAGGGCGTCGGTCTCGGGCTGTCGATCGCGCGATCCGTCGCGCGCGCCCACGGCGGCCGTATCATCGCGGAGCCCAGGGAAGGGGGCGGGCTCGTGATGCGCGTCACACTTCCGATCTGACTACACTGTGCGAGCCGAACGGATTTGTTCGCCTTGCGCGGAATTTCCGGTTCTCATTCCTGAGGTGGTCCTGTGTGATCGATCACAGGAATGAGTGTCCGGCCCTCCACTCTCCGTGATCGAGAATTCCCCCGAAAAGCCCGGAAAAGTCCGGGTTTTCAAGGGCCTGAATGGCGGGAAGTACACGGGGTGGCACCCGTGAAGGAGGGTCGAAGGACCGTGTACGGTCCGGTTCGCCACCCAAAGCCGCTCACTCGTGAGGGGGCGGATTGGGTGTCGATTGAGTAACAGACCTTGATGTGAGGCAAAATCTCCGCCTCGGGTCGGGCACAAGTCCGGCCTCTCACGCGTTACGTGCGCTGGAGACACCGCAACCACCCAGAGGGGGAGAGCGACATGGCAACGGATTACGACACCCCACGCAAGACCGACGACGACGTCGACTCGGACAGCCTTGAAGAACTGAAGGCCCGCCGGAACGACAAGTCGACCTCGACCGTCGACGTCGACGAGTTCGAGGCCGCAGAGGGCCTGGAGCTCCCGGGCGCAGACCTCTCGAACGAGGAACTGGCCGTCCGGGTCCTGCCCAAGCAGGCCGACGAGTTCACCTGCATGAGCTGCTTCCTCGTGCACCACCGCAGCCAGCTGGCGCGGGAGAAGAACGGCCAGCCGATCTGCCGCGACTGCGACTGAGGGCTGACCGCCGTGGCAGGCGACACACCGTCTCGGAAGCGACGGCTCCGGCTCCCCGGGAGGCCGGAGGCGTACCAGGGCGGCTCAGGCCCGGCCAAGGACGTCCACGACGATTCCTCGGCCGAGCACTCCGCCCACCTGCCCGCACCTGGCGCACGTGACGACGGGCGAGGCCATCAGGCCTCGCTCGAAGCAGCGGACGCGCCGCACGGGGCCGCTCGTCGGCCCGACCCGGAGGAGGGCCGGCGCGGCGGTGCCGCCCGGAACACCCTCCGTAAGCTTCCCCGGACCTTGTTCCGGAGCACTCCCGACGGAGACGCCCCCCAGGGCGCCGACCCCCAGGACACCGGTCCGCGGGGCGAGGCCCCCGAGCGTGACGTTCCAGGCCCCGACCGCGACGGCCCCCCCAGTGACAGCGCGGATCGTGACGGCGCGGAGCGTGACGAGGGCGACCGCTCCGGCGACGCCCGCAAGCGAGGCGTCCTCCAGCGGGTCACCAGCGACGCACGCAAGCGGGTGGCCAACCCCGCGCGCGTCCGGCTCGACCGCCTCAGGATCGACAGCGCCCGCATCGAGGCCGTACGGCGCGGCGTCCAGCGTGGCGGCCAGGGCGCCAAGGCGGGCCTCGGCTATCTCGCGGACCGCGTCATCGACATAGCCCCGCGCGTTCCCGTACGGGACCTGCAGACCCTGCGCCGGCAGTTCCCCGGCCTCGGGCCCGAGCAGATCGCCGACAAGCTCGTCAACGGCGCGGCCAGGGCCAGCGCCACCGTGGGCGCCGGCGTCGGAGCCGCCGCCATGCTGCCCGTACCGCCCGCGCTGCCCGCCGAGCTCGCCACCGAGATCACCGGCGTCGCCGCCATCGAGCTGAAGCTCATCGCCGAGCTGCACGAGCTCTACGGCGTACGGCCGCCCGGCACGCTCACCCAGCGCTCGACCGCGTACCTGACCTCCTGGTCGGAGGAGCGCGGACTCGACCCCGGCAATCTGGCCACCAGTCTGACCACCGTCAACGCGGCCTTCGGCGGCCAGCTCAAGCGCGAACTGCGCCAGCAGATCATGCGGCGGACGGTGCGCAACGTCCCGAACCTCACCCCGTTCCTGGTGGGCGCGGCCGTCGGCGCCGTCATGAACCGGCGCGACACCAGGAAGCTCGCCGCCCGCATCCGCAAGGACCTGCGCGAACGGCAGGTGCCCTGGGACCGCCTCGCGGCGCTGCCGCCCCTGGAACAGTCGAAGCGCCCGGAGCTTCCCGAGGCGATCGACTTCGACATCGAGGACTTCTGAGTCCCCGAGCCCCGTCCCCGAGCCCCTGAGACCGTCGAGCCGCCACGCGGGCGTACGGCCCCCGTGACGGCTCCTTGTGGTGCTCCGGGCTACGCGGCGTCGCCGCGGGCCGCCTCCAGGGCCGCCGCCAGCGCCTCCGGGTCGCGGCTGGACAGGTAGACGTACGGCGTGGGGTCCGACGGGTCCGTCACCTCGACCCGCACCGCCCGCGGCACGTAGCCGCGCATCACCATGAAGGCCCGCAGGTCGGCCCGGTGGGTGCGCCAGGCCCGCGCCTCCTCGGCGTCCAGCACCTCGGGCGTACCGAGCGCCGCGACCGGGATCCGGGCGTCCCCGGCCACCAGCGAACCCGCCACGACGCGGATCCGGGCCGAGCCGTACGAGGAGACCATCGACGCCGCGAGCGCCGCCGCGACGATCAGACCGCCGAGCATCGGGACCGTGCCGAGCGGGAGCATGATCAGACCGCCGGACAGGCCGAACAGGAACACGATCACCCACCACGAACCGGGAGCGGTGAGCCGCTCGTCGTAGGCCGGTGCCGCAGGCTGTGCCGCGGGCTGAGCGGAGGGCTGTCCGGAGGACGATGCGGAAGGCTGCTGCATACGTCCAAGCTTGGCACGGCGCGACCCGCGCCCCACCTCGCGGGTAAGGTCTGCGCCTGTGACTGGAACTTCCCCCGCCCTGACGCCGCCGGCCGAGGCCATACCGCCGGTACGCCACCCCGACGCACCCGCCCCCGGCGAGATCATCGGTTCGCACTACGAGCACTGCTTCGGGTGCGGCGGCGGGCAGCCCCACGGGCTGCATCTGGAGGCGCGCGCGGGCGAGGGCGTGAACGTCACCGCGGAGTTCACCGTGACCCCGGACCACCAGGGCGCCCCCGGCCTCGCGCACGGCGGCGTGCTCGCCACCGCGCTCGACGAGACCCTCGGCTCCCTGAACTGGCTGCTGCGGGTCATCGCCGTGACCGGACGCCTGGAGACCGACTTCGCGCGGCCCGTCCCGGTCGGCACGGTGCTCCACCTCGCGGCCGAGGTCACCGCCGTACACGGCCGCAAGATCTACTCGACCGCCGTCGGCCGGATCGGCGGGCCCGACGGCCCCGTCGCCGTCCGCGCGGACGGCCTCTTCGTCGAGGTCAAGGTCGACCACTTCATCGACAACGGACGCCCGGAGGAGATCCGGGCGGCCATGTCCGACCCCGACCAGGTCCGGCGCGCTCGCGCCTTCGAGGTGAACCCCTGATGCGCCCTCCCGTCGACGTACTCCTCCGCCGCCTCGACCCGGAGGTGCCGATCCCGTCCTACGGGCATCCGGGCGACGCCGGCGCCGACCTCGTGACCACCGAGGCCGCCGAGCTCGCCCCCGGGGAACGGGCCGTCCTGCCCACCGGGATCTCCCTCGCCCTGCCCGACGGCTACGCCGCCTTCGTGCATCCGCGCTCCGGCCTGGCCGCTCGCTGCGGTCTGGCCCTCGTGAATGCCCCAGGGACGGTCGATGCCGGGTACCGTGGAGAGATCAAGGTGATCGTGGTCAATCTCGATCCGCGCGAGACCGTGCGGTTCGAACGGTTCGACCGGATTGCCCAGCTCGTCGTCCAGCAGGTCGAGAAGGTGCGCTTCCACGAGGTGGCGGAACTTCCCGGCTCCGCGCGGGCCGAGGGGGGCTTCGGGTCCACCGGCGGTCATGCCGCCGTGGACGGCACCACGGGTGGGAATCGATACGCTTCGGTCGTATCCGACCGGGAAGGACAGTGACGTGTTCGGACGTCGCAAGAAGAGCGGTGCCGCCGAGGACGCGGCGGGCGAGGCCGAGCAGGTCGTCGATTCCGTCGACTCGGTCGACTCGGACGACGCGGGCGAAGCCGGTAAGGGGACCCGCCGGGTGAACCTTCCGCCGGCCCCGCGGCCCGACGGTCCCTGGGACATCTCCGAGGTCGGCAAGCCGGAGGAAGGCCGCGTCGACCTCGGCGGCATCTTCGTGCCGGGCGTGGAGGGCATGGAGCTGCGTGTGGAGGTGGCGGGCGACGCGATCGTCGCGGCCACCGTCGTGCTGCGCGACAGCGCCGTACAGCTCCAGGCGTTCGCCGCGCCCAAGAAGGAAGGCATCTGGGGCGAGGTCCGCGACGAGATCGCCGAGGGCATCACCCAGCAGGGTGGCGCCATCGAGGAGCTCGAGGGCCCGTTGGGCTGGGAGCTGCGGGCCCAGGTGCCCGTGCAGCTGCCCGACGGCAACCGGGGCGTGCAGCGGGTGCGCTTCGTCGGCGTCGACGGCCCCCGCTGGTTCCTGCGCGGAGTGATCTCCGGCCAGGGCGCGGTGCAGCCCGAGGCCGCGGGTCTGCTGGAGCAGATCGTCCGCGACACCGTGGTCGTCCGCGGCGACGGCCCGATGGCCCCGCGCGACCCGATCGTCCTCAAGCTGCCGAACGACGCGCAGATGGTGCCGGACGGCGTGCAGCAGGAGGAGCAGGCCGGCTCCCGGTTCTCCGGCGGCATGGGCCAGCTCCAGCGCGGACCGGAGATCTCCGAGATCCGCTGACCGCGCTGACCTGGGCGGATCCGCCCGGTCGACCGTCGGACAAGGCTTGATGGGCCGCCTCCGCCTGCCCGTACGTCCGTACGGGTGGGACGGGAGCGGCCCATCGGGTTTTCCACAGCCCTGGCACCGGCCGCCGACCTCGGCCCATACTGGCGGCGCACACGTTCGAACCAGGGGGTATCACGGTGACCGAGAGCAACGCGCGCACGGGCGCGGCCGTCATGGAGGACCCGGCGGAGGCGCCGATGGTCCGGGTGGAGAACCTGCACCGCTCGTACGGGACGGGCGAGGCCGCCGTACACGCCCTGCGCGGAGTCTCCTTCGACATCCCGCGCGGCGAGCTGGTAGCCCTCAAGGGGCGCTCGGGCTCCGGCAAGACCACCCTGCTCAACCTCGTCGGCGGGCTCGACAGCGCCGACCAGGGCCGCATCGTCATCGACGGCGTCGACCTCGCCGGACTCGGCGAGGAAGGGCTCCTGGAGCTGCGCCGCGACCGGATCGGATTCATCTTCCAGTCCTTCGGCCTGATACCGATCCTGTCCGCCGCCGAGAACGTCGGCGTGCCGCTGCGGCTGAGCCGCGCCGACCCCAAGGAGCGGGAGGAGCGGGTCGCCCTGCTGCTCGCCCTGGTGGGGCTCGCCGACCACACGTCCCAGCGCCCCGGGGAACTGTCCGGCGGCCAGCAGCAGCGCGTCGCCATCGCCCGCGCCCTCGCCAACCGGCCCGCGCTGCTGATCGCCGACGAGCCGACCGGCCAGCTCGACGCCGAGACCGGTCTCGCCGTCATGGAACTGCTGCGGGCCGTGGTCCGCAGCGAGGGCTGCACGGCCCTGGTCGCCACCCACGACGCCCAGCTCCTCGGCCTCGCCGACCGCGTCCTCGAACTGAGCGACGGAGAGATCATCGAGCACTGACCGCCCGCGTACCTTCCCCCGGCCGGAGCCCGGCGTGGCCGTGCGTCAGGATCACGTCAAGACGGCCCCGGCCGGGCACACCCGTGCGGAATGTCCGTTTGGCTGGACGTAAGGTCAAGCCATGGGACGCGGCAAGCTACGGATCTACCTGGGGGCGGCACCCGGCGTCGGCAAGACGTACGCGATGCTCTCCGAGGGGCACCGGCGCGTGGAGCGCGGCACGGACTGCGTGGTCGCGTTCGTCGAGCACCACGACCGGCCCCGTACCGAGGTCATGCTGCACGGTCTGGAGACGGTGCCGCGCCGGGAGATCGCGTACCGGGGGACCAGCTTCCCCGAGATGGACATCGACGCCGTCCTGGCCCGCCATCCGGCCGTCGCGCTGGTCGACGAGCTGGCACACACCAACGTGCCCGGCTCGCGCAACCCCAAGCGCTGGCAGGACGTGGAGGAGCTGCTCGCGGCCGGCATCGACGTCATAGCGACGGTCAACATCCAGCACCTGGAGTCGCTGGGCGACGTCGTCGAGTCGATCACGGGCGTACGGCAGCAGGAGACCGTCCCGGACGAGATCGTCCGCCGCGCCGACCAGATCGAGCTGGTCGACATGTCGCCGCAGGCCCTGCGGCGGCGCATGGCGCACGGCAACATCTACAAGCCCGACAAGGTCGACGCGGCCCTGTCCAACTACTTCCGCCCGGGCAACCTGACCGCCCTGCGCGAGCTGGCGCTGCTCTGGACGGCCGACCGGGTCGACGAGTACCTGCGCCAGTACCGCGGCGAGCACAACATCCGCTCCACCTGGCAGGCCCGTGAGCGGATCGTCGTCGGCCTCACCGGCGGCCCCGAGGGCCGCACGCTCATACGCCGCGCCACCCGCCTCGCCGAGAAGGGCGCGGGCGGCGAGGTGCTCGCCGTCTACATCTCCCGCAGCGACGGCCTGACCTCCGCGTCCCCCAAGGAGCTGGCCGACCAGCGGACCCTCGTCGAAGACCTCGGCGGAACGTTCCACCACGTCATAGGCGACGATGTGCCGTCCGCGCTCCTGGAGTTCGCCCGCGGCGTCAACGCCACCCAGATCGTCCTCGGCTCCAGCCGCCGCCGCTCCTGGCAGTACATCTTCGGCCCCGGCGTCGGCCAGACCGTCGCCCGCGACTCCGGCCCCGACCTCGACGTCCACATCGTCACCCACGAGGAGGCCGCCAAGGGCCGCGGCCTGCCCGTCGCCCGCGGCGCCCGGCTCGGCCGCGCCCGGATCCTGTGGGGCTGGGTGGTCGGCGTCGCCGGCCCCATCCTGCTCAGCCTGCTGCTCACCCATGTCGACGCGGACCTCGGTCTCGCCAACGACATGCTGCTCTTCCTCGCCCTGACCGTCGCCTCCGCCCTCCTCGGCGGCTTCCTGCCGGCCCTCGCGGCGGCGGCCTTCGGCTCGGTCCTGCTCAACTGGTTCTTCACCCCGCCGCTGCACCGGCTGACCGTCGCCGACCCCAAGAACATCGTCGCCATCGCCGTCTTCTTCGGCGTCGGCATGTCGGTGGCCTCCGTCGTCGACCTGGCCGCCCGCCGCACGCACCAGGCCGCCCGGCTGCGCGCCGAGGCCGAGGTCCTGTCCTATCTGGCGGGCAGCGTGCTGCGCCTCGGGATCCCCGCGGCCCAGCCCGAGGGCGAGACCGGTCTGGAGGCGCTGCTCGAACGGGTCCGGGAGACCTTCTCCATGGAGTCCGTCGCCCTCCTGGAACGCTCCGGCGACCTCGAACCGTGGACCTGCGCCGCCAGTGTCGGCGCCCACCCGGTCGAACGTCCCGAGGACGCCGACGTGGACATGCCCGTCGGCGACCATCTCGCGCTCGCCCTGAGCGGCCGGGTGCTGCCCGCCGAGGACCGCCGCGTCCTCGGCGCCTTCGCCGCCCAGGCCGCCGTCTTCCTCGACCGCCAGCGGCTCGTCGACGAGGCCGAGGAGGCCCGCAAGCTCGCCGAGGGCAACAAGATCCGCACCTCGCTGCTCGCCGCCGTCAGCCACGACCTGCGCACCCCGCTCGCCGGCATCAAGGCCTCGGTCACCTCGCTGCGCTCCGACGACGTCGAGTGGTCCGAGGAGGACAAGGCCGTCCTCCTCGAAGGCATCGAGGAGGGCGCGGACCGGCTCGACCACCTTGTGGGCAACCTGCTCGACATGTCCCGGCTCCAGACCGGCACCGTCACCCCGCTGATCCGCCCCACCGACCTCGACGAGGTCGTGCCGATGGCCCTCGGCGGCGTCCCCGACGGCAGCGTCGAACTCGACATCCCGAGACCCTGCCCATGGTCGCCGTCGACCGCGGCCTCCTGGAGCGGTCCGTCGCCAACATCGTCGAGAACGCCGTCAAGTACAGCCCCGAGGGCGTCCCCGTCCTCGTCGCCGCCAGCGTGCTCGGCGAACGCCTCGAACTGCGGGTGACCGACCGCGGCCCCGGCGTCCCCGACGAGGGCAAGGACGGCATCTTCGAGCCCTTCCAGCGCTTCGGCGACGCCCCGCGCGGCTCCGGCGTCGGCCTCGGGCTCCCGGTCGCCCGCGGCTTCGTCGAGGCCATGGGCGGCACCCTGAACGCCGAGGACACCCCGGGCGGCGGCCTCACCATGGTCCTCACCCTGCGGACCGCGCCGCAGAGCCCCGCGCCGCCCCCGCCCGGAGCGGCGGCCGAGCGCCCGACGTCCGCGCGCACCCTCACGTGACCCGGGCCCCGCGTCCGTACGACGCGTGACTCCGTGACACCGTCCCCGTAGTCCTGGATCTCCGCCCCCCGCTCCCGCCCCCCGCTCCCGCCCCCCGCTCCCGCCCCTCCGCCCCCTGAACCCCGAACAGGAAGGCCCTCCATGACCCGGGTCCTCGTGGTCGACGACGAGCCTCAGATCGTCCGCGCCCTGGTGATCAACCTCAAGGCACGGAAGTACGAGGTCGACGCGGCGCCCGACGGCGCCACCGCCCTCCGGCTCGCCGCCGAGCGCCACCCCGATGTCGTCGTCCTCGACCTCGGCCTGCCCGACATGGACGGCGTCGACGTCATCAAGGGGCTGCGCGGCTGGACCCGCGTGCCGATCCTCGTGCTGTCCGCCCGGCAGACCTCCGACGAGAAGGTCGAGGCCCTGGACGCGGGCGCCGACGACTACGTCACCAAGCCGTTCGGCATGGACGAGTTGCTGGCCCGGCTGCGCGCCGCGGTCCGCCGGGCCGAGCCGGTCGGCGGCCCCGAGGACGGCGCCGTGGTCGTCGAGACCGGCGGTTTCACCGTCGACCTGGCCGCCAAGAAGGTCCAGCGCGACGGCAAGGACGTCCGGCTCACCCCCACCGAGTGGCACCTGCTCGAAGTCCTGGTCCGCAACAGCGGCCGGCTGGTCAGCCAGAAGCAGCTGCTCCAGGAGGTCTGGGGCCCCTCGTACGGCACCGAGACCAACTACCTGCGCGTGTACATGGCGCAGCTGCGGCGGAAGCTGGAGCGCGACCCCTCGCACCCGCGGCACTTCGTCACCGAACCGGGCATGGGGTACCGCTTCGAACACTGAGCCCGGCCCCGGCCCCCGCCCCGGCGGGGGCCGGTACGCTTTCTGTATGAGTGCTGCACCGCGTACCGAGAAGCCCACCGGGCGCTTCCGTCGTATGCTCGACCGCCTTTCCACCTCGCAGGAGGAACTGGAGTCCGAGGAACTCCAGGAGGACACGGCGGCGTCGGGGTGCACACGCATCTCCGACTGTTCCGACCGCGCGATCGTCAAGGTGACTGGTACGTTGCGCACGGTCACCCTGCGGCCTCGGGCGGGGGTGCCCGCGCTGGAGGCCGAGCTGTTCGACGGCACGGCACCGCTGGACGTCGTCTGGCTGGGCCGCCGGTCCATCGTGGGCATCGAACCGGGCCGCAAGCTGATCGCCTCCGGCCGGATCTCCATGAGCCACGGCCGGCGCGTCCTCTTCAACCCCCGATACGAGCTGCGACCGCTCGGACAGGAGTAGCCGGTGACGTCAGTCGACAAGCCGACCGCCGACCAGCCGTCCCCCGCGGGACCGGGCAGGCACGCCCGGACCAAGGACGGCGGCCCGGGCGGACAGGGCACGACCGACCAGGCGGTGACCGACAAGGCGGTGACCGAGGCCGCCCTGTTCGAGGCGTTCGGCGGCGTGCGCGGGATGGTGGAGACGGTCCTGCCGGGCCTGCTCTTCGTCACGATCTACACGATCAACAAGAACCTGCACTCCTCGGCCATCGCCGCCCTCGCGGTCTCGCTGGTCCTGGTGCTCGTCCGGCTGATCCGCCGCGACACCGTCAAGCACGCCTTCAGCGGCGTCTTCGGCGTCGCGTTCGGTGTCGTCTTCGCGATGATGACCGGCAACGCCAAGGACTTCTACCTGCCGGGCATGCTCTACACGCTCGGCCTCGCGCTCGCGTACATCGTCACGACCATCGCCGGCGTGCCGCTGATCGGCCTGATCCTCGGCCCGGTCTTCAAGGAGAACCTCTCCTGGCGCACCCGCAACCCGGGGCGCAAGAAGGCGTACGCGAAGGCCAGCTGGGCCTGGGGTCTGATCCTGCTCGCGAAGTGCGCGATCCTCTTCCCGCTGTACTGGTGGGCCGACACCGCCCAGCTCGGCTGGGTGCTGGTCGCCCTGAAGATCCCGCCGTTCCTGCTCGCGGTCTATCTGACCTGGCTGTTCCTCGCGAAGGCGCCGCCGCCGATCGACGTGTTCGCCGAGATGGAGGCCGAGGAGAAGGCCCAGGAGGAGGCGGAGGCCGCCCGGAAGCGGGCCGAGGCCGAGGCCGGTGCCGAGGCTCGGGGCCGTACCGAGGCGTAAGACGTAGGCGTACGGACGCGGTGCCGTACGGAGAAGGGGCCGGGAACCTGTCACAGGTTCCCGGCCCCTTCCGTTTCCGTACGCGTGCCCGTCCGGCCGCCGCTACGCGCTCTCGTCCGTCCGGCGGACCGACAGCAGATCCTCCAGCTGCTCCTCGCGCGCCTGCGCGGCCACGAACAGCAGCTCGTCGCCCGCCTCCAGGGTCTCCTCCGGGCTCGGGGTGAGGACCCGCGAGCCGCGGATGATGGTGACCAGGGAGGTGTCCTGCGGCCAGGCCACATCGCCCACCTGGGTCCCGGTGACCGCCGACTCGGGCGGCAGCGTCAGCTCCACCAGGTTGGCGTCGCCGTGGCTGAAGCGCAGCAGCCGGACCAGGTCGCCGACGCTCACCGCCTCCTCCACCAGGGCCGACATCAGGCGCGGCGTCGAGACGGCGACGTCCACGCCCCACGCCTCGTTGAACAGCCACTCGTTCTTCGGGTTGTTCACCCGGGCGACCACCCGGGGCACCCCGTACTCGGTCTTGGCGAGCAGCGAGACGACCAGGTTCACCTTGTCGTCACCGGTGGCCGCGATCACGACGTTGCAGCGCTGCAGCGCGGCCTCGTCCAGCGAGGTGATCTCGCAGGCGTCGGCCAGCAGCCACTCCGCCTGCGGCACCCGCTCCACCGAGATGGCGGTCGGCGCCTTGTCGATGAGCAGGACCTCGTGCCCGTTCTCCAGGAGCTCGCCCGCGATGGAACGGCCCACCGCGCCGGCGCCGGCAATGGCGACACGCATCAGTGACCACCCTCCTCGGGACCCTCGGCGAAGGCCGCCTCGACCGTGTCGATCTCGTCCGTCCGCATCATCACGTGCACGAGGTCGCCCTCCTGCAGCACCGTCTGCGAGGTCGGCAGAATCGCCTCGCCCACCCGGGTGAGAAATGCCACGCGCACCCCGGTCTCCTCCTGGAGCCGGCTGATCTTGTGACCGATCCACGACGGCGAGGTGTGCACCTCGGCGAGCTGCACACCGCCGCTCGGGTCGCGCCACAGCGGCTCGGCGCCCGACGGCAGCAGCCGGCGCAGCATCTGGTCGGCCGTCCAGCGCACGGTCGCCACGGTGGGGATGCCCAGCCGCTGGTAGACCTCGGCGCGCCGCGGGTCGTAGATCCGGGCGGCCACGTTCTCGATGCCGAACATCTCACGGGCGACCCGCGCCGCGATGATGTTGGAGTTGTCGCCGCTGCTCACGGCGGCGAAGGCGCCGGCCTCCTCGATGCCCGCCTCGCGGAGCGTGTCCTGGTCGAAGCCCACACCGGTGACCCGGCGCCCGCCGAATCCCGAGCCCAGACGGCGGAAAGCCGTCGGGTCCTGGTCGACGACCGCGACCGTGTGCCCCTGCTGCTCCAGGGTCTGCGCGAGAGCGGCTCCCACTCGCCCGCAGCCCATGATGACGATGTGCACGTCCCCTTACCCCGCACTCCTGATCGTCCTGCTGACCTGCGAAAACACCCTGTTCACAACTTTCTCGTCCCGAATCGCCCGGGCTGTGGCGGACCACGCGCACGCGTGCTGTCCGGTCCGAGCTTAAGCGTGCGGGTCGGAGGGGACCTCATCCACGGGGTGGCCATGGGAGATTCCGTGCGGATCGGCGGCAATGGTCGCCGGGGCTCATTTCGAACGCTTACGATCCTCTGTTGTGTCCAAACTGACCGACGTGCCCAAACGGATCCTGATCGGGCGGGCCCTGCGCAGCGACAAGCTCGGGGAGACCCTGCTCCCCAAGCGGATCGCCCTACCCGTCTTCGCCTCCGACCCGCTTTCCTCGGTGGCGTACGCGCCCGGCGAGGTGCTCCTCGTCCTGTCCGTCGCGGGTCTGTCGGCCTACCACTTCAGCCCGTGGATCGCGTTGGCGGTCGTGGTCCTGATGTTCACGGTCGTCGCCTCGTACCGGCAGAACGTGCACGCGTACCCGAGCGGCGGCGGCGACTACGAGGTCGCCACCACCAACCTCGGCCCGAAGGCCGGACTGACCGTGGCGAGCGCCCTGCTCGTCGACTACGTCCTGACCGTCGCCGTGTCGATCTCCTCCGGCATCGAGAACCTCGGTTCCGCCGTGCCGTTCATCGTCGAACACAAGACGATCTCGGCGGTCGTGGTCATCGTGCTGCTGACCCTGATGAACCTCCGGGGCGTCAAGGAGTCCGGCAGCCTCTTCGCCATCCCGACGTACGTCTTCGTCTTCGGCGTCTTCGTGATGATCCTCTGGGGCGCCTTCCGCGGCATCGTCCTCGGCGACACCATGCGCGCGCCCACCGCCGACTTCGAGATCAAGCCCGAACAGGGCGGACTCGCCGGATTCGCGATGGTCTTCCTGCTGCTGCGGGCCTTCTCCTCCGGCTGTGCGGCGCTCACCGGCGTCGAGGCCATCTCCAACGGCGTGCCGGCCTTCCGCAAGCCGAAGTCGAAGAACGCCGCCAGCACGCTCGCGCTCATGGGCGGCCTCGCCGTCACCATGTTCTGCGGCATCATCTTCCTGGCCATGGCCACCAAGGTCCGGATGGCCGAGAACCCGGCCCACGACCTGGTGAAGAACGGTGTCCCGGTCGGCGAGGGCTACGTCCAGGACCCGGTCATCTCGCAGGTCGCCGCCGCCGTCTTCGGTGACGGAACGTTCTTCTTCATCCTGCTCGCCGCCGCCACCGCGCTGGTCCTCTTCCTGGCCGCCAACACGGCGTACAACGGCTTCCCGCTCCTCGGCTCGATCCTCGCCCAGGACCGCTACCTGCCGCGCCAGCTGCACACCCGCGGCGACCGCCTCGCCTTCTCCAACGGCATCGTGCTGCTCGCCGGCGCCGCCGCGCTCCTCGTCTGGATCTACGGCGCGGACTCCACCCGCCTGATCCAGCTCTACATCGTCGGCGTCTTCGTCTCCTTCACGCTGAGCCAGATCGGCATGGTCCGGCACTGGAACCGCCACCTGGCCGCCGAACGCGACCCGGCCAAGCGCCGCCACATGAAGCGCTCCCGCGCGATCAACGCGTTCGGCGCCTTCTTCACCGGCCTCGTCCTGGTCGTCGTCCTCGCCACCAAGTTCACCCACGGTGCCTGGGTCGCGCTGCTCGGCATGGTCATCTTCTACGTGACGATGACCGCGATCCGCCGCCACTACGACTCGGTGGGCCAGGAGATCGCGGCGGCCGAGGAACGCCCCGACGAGTACGTACGCCCCTCCCGGGTCCGTTCCATCGTCCTCGTCTCCAAGCTCCACAAGCCCACCCTGCGGGCCCTCGCGTACGCCAAGCTCATGCACGCGAGCGAGCTGGAGGCGCTCACCGTCAACGTCGACCCGGCCGACACCAAGGAACTGAAGGCCGAGTGGGAGCGGCGCGGCATCAACGTCCCGCTCAAGATCCTCGACTCGCCGTACCGCGAGATCACCCGGCCGGTCGTCGAGTACGTCAAGAACCTGCGCCAGCAGAGCCCGCGCGACGCCGTCGCCGTCTACATCCCGGAGTACGTGGTCGGCCACTGGTACGAGCACCTGCTGCACAACCAGAGCGCGCTGCGCCTCAAGGGACGGCTGCTGTTCACGCCGGGCGTGATGGTGACCTCCGTGCCGTACCAGCTCCAGTCCTCCGAGGCCGCGCGGAAGCGGGCCCGCAGGCGCCAGGAATGGAACGCGCCGGGCTCGGTGCGCCGCGGCCCGGTGGAGAAGGGCCGGCGGGAAACGGCAGGGAAGAACAACTAGACTGGTGGGCTGCCGTGCAAACGGCGGCCCACTTCTCTTCCTCCCCTTCCTTCTGGAGCCCCTGGTCATGCAGAACACCCCTGTTGCGTCGTTGGTCGGGGAGGAGTACGAGGTCGAGGTCGGCCCCGTGGCCCACGGCGGTCACTGCATCGCCCGCACCGAGGAGGGCCGGGTCCTCTTCGTCCGCCACGCGCTGCCGGGCGAGCGCGTCCGTGCCCGCGTGACCGAGGGCGAGGAGACCTCCCGCTTCCTGCGCGCCGACGCCGTCGAGATCCTCGACGCGTCGAAGGACCGCATCGCGGCGCCGTGCCCCTTCGCCGGCCCCGGCAAGTGCGGCGGCTGCGACTGGCAGCACGCCAAGCCGGGCGCCCAGCGCCGGCTCAAGGGCGAGGTCATCGCCGAGCAGCTGCAGCGGCTCGCGGGCCTCACCCCGGAGGAGGCCGGCTGGGACGGCACCGTCGTCCCGGCCGAAGGCGACAAGCTGCCGGCCGGCGAGGTCCCGCAGTGGCGCACCCGCGTCCAGTACGCGGTCGACGCCGAGGGCCACGCGGGCCTGCGCAAGCACCGCTCGCACGACGTCGAGGTGATCGACCACTGCATGATCGCCGCCCCGGGCGTCACGGAACTCGGCATCGAGAGCCGCGGCTGGGAGGGCATGGCGTCGATCGAGGCCATCGCCGCGACGGGCTCGCAGGACCGCCAGGTCATCCTGACCCCGCGCCCCGGCGCCCGGCTGCCGATCGTCGAGCTCGACAAGCCCGTCTCGGTCATGCGCGTCGACGAGAAGGACGGCGGCGTCCACCGCGTCCACGGCCGCCCCTTCGTGCGCGAGCGCTCCGACGACCGCACCTACCGCGTCGGCAGCGGCGGCTTCTGGCAGGTCCACCCGAAGGCCGCCGACACCCTCGTCCGCGCCGTCATGCAGGGCCTCCTGCCGCGCAAGGGCGAGATGGCCCTCGACCTCTACTGCGGCGTCGGCCTCTTCGCGGGCGCCCTCGCCGACCGCCTGGGCGACGCGGGCGCGGTCCTCGGCATCGAGTCGGGCAAGCGCGCGGTGGAGGACGCCCGCCACAACCTGGCCGACTACCCGCGCGTCCGCATCGAGCAGGGCAAGGTCGAGTCGGTCCTGCCGCGCACCGGCATCACGGACGTCGACCTGATCGTCCTCGACCCCCCGCGCGCCGGCGCCGGCAAGCAGACGGTCCAGCACCTCGCCGGCCTCGGCGCCCGCCGCATCGCCTACGTGGCCTGCGACCCGGCGGCCCTGGCCCGCGACCTCGGCTACTTCCGCACGAACGGCTACCGCGTCCGCACGCTCCGCGCCTTCGACCTCTTCCCGATGACGCACCACGTGGAGTGTGTGGCGATCCTGGAGCCGGTGAAGAAGGACGCCTGACCTGCGGTTTTATGGGTGGGCTTGATGGGCGGCGCGGGCGTTACGGGCGATGTCTTGACGCTGAAATGACGCTCGTGACGCTCATTTGACGCTCGTTCTGATGGGGTGTCAGGTGCTTCAGTGCTGCCCAAACTGCCTCGTCAGCGCAGCTGCTGGACCCACTACACCAGTGGTTGTGTGCTTGGTGCATGAGCAGTGGCCGGCTCGGCAAGCAGGGTCGTATCCGCGGGCGCTTCCCGGCCATCGGGCGGTGAGCTTCTGCCGTGTGGGCCACCCCAGCTGGGTTTCCTGGCGCGGCGTCAGCCATGCCGGCCGGCGACTCGGTGGGACGCCGGGACGCCGGTCACCGTGACCGCTCCGGCCGTGGCGGCCCGGGCCGGCCACCGGGCGGAGGAGTTCGGGGTGACGGCGGCGCCGCTGTCGCCCCCGTGGGCCGCGTGGTCGATTCCGGAAACCATGGGGGTCGTCCCTTCGTACGCAGTCCGTGCCTGCTGCCGGGTCTCGAAAGGGTCGCGCGGGTGGGCGGTGTCCCGGAAGCCCCCGCGCCGTCGCTTCTTCGGCTCGGTCAGATGCCCGTTCCGTGCGCGTCGCCGAGGTCGACGGCCAGACGCAGCCGGTGCAGGCCGCGGCGGGCGTGACTTTTCACCGTCCCCAGGGGCACACCGGTGCGTTGAGCGATCTGGACCTGCGTCAGGTCCTCGTAGAAGGCCATGCAGAGCACCTCGCGCTGAGCGTGCGGCAACCGGGACAGGGCCTCGACCAGCAACACGCGGTCGAGCACCTCGCCCGGTATCTCCTGGACGAACCGGGTGGGCGTGGCTTCGTGGGCGGCCGAGTCGACGAGGGCCAGACGCCTCGTCCTGGCGGCCAGCGCGTCAATGATCTTGCGGCGTGCGATGCCGACCAGCCAGGCACCGAGTGCGCCCCGCTCCGGGCGGAAGCCGTGCCGCCCGCCCCAGGCGCCGATGAAGACCTGCTGAGTCACGTCTTCGGCCTCGTCAGCGTCGCCGAGGGACCGGGAGGCCATGGTGTGGACGAGTGGTCCCCAGCGCCGGTAGATGGCCGCGAACACCTCCTCGTCAGCGGCGACGAGGCCGCGGGCGAGGTCCTCCTCGTGCCGCGTCTCCGCCGCGGGCGGGACCAGAGCGGTACTCGGTCGCGCGGTCGTGTTCATGGCACGTTCCTCCTGCCGTGCGCCGTCCGGGGACGAAAGAGCGTGTCCGGACGGCAAGTCCGCCGGTCCGCCGTGCGCGTGCTTGCAGTGTGGGACGCGGAAACGACGCAAGCAACGTGCGTCGTTTGTGCGTCGTACAGTGGAGGCGTGAGTGAGCCTGATGAGGAAAACGGTGAGGACCACGACGGCCGGTACGGCGAGGGTGGTCCGCCGGACGGCGGACTGACCACCGGTGAGGTGGCCCGGCGCCTGGGGGTGGCGCCCACCACGGTCCGCACGTGGGACCGCCGGTACGGCCTCGGGCCCGACGCGCACACGGGCGGCCGGCACCGGCGCTGGACCGCCAGGGACGTGGCGCGGCTGGAGCGGATGTGCGCGTTGACGGCGACAGGGCTGCCCCCGGCCGAGGCCGCACGGCTCGCGCGAAGCGGGGAATCACCGGTGGCGGCCCGGCCTCGACGGACCGCCGGGCCACAGCGGGCTTCGGCTCAGGCCCGCAGCCGGGCGGGGAGCGGCCTGCGGCTCGGTGACGTACGTCAGGAGTGCAGGGGAATCGCCAGGGCCGCCCTGCGCCTCGACGCCGCCGCGCTCGACGAACTGCTGCTCACCGCGATCACCGAGCACGGACTGGTCGCCGCTTGGACCGAGGTGATCGTGCCGACGCTCCAGGCGGTCGGCCGCAAGTGGGAGACGTCGGGCGAGAAGTACGTCGAGGTCGAGCACTTCCTGTCCTGGCACGTCTCCGGCGCGCTGCGGCGCGCCACGCCCCACACGGTCGCCGCCCGTGCCGGCGCCACCACGGTGCTCGCCTGCGTCCCGGGGGAGAACCACACCCTGCCGTTGGAAGTGCTGGCCGCGGCGTTGACGGAGCGCGGCGTTCCGGTGCGTATGTTCGGCGGTGCCCTGCCCGTCGAGTCGCTCGTCGCGGCCGTGCGCAGGACCGGGCCGGCCGCGGTCGGGCTGTGGGCGCAGTCCCGTACCACCGCCAGCCGGCCGTTGGCTCAGCACGTCGCAGTCATGGAGTGGGGAGTGCGCGGTGCCCGTCGCAGGCCGGTCGTGCTGACGCTGGGACCCGGCTGGGCGGGGCAGGCGGTGGCGGGTCTGGCGCGTCCGTCGGGACTCGCCGAGGCGGTCGCCGCTCTGGAGTCGTCGGCCTCCTGGTGACGTGTTGCCGTCTTGGTCGTGGCGCCTGGGCAGCGGCCGGGGAACGTGGTCCGCTGGACCAGTGGTCGCGGCCGCGTCGTTCGTCCACGGGCGAGCGTTGCTTTCGCGCCACGTTCCGGCACGGGTCTGTGCCCGCTGGTTCAGGGGTATCGGCCGAGGAAGGGGCCGAGCGGACGGCCCTGATGTGCGGGTGCCACGGGTACGACGTCGACCGAGGAGAAGCATGTGCGAGGAACATCGCCGGGCACCGGACGTGGTCGTCGTCGGTGCGGGCCTGTCCGGCCTGGTGTGCGCGCTGGACCTGTGCCGTGCGGGATGGCGGGTGATTCTGCTGGAGGCGTCCGAAGGCGTGGGCGGGCGTATGCGCACGGACCGGCGGGACGGGTTCCTGCTGGATCGTGGTTTCCAGGTGTTCAACACCTCGTATCCGCAGGTGAAGCGGCGCATGGATCTGAGGAGCCTGCGGCTGCGGCCGTTCACCGCGGGCGTCGTCGCGCATACGTCGAAGGGGCCGGTCCGCCTCGCCGACCCGACGAGGGAGCCCAGTGCGGCGGGGGCTCTGCTGACGGGGCGGGTTGTCTCGCCGCGCGACCTGGCCGCGCTGGCGGCTCTCACCGTGCGGGACGCCGTTCTGCCCGCTTCCGCCGCCAGACGGCGCGAAGACGGCTCCACCTCGGCGGCCCTGGCCCGGGCGGGAGTGTCGGACGCCGCGGTCGCCGACATCCTGCGGCCGTTCCTGTCCGGCGTCTTCCTGGAGGACCGGCTGGAGACCTCCGCACGCTTCTTCCACCTGGTCTGGCGGAGCATGGTCCGAGGGTCTCTGTGCCTGCCGGCACAGGGCATCGGCGCCGTCCCGGCCCAACTCGCCGACGGCCTGCCCGGCGGCGTGCTGCGGCTCGGCACCCCCGTCGCCGAGGTCACCGACACCGGAGTGCTGCTGGAGGACGGGAGCGAGGTGCCGGCCCGGACGGTCGTGGTGGCGACGGACCCGGCGACCGCCACCCGCCTGCTGCCGGACCTGACCGTGCCGGACACACGCACCGTCACCACCTACTACCACGCCATCGGCAGGACACCGATGGCCGAACCGACCCTGATGGTGGACAGCACCGGAGCGATCCTGAACACCTGCGTACTCAGCGAGGTCGCTCCCACGTACGCGCCCCGCGGCACTGCGCTGATCTCCACTTCCGTACTGGGAACCGACCTCCCCGGCAGGGCACAGGCGGTGCTATGCCGTCTGGCCGAGCTGTACGGTACCGACACGAGCGGCTGGCAGCAGGTCGCCGCCTGCACGGTCGAGGGTGCGCTGCCCGCGATGCTTCCCCCCTGGCCGCTGAGCCGCACCACCCGCCTTCGCCCAGGCAGGTACGTGTGCGGGGACCACCGGGCGACCGGATCGGTGCAGGGCGCCATGGCGTCGGGGGCGCGCGCCGCGCGCGAGGTGGTCGCCGACCGGGGGCAAGGAGGTGACGCCGGGGTGTGAACGGTGTCCGGCCGCATCCGCGGACAGCCCTGGACGCGAAGCAGTGACGATCGGATGAACCCGTTGGCCGTATCGAGGGGTGAAGCGTGGAACTGAGCGGTGCCCGTGTCCTGGTGGCCGGTGCCACGGGAGCGCTGGGCGGTGCGATCACCGCCGAACTGGCCGACCGGGGCGCCCGCGTGGCCCTCGCCGGACGCGACCGCGGCCGCCTGGCCCACACCGCGCGGGCGTATCCCAGTGCCCCGACCGCCGGCTTCGACGCCCACGATCCCGGGTCGTGCGCTCTGGCCGTGCACGAAGCGGCGGCAGCCCTCCAAGGGCTGGACGTCGTCGTCGCGTTCGGGTCGGTGGCCTTCGGTGCTGCCGAGGAGATCGGTGACGAGGTCGCGGAGCACCTGATGGCGGTCAACCACCTCGCGCCCGCCGCGTTCTTCCGCGCCGCGCTCGGCATCCTGCGACGCGGTTCGGCGATCGCCGCCGTCACCGGCGTGGTGGCCGAGCGCCCGCAGCCCCGAATGGCCGACTACAGCGTCTCCAAAGCCGCGCTCGCCGCATGGCTGGACGCCGTCCGCCGCGAAGCACGGAGCGCCGGTGTCGCGGTACTGGAGATCCGGCCGGGTCATCTCGACACAGGCTTCGCGACTCGCCCCGTGGCGGGCACCGCCCCACCCCTGCCGGAGGGCGGCGACCCGCGTCACGTCGCCGGCGCCGTCGCGGACGCGCTGGAGGTCGGCGCCGAGCTGCTGCGCTCGGGCCCCGACAAAAGCCCCGTCGTCGAACGGCGAGCCCGGTGACACCCCGCCCCGCCAAGGACTCCGACGTGATCGTCATCGGTGGTGGTGCGGCCGGTCTCAGCCTCGCCCACCGGCTGACGGAGAAGGGCGCCGCCACTGTGACCGTGGTCGAGCCGCCGGACGGTCCGCTCCGCCCCGCGGAACGGACCTGGTGCTACTGGGACGCGGGCGTCGACGGCCTGGAAGAGGCGGTCAGCGCGTCCTGGTCCGTGCTGCGTCTGCACGGCGCCGACCGCCGGCCGGTCGTTGTCGGACCTGCCCCGTTTACCTACCGCATGGTGCGCTCCGCCGACTTCGAGCGGCTGGTCCACGGCCGCCTGGCCCGCTCGGACGGCGGGCGTCTCCTGCGCGCGACGGTGGAATCGGTGCGCGGTGTGCCCGGAGGCGCGGAGGTCCGGTGCACGCTGCCCGGGGGCTGGTCCCTGACGCTGCGCGCCCGGCGGGTGTTCGACTCGCGGCCGCTGCCTGTCCTGCCGCCGGCGCGCACGCGGTTGCTGCAGCACTTCCGCGGCTGGTTCGTACGTACCGACACTGACCGGTTCGACCCCTCGGTCGCGGATTTGATGGACTTCCGGGTTCCTCAGCCGGCGCACGGACTCGCCTTCGGCTACGTCCTGCCGCTGGCGCCGGACCGGGCGCTCGTGGAATACACCGAGTTCTCCGGCAACGCGCTGACCACCGAGGCGTACGAATCGGCTCTCGGTCACTACTGCCGAGACGTCCTCGGGCTCGGCGCGCTCTCCGTGGAACGGGCGGAGCAGGGGATCATTCCCATGACCGACGCCCGCTTTCCGCGACGGGCCGGTCCCGCCCACTTCCGTGTCGGAACCGCGGGGGGCGCCACTCGTGCGGCCACTGGCTACACCTTCGCGGCGGTGCAGCGACAGAGCAGAGCCATCGCCGCCGCCCTGCGCGACGGGCGCACCACCATCCCCGCACCCCACGGGCGGAGGGCGTCGGCCATGGACGCGGTCCTGCTGCGTGCCCTGGACACCGGGCGCATCGACGGCCCGCGATTCTTCACTGACCTGTTCCGCCGGATCCCGGCGGAGCGCCTGTTGCGCTTCCTCGACGGCGCCACCTCCCTGCGGGAGGAGTGGGGCATCGGGCTGCGCACCCCTGTCCTGCCGATGCTTCGTACGGCCGCCGAACTGCCCTTTGTGCCCCGACGCTCCCAGCCCTTCGCAAGAACCGGAGACAATCACCGATGAGCCTCCTGCGCGAGCACGACCTGGCCCGCGCCTTCGACCACGCCGCCTGCACCTACGACAGCCTCACCTCTCTCAACCCCGGCCACCACACCGACCTCCTGCGCTCGGCCCGCCGGCTCCGGCTCCCTGACGACGGCGCCGGACTGCACGTTCTCGACCTCGGCTGCGGTACCGGCGCCTCCACCCGGGCCCTGCTCAGTGCCGCGCCCCGGGCCCGGATCACGGCTGTGGACGCGTCGGCGGGCATGCTGCGCCGCGCCCAGGCCAAGCCGTGGCCCGCACGCGTGCGGTTCCTGCACCTGACCGCCGAGGAGGTCACGACGGCCGGCGAGGGCCCCTTCGACGCGGTCTTCGCCGCCCACTTGTTCCGCAACGTCACCGACCCGGACGCGGTCCTGGGCAGCGTCCGGAGCCTGCTGCGGCCGGGCGGACGTATCAGCGCCCACGAGTACACCCTGAGCGGCCGGCGGCTGCACCGGGCGTTGTGGACGGCGGTGTGCCACGGCGTCGTCATCCCGGCGGGCACGCTCACCGGCGACCGGGCCCTGTACCGCCACCTCTGGCACAGCGTCATCGCCTTCGACACCGCCCCCGCCTTCGCCGACCGGCTGATGCGAGCCGGCTTGACCGGAGTGCGCGTCGCCCCGGTCGCCGGATGGCAGACGGGCATCGTGCACACCTTCCTCGCCCGCAACGGCCCGAGCCCGGCACGCCCGACCACGGCAAGGGAGCGAGTCCGGTGACGGCCCGCCGTACCGCTGCCGCCCGACGAGGCCGCGACCGCAAGGCCGAGGTTCTGGCGCCGCCACCCGGCAGGGACCGGTTCCAGCGTGGGGTCGAGCCGTCCGTCGCGGTGATCGGTGGCGGGATCGCCGGTCTCGCCGCGGCCACCCTGCTGGCCGAGCGGGGTGCCCGCGTGACCCTGTACGAGGAAGAGGATGCACTGGGCGGCCGGCTCTCCGGTTGGCCCACCAGGCTGGCGGACGGCTCCTCCGTGACCATGACCCGCGGCTTCCACGCCTTCTTCCGCCAGTACTACAACCTGCGCGGGCTCCTCCGTCGTACCGACCCTGCCCTTTCGCGGCTCACGCCGCTGCCCGACTACCCCCTGCGGCACAGTGGCGGCCTGACCGACAGCTTCGCCCGAGTTCCGAGAACGCCGCCTTTCAGCGCGCTCGGCTTCGTCGCCCTCAGCCCGAGCTTCGGCTGGCGGGACCTCGCCGCCATGGACGCCCGGGCGGCACTGCCTCTGCTCGACGTGCGGGTGCCCGAGGTGTACGAACGCTTCGACGAGGTCACCGCAACCGGCTTCCTGGACAGCGTGAGTTTCCCGGAAGCTGCGCACCACCTGGCGTTCGAGGTGTTTTCACGCAGCTTCTTCGCCGACCCGTGCGAACTGTCCGCCGCCGAACTGCTGCTGATGTTCCACATCTACTTCCTCGGATCGGCCGAGGGACTGCTCTTCGACGTACCGGGCGAACCCTTCCCCCAGGCGCTCTGGGACCCGCTTGGCGACTACCTCCAGCGCCTCGGGGTGGACATCCGCACCGGCACCCCCGTCCACGGCGTGCTCCCCCTCGGCGACGGTGGGGCGCACGTGCACACCGACACCGGCGCCGGGCGCCACCAAGCCGTGGTGCTCGCCCTCGACCCCGGGAGCCTGCGCCGGATCGTCGGCGCGTCACCCGGCCTGGGCACGTCCGACTGGTGCGAGGACATCGCGGCCCTGCGCACCGCACCGCCGTTCCTCGTCTCCCGGCTCTGGCTCGACCGGCCGGTCCGCGCCGACCGGCCCGGATTCCTCGGCACCAGCGGCTACGGCGGGCTCGACAACATCAGCGTCCTGGAGCGGTACGAGGGCGAGGCCGCTCGCTGGGCCGCACGGACCGGGGGCTCGGTCGTAGAACTGCACGCCTACGCCGTGGACCCGGCGGCCGAACCGAAGGAGGTGCAGGACATGCTCGTCGACCGGCTGCACCAGGTGTACCCGGAGATCCGCGAGGCGCGCATCATCGACGCCCGGCACGAGTGGCGCTCGGACTGCCCGCTCTTCGAGGCCGGCTCCCACCGCCGGCGACCCACCGTGCGCACCCCTCATCCGTGGCTGACCCTGGCCGGCGACGGAATCCGCTGCAACCTGCCCGTCGCCCTCATGGAACGGGCCGCCACCACGGGCTTCCTGGCCGCGAACGCCCTGCTCGCCGACCGGGGGGTGCGCGGCCAGGTCCTGTGGACGGTACCCCGGGCGGGCCGTTCACCCTTGCTCCGGGCGCTCGGAGCCGTCGCAGGGCGCCACTCGTCTCGCTGACCGGTGCCCGGTCAGCCGGGGAACCGTCCGGTGCTGCGCAGCGTCCAGCGCCGTTCGGCGTAGGCCAGGTCGTCGCGCCACAGGCGGCCGGCCGTACGGCGCATCAGCGGGCGCAGTACGGGGGCGGCGGCCCGCGCCAGGGCGAAGCCGGGCCGGTCCGACGCGGCGACGACCGCCTCGACCACGGCGGTGCGCGGACGCTCGTGGTCGGGCCCGGTCAGCGGCGTCGCGTGTGTCTCGACCACGGACGTGGCGCCCTCGCCGTCGGTGATGCGCATGACGACCGTGCGCGGCTCCGGCGCCGTGAACTCGGCCCGTACCGGAACCACGAGCCGCCCGGCCACCCGGAAGGAGACATCGACGACGAAGGCGTCGTCCTTGTCCCCCCGCGGCTCCCGCGCCACCGACAGGTCGACGAACGAGTACGGGTGGAACCACGAACCGTGCCACGGATCTAGCCGGTTGGCCACCACGTCCTGCGGTTCGCACCGTCCTACCGCCGTGAACACCGCGTCCACCCCACGGCCCCTCGCCGGTCGAGCGGGCACGACAGGCCGCTCGGTGGGCTCCTCGCCACCCACCGCGTCCAGCCGCACCCAGACGAGTACGCCGTCGTCGTGCACGGGAAACGGCTGCCAGCCGGCGGACGGAGAACCGTCCAGGGCGAGCCCGTGCCAGTGGCAGACCAGCGTGCCGCACACCACCCGGCTGTCGCGCAGGGGAGCGCCCAGGTGCGGGCAGACGCCCGAACCGGCATGGGGCTCGCCGTCCTCCGAGCGCCACAGCACGACCTCCACACCACCGACCGTCCGGCCGTACGGGCGATCGTCCGCGCGCACGTTCCGGGAGGCACCGACCACGAACCAGTTGCCGGACGGACGGGCGGACGCCCGCTCGAGTGCGTCGGCGACGAGCGCCGGCCGCGCCTGGCGCCAAGTCGGTGTCTGCGCCGCCCAGTCCGGGCCGGACCTCCGCCGCCGCAACGGCGGCGACCAGCGCTTGCCGTCCCTTCGACTACTCACCGCACCGGCCCCTTCCACTCGACTGCCGGACCACCCGCCGGGGCCGCTCGGTGCGCGGCGCGAGTGAGCCACCGGGCACCGGCCACGCGCAGCGCACCGGCCGCGGCCGTTGCCGCCCGACGCCGACGCGACACCACCGCACGGCGATGCAGCACGGTGTAGTCCTGCTCGGCGATCGCGTCGAGAATCCCGCCGTAGAGGGTGAACGCGGCACGGATACAGGGACGCACCCGCGGATCGAGCATCGCGATGCCCGGCTCCGCCGTCCGGTACACGCCCCGCGTCATGGCCTCCGCCGCGACCAGAGCGGCGCGGATCCGAGAATCGCGCCGCCCGGTGCGCCGGCTCCACTCCAGCAGGGGTCTGTCCACACCGTGCGCGGCCAGCAGATCGCCGGGCAGGTAGACGCGGCCCCGGTCGAGATCCTCACCCACGTCGCGCAGGAAGTTGGTGAGCTGGAACGCCACACCGAGCGCCGCCGCGTGCGGTGCCGCCTCCTCCCGGGCCGTGACCGTACCGAGGACCGGCAGCATCTGCAGGCCGATCACCGCCGCCGAACCGTGCACGTACCCCTGCAGATCGGCGTAGGTGGGGTAGTGGGTGACGGTCAGGTCGGCACGCATCGAGGACAGGAAGTCGGCGAAGAGGGCATGACCGATGTCGTAGCGGTCGGCTGTGTCCGCGACGGCCCGGACCACCGGTTCGTCGCCCGCTCCGGCGCGCAGCCCGTCGGTCAGGTCGCTCTCCAGGCGTCGCAGCAGCCGGTCGCGCTCCTCGGGCGCGCGATGGCGGTCGTGGTCGTCCACGATGTCGTCCGCCCAGCGGGCGAAGCCGTACAGGGCGTGCACGGCGGAGCGGCGTTCGAGGGGCAGCAGGCGGGTGGCCAGGAAGTAGGTCCTGCCGTGGCGGGCGTTGAGCCGTCGGCACTGGGTGTAGGCGGCGCGCAGTGCGGGATCGGTGATCCCGGCGGCGTCCAGTTCACGACGGGTCATCAGCACCTGCCGGGGCCGGGACGGAGGATGCGTCGGTCGCGGTCGAGGACGGCGCCGTCCGTGCGGGCCGGGTACCGGTGCCGCCGGTGACGCGCGTGGCGGCGAGTTTGCCGCTGATGAGTACGGTCGGTACGCCGACGCCCGGAGTGGTACCGCAGCCGCCGAGCACCACGTTGTCCAGCCCCCGTACGAGGTTGCGCGGGCGGAACGGTCCGGTCTGGGCGAAGGTGTGGGAGACGGAGAAGGGGCTGCCGGCGGCGTGGCCCTGCCTCGCCCAGTCGAGCGGCGTCACCAGAAGCTCTTCCTGGATGCTGTCCGCGAACCCGTCCAGGCCCCGGCGCTCCAGTTCACCCACCAGGCGGTCGCGGTAGCGCGGGCCGAGGCCCCGCCACGCGGCGGCTGTGGGACCGACCGCTGTGTTCGGACAGGGGGCGAGGACGTAGTGGAGGTGGCGTCCCGGCGGTGCCAGGGCGGGATCGTGTGCGGTGGGGCGGGTGATGAGCAGAGAGGGGTCGCTCATCAGCTCGCCCGTGCGGGTCAGCTCGTCGAAGGTGCGCTGCCACGCGGCGCCGAAGGAGATGGTGTGGTGAGCGAGGTGCGGCCAGGTGCGGTCGGTTCCCGCGTGCAGGATCACGGCGGACGGTGAGTGACGCAGCCGCGCCGGCCGCCGGGGCGCCCGCCCCAGCAGCCCGTAGGCGGCGGGCAGTTCGCACGTGAGCACCACCGCGTCGCAGGGGATGCGCTCGCCGGAGGCCAGGTGGACGGCCCGTACTCGGTCCGCGGAGCGCTCCAGCGTGCGTACTTCGGCAGTCCAGCGCAGATCGGCACCGGCTTCCGCCGCCGCGTCGGCCATGGCGCGGGGGAGTGCGTGCATTCCGCCCTTGGGGAACCAGACGCCGGCCACGGTGTCCATGTAAGCGATCACGGCGTAGGCCGCGAGTGCTCGGGCCGGGGCCACCCCGGCGTACAGCGCCTGGAAGGAGAAGACCCGGCGCAGGCGCTCGTCGGAGAGGAAGCGGCCGATGCGGCCGTCCAGCCGTCCGAAACCGCCCAGCGCCACCAGCCGGGCCAGATCCGGGTGCAGCAGTTGGAAGGGCGAGTCGAAGTTCGTGTCGATGAAACGGCGCATCTGGACCCGGTACAGACGTTCCAGCCACTGCCGCAGGTCGCGGTATCCGGCCGCCTGCGCCGGTCCGGCGAAGCGCCGTACCTCCGCCTCCATCGCCTCGCCGTCGGTGTGCACGTCGAGCGAGGAACCGTCCGCGAAGCACGCCCGGTAGGCCGGGTCCAGAGCCGTCAGCCCGACGCGGCGGTGGAGGCTGTCCCCGACGGCGGCGAACGCCTCGTCGGCCAGGTGCGGCATGGTCAGCACCGTGGGGCCAGTGTCCAACTCGTAGCCGCCCAGTCGCACCCGGCCGGCCCGGCCGCCGGGACCGGCGTCCCGTTCGACGACGGTGACCCGGCGGCCCGCACCCAGCAGGTGCAGGGCACAGGCCAGCCCGGACAGCCCGGCACCCACCACGACGACATGGTCGGTCGGCCCCGGCACCCTCTTCACGCGACCTCCTCGGCACGGCGCTGGGCCACACCCGTCGCGCGCGAGACCAGCGCGGCGAACTCGTGCCGCACGGCAGGGCGTGCACCGGCGCGCTCGAAGTGCGCAAGGCTCATGTTGGTCAGCTCCTCGATCTTCGCCTCCACCAGGTCCCGGGCGCCGGTGCGCTGCAGCGCGGACCGCACCTGCCGTACGGCCTTCTCGGACTTCGGGTCCGCGTCCGGAGCCAGCGCCGTGGCAGCCTGGTGATCACCGGCGGCGTCGGCGAGCCGGACGGCGACGGCGAGGAGGTAGGTGAGCTTGCGGGAGCGCAGGTCGTCGTAGGCCGGCTTGCCGGTCAGCGCCGGGTCGCCGAAGGCGCCGAGGAGGTCGTCACGGAGCTGGAAGGCCAGCCCGGCGCACCGGCCGGCCGCCCGCAGCGCGTCCAGTACGTGTTCGTCGGCGTCGGCCAGCGAAGCGCCCAGCGTGAGCGGTCGGGCGACGGTGTACAGGGCGCTCTTCAGGGTGGCGATGGTCAGCGCCTCGTCGACACCGGAGGACCGGGCGGCCTGGGCGTGCAGGTCGCGGTACTGTCCGGCGACCATCTCGGTGCGCATCGCCCGCCACTCCTCGTGCAGGCGTGAGCCGTGCGGCGTGCCGAGTGCCGTCTCCGTCAGCAGGTCGTCCGCCCACGCCAGCGCCAGGTCACCGGCGAGCACGGCGGCCGACGTGCCGAACGGCTCCGCTTGGCCGTGCATGCCCATCGCCCGGTGAACGCGCGCGAAGTGTACGTGCAGGGCCGGTGCGCCTCGTCGCTGTGCGGATCCGTCCATCACGTCGTCGTGTACGAGGGCGCATGCCTGGAGCAGTTCGAGGGCGGCTCCCGCGCGCAGGACGGCTGTGGCGTCTCCCGAGCCACCCGCGGCGCGCCAGCCGCAGTAGGCGAACGCGGTGCGCAGCCGTTTGCCTCCCCGCACGGCCAGCGTGGCGAGGTGGTCGGCCAGCTCCCGGGCGAAGACGGCGTCGACGGTACGGGAGTGACGCAGTCGTTCGTCGAGTACCTGCTCGAGGACTGTGCCGACGGCGTCCGCTGCGTCGATCGCGGTGAGAGGGTCGTCGACGAGTTCGGCCGGTGGGGCCACCATCGGCGGCAGTCCAGGCATGCGCAACCCCTTCTCACTCTTGGTTATCCGCACGGCACTGTTTCCGCCGGGTGCCCTGTTACGGATGCACTGATTCCTTGCCCGTTCGGCACCCGACGCCGACCGAACTCACCTCAGCGGCGCAACGGGCGGGATCTCATGGTGGTGCGTCGCCCCGCGCGCGTTCCTGTTCGCATATGTCTGCGAGGTCGGTGAGCCGGTCCGACTGCCGCACCGGCCGGGCGACGCGCTGGTTGCCGGCCAGCAGGTCCTGGTGCCGGTCGAGGAAGGCCCAGTAGCCGGCGGTGCACGGGCACGCGTGCTCGCCGGTGCGGTCGCCCGGCCGGTAGACGCACGGGGCGCACAGGTCGCTCATGCGGTTCACGTAGGTGCCGCCCGACGCGTAGGGCTTGGTCGTCATCCGGCCGCCGTCGGCGTACTGGGCCATGCCGACGACGTTGGGGAGCATGACCCAGTCGTAGCCGTCCACGAAGCGGGGGTGGAACCACTCCGTGACGGCGGCGGGGTCCCAGCCGCGCTGGAGTGCGTGCCTGTCGAGGATCATCAGCCGGGGGATGTGGTGCGTCCAGCCCGTGTCGCGCACCTGGGTCAGGACGGTGCGCAGGCAGTTGGCCCGGACGGCGTCCGCGTCCAGGTCTTTCCACCAGTCGGGCAGCGGGGCGGTGTGCTGAAGCTCGTTGGAGCGCCGGTAGTCCTCGCCGAAGTACCAGTACAGCTGCCAGACGTACTCGCACCAGCCGGCAACCTGATGCACGAAGCCCTCCACGCTGTTCAGCGGCGCCCGGCCCTCGCGCCACGCCTGCTCGGCCTGCTCGACGCACTCGGCGGGGTCGAAGGCCGAGGTTCACAGACGAGGAGAGCAGGCTGTGGCTCGTGACGGGGTCGGCGGCGAGCATGGCGTCCTCGTACGGTCCGAACGTGGCGAGCCGGTGCTCGACGAAGCGCCGCAGCGCCCGTCGCGCCTCCGCCCGGGTCGCGGGGAACAGGCGTGGCCCGTCCCGTCCGACGAAGGAGACGTCCCCGTCGCGCTCCCACCGGTCGAGGTCGTGACGGACTTCGTCGTCGATGTCGTCCTCGCGGGGCCGGTAAGGGCGGCCGGCCTGGAGGGAAGTGGTCTCGCGGGGTGGGGGTTCCCGGTTGTCGTGATCGAGGTTCCACCGTCCTGCCGCGGGCTGCTCGCCGTCCATGAGCAGGTCGTGGCCGCGACGGACCCAGCGGTAGAAGTCCTCCTGCCGCAGGCGCTTGCCGTCGTGTCCGTCCGTCCAGGCGGTGAAGTCGGGCATCGGCACCAGAAACCCGCGCGCAGGGCCCACCGCCACCTGGTCGAGGGACCGCACGAGGCGGAGGGCCGCGTGCGAGGTCGGGTGGTGGACGCCGAACGGACGCCCACGCGTCGCTCGGTCCAGCCCCTCCCGGTAGGTGTCTGCCCGTACGTACGTGACGCGGTCGCCCAGTTCCGCCGCGCGGTGGCGCATCGCGGACAGCACGAGGTGGGCCTTGGCCCGGTGGAAGCGACGCCTGCGGAAGTCGGAGCGCGCCTCGATCATGAGCAGGGGAGTGTCGAGACCGGGTCCCTCTTCGCCCGGGGTGAGGAAGTGGGGGCCGAGCTGGTCGCCGAAGGGCCAGTGCACGACGTGTCTCCTCAGTCGCGGCCGCGGGCGTGCTTGAAGCGCGCGAGCCCGTCGGCGAGGTCGATGAGCGGGTCCGGGTAGTCGAGAACCTCGCGTTCTTCCGCCGGGAGGCGCCAGGGCTCGCGCACCTTCTTACCGTCCACGCTTTGATCGGCTTCGGTCTGGACTCGGTCATCGAGGTTTCCTCCGCGGCCGCGGTCGCCTGGCAGTTCTCCGCCCGCGACCACGCCGTGCGCGAGCAGAGGGAGAAGACCACCCTGCGGATCATCGCTGTCTCCTTCTTCGCGCTCGCCGCCTACGTCACCGTTGACGCCGTCCGCGCGCTGACCGGCACCGGCGGGGCTGAGCCCGTCCCCGGTATCGTCATCGCCGCCCTCTCCCTGGCGGCGATGCCGTTCCTGTCCGCCGCCCAGCGACGTGCCGGGCGTGAACTCGGCTCCGCCAGCGCGGTCGCCGACTCCCAGCAGACCCTGCTGTGCATGGCACTCCACCGGCTCGTCGCGGGCCAAGCCCCGGGAGCCGACGGCGACCATGTCGAAGATGACGGCCCGCGGATGGACACATACACGCGGACGGACGTCAGCCCCGACGACGTCGGCGAGCGGGACTCGCTGGTCACCGCGTCCTTTTGGCGCGGGTGCCGACGTCTTCCCGCGGCCATTGTGGTGCGGGAGGGTGAGGCCGGCGTCGACGGCGGAACGGCCGAGTTCGAGACCGTTCGCAAGGCATGTAGGTGGGCAGGGCCACCGGTGCGGACAGCTGCGATCTGTTGGGTGTGCTTGGCGCCGTTGTCGACAGCGGGGAGGGTGAGGAGTTCGGCGGGGGCGTGGTAGCGGTGGCCCAGCGGGTGCTGCGGGAGCGAACCCCGGTCAGCCTTGTCGCAGAGGTTCTTCGACTGTCGGCCGTGACGCTCGTGCGACGCTCCGGGTGCCCGCGCGCAGGGTGAGCAGCCCCAAAAGGGTCTCTGACCTGCGCTTTCCTGGAGATCACTCATGCCGACATCTTTCCGATGACGCACCACGTGGAGTGCGTGGCGATCCTGGAGCCGGTGAAGAAGGACGCCTGACCTGGGGTTTGTGGGTGGGCTTGATGGGCGGTGCGGGCGTTATGGGTGATATCTTGACGCTGAAATGACGCTCGTGACGCTCATTCGACGCTCGCTCTGATGGGGCGTCAGGGATCCGCTGCGTGCCGCCGTTGTCGATGTCAGGGCGGCGTGACGGGGCCGCCGAGGTGGTGGAAGTACAAGGTGTGGTCGCTGAGGGGCTGGCCCACAGGGGCGATCCAAGGCTGCTCGACATCGTCGGGGAGGGTGGGACCCAGCATCCGGCCGACCATGTCGTGTGGGCCGCTGTACTCGCGCCACTCGATGCGGCGGCGGCCTCGCGTTGAAGCTCCGCGAGCCGGGTGTCGCCAAGGGCGGCTGACGGTGTCACCGTCATCTGTAGGGCCAGATACAGCTGCCGCAGGGTGGCCTGGCGCGCTGGAGGCGGAGAACGCGGCCGGCGTCGCCGTTGCCACCGCGAACGGCTTCCGGCTTCTCGGCGTACCGCTCATCGAGGGCGAGGAGAAGGGGCGCCCGTACGCTCTTCAGAGCTGGGCGCTCGACCGGGGCTGAGGCCCGCCCCGGACGCCCGCCGCCTCAGACCCCCGCCCCCTCCCGTGCTCCCGGCACCGGCAGTTCCTCCACCGCGTCCACCGGCCCGTCCAGCACCCGCAGGGAGCGGGTCAGGTGCAGGGCGACTGCCAGCGCGGCCATCAGCACCATCAGGAACAGCACCGCGCCCTGCACCCCGAACCGGTCGCCCAGGAAACCGGCGCCCAGCGGGCCCGTCCATTGCAGGGCCTGCATGCCGAAGCGGCTCACGGCGGAGACCCGGCCGCTGTACTCGTCGGGGACGAGCCGGACCTCGTACGACTCCAGGATCACGTTCAGCGGGACCATTGCGGCCGTCGCCACCAGGAGCACCGCGCCGATCTGCCAGGGCTCGGGGACCAGCGCGACCACGGCGAAGGACTCCACGAAGACCCAGGCGGAAACCAGCAGGGCGGTCCGGGCGCGGATCCGGGCCAGCAGAAGCGGGCCGATCACCGCGCCGACGACCCCGCCGACCAGGGCCGTCGCGTTGACGAAGCCGATGGTCTGCGGGTCGCCGCCGCGGTGCTTCACGAGGGCGATCAGCAGCAGGAAGAAGCCCTGGGCCACCGCGTTGAGCAGCGCCATCCAGATCACCGTGAACCGCAGATAGGCGTGGTCGCGGACGAAGCGGTAACCGGCCATCACGTCCCGGCCGATGCCGGGGCGCTCCGCCCCCGGTTCCCGGTCCGGGCCGAGCGGGCGGCGGATGAGCGCGGCGCCCAGGGACGCGAAGAGGAAGGACACCGCGTCCGCCAGGAAGGGCGCCCAGCGCGCCGCCGAGAACAGCAGCCCGCCCAGCGGGGCGCCGATGACGCGGGCCGCCATGTCCCGGCCCATCGAGCGGGCGGTGGCCTCCCCGATCTGCTCCTTCGGCACGATCCGGCGCAGCGAGGGGATCGTCGATCCCGAGGTGATCCCGGACGCGGCACCGGCCACGCAGGCCAGCGCGGAGAGCAGCCACACCGCCGCGTCGCCGCGGTGGACCGCGTACGCGACCGCGCCGAGCGCCGCCGCCTGCACCAGGGGGCCGATGATCAGGGTGAGGCGGCGGGAGACGCGGTCGGCGAGGGCGCCGCCGAGGAGCGTGGTCGCGAGGGTGCCGACCATCGTGGCGGCGGTGATCACCCCGGCCCGGGTGACCGATCCGGTGGCGTACAGGATCAGCAGCGGGAAGGCGATGTTCGAGACGCTGGTGCCGAGCGCGGAGAGGCCGTGCCCCGCCCACCAGCCGACGTAGTCCCGGTTGCGCCACAGTGAGACCCGGGGGCCGACGGGCGGATCGTCCTGGGGCGGCCCCGTCTCCGTACCGTCACGTCGCATGCCCGCAGGTTCCTCTCGGTGGGTTTCGCGCACTGGTCCCATTCGATGCTGCCGGTGGGAAACACCGCCGGCCAGGCAACGAACCGGCAGTACAGGGCCGTTGGACGCGTGCCGTCAGTTGCCGGGTTCCTGCCTGGAAAGCGTTCCCGGGCGTTGGCAGGATCGCCGGGGACCCGCCCCCCGACAGACGTACAGAGGAGACCCGCCATGCCCGCCAGCACAGGCCCCCACGCCGTCGTCCCGCTCGCGGCGGCCGTCGCAGCGGAGGGGGTGGCGGCCGGTGACCCCGGCCGTCCGGAGCGGGGCGGGGACGTGGCGGGGCGGGGGCTGCCCGAGATCCGGGCGGCTGTCGCCGCCGCGCTCGCCGTGGTCACCGGGCTGCCGGCCGACGACGTGCCGTGGGACACCGGGCTGACCGCGCTCGGCGTGACCTCGCTGGAGATCGGCCGCATCTGCGCACGGCTCGGTGACGCGCTGGGGCGGCCGGTGCCGATCTCGCAGATCTACCGGCAGCGGACCGCCGCCGGGCTCGCGGAGTGGATCCACGCCACGGACGGGCGGCCGCACGCGGCACCCGGCGAGGGCACGGAGGCCGGTGACGACACGCGGGCCCCGCTCTCGCCGACGCAGACCTTCATGTTCATGAAGCACGTCTTCAAGCCCGACGACCTGTCGCTGCACTCGGTGCGCTGCTGGCGCATCGAGGGCCGCCCGGACCGGGCCGCACTGGCCGCCGCCGTGGAGTACCTGCACCGCAGGCACCGTTACCTCAGCGCCGAATACCTCTTCCAGGAGCAGCCGTACGTCCGCCCCGCCGACCTGCCCGCCCCGCCACTCGGCGCGTTCCTCGCGGACACCGAGGAGGAGGCGAAGGACGTGCTGGCGCGCGAACTGGCCAAGCCCTTCCGGCTGGTGCGCGGCGACGTGTGGCGGCCGGTCTTCGTGGCGGTGCGCCAGGCGCACGTCACCCTCTTCGGGTACGCCGTCCACCACGTGGCGTTCGACGGCGGCTCGTCCGAGGTCCTGGCGCACGACCTGTCGGCCGCCTACAACGCGTACGCCGAGGGCCGGACGCCCGGCCTGGAGCCCGCCCCCGGTCCGCGCGAGGTGGCCGAGGCGCTGGAGGCGCATCTGCCGTACGTGGATCTCGACGCCCAGCGCGAGTACTGGCGGCGCACGATCAACGGCATGACCCCGCTGGAATACCCGGGCGGTGCGGAGGCGCCGCGCGGGACACCCTGCCGGATGATCGACCTGCCGCTGCCCGCCGGGCTCGCCGACGGGGTGCGGGGGCTCGCGCAGCGCCACGGGGTCAGCCCGTTCGCCGTGTATCTGAGCGCGTACGGGCAGGGCATGGCGGAGCTCATCGGCGAGCACGACTTCGGCGTCGGCACGCCCGTCAACCGGCGCGGGAACAGCGTCCTCAGCCGGGCCGCGGGATGCCTCATCGACATCCTGCCGCTGCGGCCCAGGACGGACCCGGACGCCTCGCCCGCCGCGTCGATCGCCGCCACCGCCGGGGCCGTCGCGGAGGCGTTCTCCGCGCAGGACCTGTCGATCTCCGAGATCGCCGGGCTCCAGCTGAAGACGGAGTCCACGGACCGCAACCGGATGTTCCAGACGATGTTCGTGCTCCAGGACAACGGACTCGGCGAACTGGCCCTGAAGGGGCTGCCGTCGCAGTTCTTCCGGCCACGCTACCCCGGTGTCTCCGGCGAGGTGCACGCCGAGGTCTGGCCCGCCGCCGGGACGCACGGACGGCTGGTGATCGGCTACCACCCGGACCGGACCTCCGGCGCCTTCTGTACCCGGCTCGCCGAGGCCATGCTCGACCGGCTCAGCGGATACCTGGCCTGATCCGATGACGACGTCCAGGGACAACCCGTGGATCGGCAGCCGGATCGGCGCCGTGGACCGGCCGCGTACGCGGGTGATCTGCCTGCCGCAGTCGGGTGCGGGGCCCGCCGCGTTCACCGCCTGGCGGCCCCATCTGCCGCCCGGCGTGGAGATCGCCACCGTGACCCTGCCCGGCCGGGGCCCCCGGACCGCCGAACCGCTGCCGCCGGACCCGGACACCGTGACGCGCCTGCTGCTCGACGGGCTGCGCCCCGAACTCGACGTGCCGTACGTCCTGTTCGGTCACAGCCTGGGCGCGCTGCTGGCCCACGCGGTGACCGTCCGGGCCGCCCGGGAGGGTGTTCCCGCACCGGCCGCGCTCGTCGTGTCCGGGTCGCGGGCGCCGCACACCCCACCCGGGGCTTCGGTCGCCGAGTACGACGATCAGGGCCTGGCCGCCTGGCTGACCCGGATCGGCGGGCTGCCGCCGGAGCTGCTGCGGCACGGCGCGTACGCCGCGTACGTGTTCCGTACGGTCCGCGCCGACCTGGCTCTGGCCGAGCGGATCGTGACGGCCGGGCCGGTACGGGTCGGCTGCCCGCTCCACGCGTTCGGTGGGGTGGACGACACGCTCGCACCGCCCGCCCTGATCGAGGAGTGGCGCGCCTGCGCGGCCGGAGAGCACACCACGACGCTGCTGCCCGGCGGACACGGCTTCCCGCAGTCCGAACCGGCGGCGACCGTCGCCGCACTGGCCGGCGTCCTGCCGGTATCCGTACATCCATCACAGGAAGGACCGCCACGGTGACCACGACCGAGCAGACCGAAGCCATCCGTACCCAGGTGAGGGCCTATCTGACCGAGGAGCTGGCGACGCCCGTCGCCGACGACCTCAACATCTTCGGCGCGGGCCTCGCCAACTCGCTGTTCACGATCCAGCTCGTGACCTACGTGGAGCGCGCCTTCGGCGTCCAGGTCGGCACCGACGAGCTGGACGAAGTGCACTTCTGCTCCGTCGACGCGATCACCGCGTTCGTGGCCGCCAAGCCGGCGCGCTCCGTCGCCTGACCATCCCGCCCGCCCTCTCCTGCCGGAGGCTCCACGTGAAGCCGTCGCCCCTCGAAGCGGCCCTGCCCCTGTCGCCGTTGCAGGAAGGGATGCTCTTCCACGCCCTGTACGACGAGGAGGGCGTCGACGTCTACACGATCCAGGTCGCCTTCGGGCTGGGCGGCGCGCTCGACGCGGACCGGCTGCGGGCCGCGTGCGGGGCGCTCCTGGAGCGGCATCCGGTGCTGCGGGCGGGCTTCCAGCAGCGGAAGACGGGCGAGCCCGTTCAGCTGGTACGACGGCGGGCCGCGGCGCCGTGGACGGACCTCGACCTGAGCGCGCTCCCGGCGGACGAGCAGCAGGACCGGCTCGCCCGCTACCGGACCGACGACCGGGCCCGGGGCTTCGACATGGGCCGCCCGCCACTGATCCGCTTCACCCTGGCCCGGCTCGCCGACGACGAGCACGTCATGATCCTGACGTACCATCACATTCTCCTGGACGCATGGTCGTTCCAGATCGTGCTGCGCGACCTGCTGGTGCTGTACGCGGCCGGGGGCGACGGCGGGGCGCTGCCGCCCGCGGTCCCCTTCGCCCGCTATCTCTCCTGGCTCGCCGGGCAGGACCGGGCCGCGTCCGAGGACGCGTGGGCCGAGACGCTGGCCGGGCTCGGGGAGCCCACCCTCGTCGCGCCCGGCGCCGACGCGGCCGGGGGCGCCGCGATGCCCCGCATGGCCCCAGCCGAGCTGACCGAGGAGGCCACCGGGGCGCTCACCGCCGCCGCCCGCGCGGCCGGGCTCACCCTGAACTCCGTGGTGCTGGCCGCCTGGTCGCTGGTCCTCGGCGGGCTGACCGGGCGCTGGGACGTGGTCTTCGGGCAGACCGTGTCCGGCCGCCCGGCCGGGCTGGACGACGTGGAGGACATCGTCGGCCTGCTCATCAACGCCGCCCCGGTCCGGGTGCGGCTCGACCCGCGCGAGGCGCTGGGCGCACTGGCCGCCCGCATCCAGCGGGAGCAGTCGGCGCTGGAACCGCACCACCATGTGGGCCTCGCCGACGTGCAGCGGCGGGCCGGGCTCGGCGAACTCTTCGACACCTCCGTGGCGTTCGGGAACGCCCCGATGAAGTGGGACGACGTGCGCGCCCCGGTCGGCGGGCTGCGGCTGACCGCCGTCGAGGGCGACGGGTCGGCCGGGTCCACGCACTACCCGCTCAGCCTGATGGCCGTCCCCGGCAGGCGGCTGCGGCTGGAGGTCAACTACCGGCAGGACCTGTACGAGCGGGCCGACGCGGAGAGCGTCGCCGCCCGCGTCCGCCACCTCCTGGAGACCTGGCTCACCGCGCCGGACACCCCGGTGGGGCGCGTCGCGCTGCTCACCCCGGATGAGGCGCACCGGGTGCTGGACACCTGGAACGACACCGCGCACCCGGTCGCGTCCACCACCCTGCCCCGGATGTTCGCCGAGCAGGCGGCCCGTACGCCCGACGCCGTCGCCCTGGTCGCCGAGGACGCCACCCTGACGTACGCCGAGACCGCCGATCTGGTCCGCGCCCTGGCCGCACGGCTGCGCGGGCACGGGGTCCGGCACGGCGACACCGTGGCCGTCGCGCTGCCGAGGTCGGCCGCCCTGGTCGTCGCCCTGCACGCGGTGCAGGCGGCGGGCGCCGCCTATGTGCCGGTCGACCCGGACCTGCCCGCCGAGCGGATCGGGTGGCTCCTGGAGGACGCCGCTCCCGCGCTGCTGCTCACCGAGACCGCGACGGCCGCCGCGCTGCCGGAGACGGACGCGCCCCGGCTGCTGCTGGACGCGCCGGGGGAGCCGGTGGAGGACGTCTCCGGGGCGCCGGAAGGGCCGCAGGGGGCGAGCGCGGCCTACGTCATC
This sequence comes from Streptomyces laurentii, assembly GCA_002355495.1. Lineage (GTDB taxonomy): Bacteria > Actinomycetota > Actinomycetes > Streptomycetales > Streptomycetaceae > Streptomyces > Streptomyces laurentii. The sequence goes on from AP017424.1 coordinate 6,044,427, forward strand.
TTCACGTCCGGGTCGACCGGGCGGCCCAAGGGCGTCATGGTGCCGCACGCCGCCGTGGTCAACCGGCTGCGCTGGATGCAGGACCGCTATCCGATCGGGCCCGGGGACCGGGTGCTCCAGAAGACCCCGTGCGGGTTCGACGTCTCGGTCTGGGAGTTCTTCTGGCCGCTGCACACCGGCGCCACCCTGGTCGTGGCGCGCCCGGACGGCCACAAGGACCCGGCCTACCTGGCGGAGCTGGTCCGGCGCGAGAACGTCTCCGTCGCGCACTTCGTCCCCTCGATGCTCCAGGTGTTCCTCCAGGAACCGGCCGCCGCGCACTGCACCGGGCTGCGGCGCGTCTTCTCCAGCGGCGAGGCGCTGCCCGTGGCCACCCAGAACCGCTTCCTGGACCTGCTCGGGTCGGAGGGGGCCGAGCTGCACAACCTGTACGGGCCGACCGAGGCCGCCGTCGACGTCACGTTCTGGCAGTGCCGCCCGGTCGCCGGGGCCGGGTCCGTGCCCATCGGCCGGCCGGTGTGGAACACTCGCCTGCTGGTGCTCGACAAGGCGCTGCTGCCCGTCCCGCCCGGCGTCCCCGGCGAGCTGTACCTCGCGGGCGCGCAGCTGGCCCACGGCTACGCGCACCGGCCCGTCCTCACCGCCGAGCGCTTCGTCGCCGACCCGTACGGGGAGCCCGGCGCCCGCATGTACCGCACCGGTGACGTGGTGCGCTGGACGGCCGACGGGGTCCTCGAATACCTGGGCCGCAGCGACGACCAGGTCAAGATCCGGGGCCTGCGCGTCGAGCTCGGCGAGATCGACACCGTCCTGGCAGCGCACGCGTCCGTGGCCCAGGTCGCGACCGTGGTCCGGGAGGACCAGCCGGGCGTGAAGCGCCTGGTGGCGTACGTGGTGGCCGCGGGGACCCCGGACGCCGGGCGTCGTACGGCCGCGCTCACCGAGCACGCCGCCGGGGCCCTGCCCGAGTACATGGTGCCCGGGGCCGTCGTCTGGCTGGACCGGCTGCCGCTGACGCCGAACGGGAAGCTGGACCGCCGCGCGCTGCCCGCCCCGGCCGCCGCGGCCGGCTCCGGCGGGCGGGCGCCCTCGGGGCACGCGGAGGAGACCCTGTGCGCGCTGTTCGCCGAGGTGCTGGGCGTGGCGGGGCCGGGCGTGGACGACAGCTTCTTCGACCTCGGCGGCGACTCGATCGTCTCCATCCAACTGGTCGCCCGGGCACGCAAGTCGGGCCTGGTGATCACCCCGAAGGACGTGTTCACGCACCGGACGGTCGCCGCTCTCGCCCGGGTCGCCCGGACGGCCGCCGACCGCCCGGCCGAGCACCCGGACGCGGGCGTCGGACCGCTTAAACCCACCCCGGTCATGCACTGGCTCCGCGAGCGCGGCGGGCCCTCGGACGGCTTCCACCAGTCGGTCCTGGTCCGCGTCCCGCACCTCGGTACGACCGGCCGGCTGGCCCGGGCGGTCCAGCGGGTCCTGGACCGGCACGACGCGCTCCGCATGCGCCGCCTCGCCACTGGACCGGACGGCCGGGACTGGGCCCTCGACATCGCCGCGCCCGGCACGGTGCGCGCCGAGGACCTGGTGCGCCGCCGCGACATCAGCGGCCTCGGCCCGGACGCGCTGCGGGCGGCCGTCGCCGAGGAGTCCGCCGCCGCCCGCGACCGGCTCGACCCGGCCGCGCGCCGCATGGCCGGGGCGGTCTGGTTCGACGCGGGCCCCGGTGCCGACGGCCTCCTCCTGCTCACCGTGCACCACCTCGCCGTGGACGGCGTCTCCTGGCGCGTTCTGCTCCCCGACCTGCACCGGGCGTGGGAGGGCGCCGCCGACGGCGGCGGTACGGCCGGACTCGACCCCGTGCACACGTCCTTCCGCACCTGGTCCGAGCGGCTGCACATGGCGGCCCGCGACCCCTGGCACACCGACCGGCTGTCGCTCTGGGAGGAGATCCTGTCCGGCGGTGACCCGATGCTCGCCGCGCGCCCGCTCGACCCCGCGCGGGATGTGTACGGGACCGCCCGTTCGCTCACCATGACCCTGCCGGCCGCGTACACCGAACCGCTGCTGACCGGCGTGCCCGCCGCCTTCCGGACCGGGGTCAACGACATCCTGCTCACCGCCCTCGCCCTGGCCGTCGAATCCTGGCGCCGGGCGCGCGGGACGGGCGGCGCGGGCGGGGTGCTCGTGGACCTGGAGGGGCACGGCCGCGAGGAGATCGCGGACGGCCTCGACCTGTCGCGTACCGCGGGATGGTTCACCAGCCTCTACCCCGTGCGCGTGGACCCCGGGACCGGCGACCTGAACCGGGCCGTGAAGCGGGTCAAGGAGCAACTGCGCGCGATCCCCGGCAACGGCATCGGCTACGGGCTGCTGCGCCACCTCAACCCGGACACGGCCGGTGCCCTCGCCACCCACCCGGCCCCGCAGATCGGCTTCAACTACCTCGGCAGGATCTCCGGACCCGGCGAAGGCGTGTGGGACATCGCGGCCGAGGCGGACGCCGTGGTGTCCGGGACCGACGACGGGCTGCCCATGCCGCACGTCATCGAGGTCAACGCCGCCACCCACGACCTGCCCGACGGGCCCCGCCTCACCGCGACCTGGTCCTGGCCCGGCGCCCTGCTCACCGAGGCGGACGCGGCGGAGCTCGGCGAGGCGTGGTTCGCCGCCCTGCGCGACCTCGTCGCCCACACCGCGCGGCCCGGAGCGGGCGGACTCACCCCCTCCGACGTGCCGCTGGTGGACATCGGGCAGGACGAGCTGGAAGCCCTGGAGGCCACGTGGCCCGCGGGCCCGCCCGCCGGGCTGCTGCCCGCGACGCCGCTCCAGGAAGGGCTGCTGCACCACGCCCGGTACGACAGCGGGGCCGCCGACGTCTACCACGTCCAGCTCGTCGCGGAACTCGAAGGCGCCCTCGACACCGGCGCCCTGCGCCGCGCCTGCCAGGCCCTCACCGACCGGCACGAGGCCCTGCGCACCGGCTTCCTGCTCCTGGACTCCGGCGAACCCGTCCAGGCCGTCGCCGCGCGCGTCGAAGTCCCGTGGGCCGAGCTGGACCTGACCCGCCCGGACGGTTCTTCGCCGCGCCCCCGCCTGGACGCCTTCCTCGCCCGCGACCGGCGGGCCCGGTTCGCCATGGACCGACCGCCGCTGCTGCGCTTCACACTGCTCAGGACGGGGGCGGACCGGCACGTCCTGGTCTTCACCAGCCACCACATCCTGACCGACGGCTGGTCCACCTCGGTGCTGCTGCGCGACCTGTTCACGCTGTACCTGAGCGGCGGCGACCCTGCCGCGCTGCCCCGGCCCGTCCCCGCCCGGGAGTACGCCGCCTGGCTGGCGGGCCGGGACCGCGAGGCCGCCCGCGAGGCGTGGCGCACCGCGCTCAAGGGCCTGCCCGGGCCCTCCCTGATCGCCCCCGGCCACGACACCGGAACCCTCACGACACTCCCCGAGCGGATCACCGCCGAGCTCCCGCAGGACCTCACGGCCGCGCTCACCGCCGCCGCCCGCACGGCCGGGGTGACCTTGAACACCGTGGTCCAGGGCGTCTGGGGGCTGCTCCTCGCCGAGCTGACCGGGCGCCGGGACGTGGTGTTCGGCGCGACCGTCTCCGTCCGGCCGCCGGAACTGCCCGGCATCGAGGACATGGTGGGGCTGTACATCAACACCGTGCCGGTCCGCGTCGAGGCGGCCGACCCCGCCGAACCGCTGCGCGCCCTGCTCGTACGCGTACAGGCCGCGCAGGCCGAACTGGCGGACCATCACCACCTCGGACCGGCCGGCATACAGCGCCTGGTGGGCGCGGGGCCGCTGTACGACACGTCGATCGTCTTCGAGAACTACCCGAGGGCAGCCGCCCTGCCCGCCGTGCCGGGTGCGGGGCTGCGCGTCGCCGACTTCTACGGCCGGGACGCCTACCACTACCCGCTCAAGCTGATGGCCGTTCCCGGAGACCGGATGTACCTGGAGGTCAGCCACCGCGCCGAGCTGGTGGACGCCGGACAGGCCGCCGCCGTGCTCGACCGGCTCACCGCGCTGCTCACCGCCTTCGCCACGGACCCGGAGACCCCGACGGGGGCGCTGCCCGGGGACGCGCTGCCCGTGCCGGCCGTGCGAGCCGTGCCGGACGCGCGGCCCGCGCCCGCTGCTGGGCCCTCGGCGCGGACGGAGGCGCTGTGCGCGCTGTTCGCCTCGGCGCTCGGGCGCGAACACCACGGCGCCGACGAGGACTTCTTCGACGCGGGCGGCGACTCGCTGCGGGCGCTCCGGCTCGCCGGGCGCGCCCGGGCGGCGCTGGGCGTCGAGCCCGACCTCGTACAGATCCACCGCCACCGCACTCCGGCTGCCCTGGCCGCCGTGCTCGTACCCATACAGGAAAACCAGGAAGGAAGTCAGTGATGGCGAATCCGTTCGACGACGAGGAGGGGACCTTCGTGGTCCTGGTCAACGACGAGGGGCAGCACTCGCTGTGGCCGTCCTTCGCGGAGGTCCCGGCGGGCTGGACCGTGGCGCACGGGGAGTCCGACCGGGCGTCCGCGCTCGCGTACATCGAGGCCGGCTGGACCGACATGCGGCCCAAGAGCCTCATCGACGCCACCGCGTAACACCCCATCCCCTTCTTCGTACGCCGCTGAGGAGAACGAGTCCTTGTCCCGCACCCTGCACGACGTCGTGGTCACCGGCCTCGGAGCCACCACCCCGCTCGGCGGCACCGCCCCGGCCACCTGGGAGGCGCTGCTCGCCGGGCGCGGCGGCGCGGTCGCGCTCACCGAGCGCTGGGCCAAGGACCTCCCGGTGCGGATCGCCGCCCGGGCCGCCGTGGAGCCGTCGTCCGTGCTGGACCGGATCGAGGCACGGCGGATGGACCGGGCCGGGCAGTTCGCCGTCGTCGCGCTCCGCGAGGCGTGGGCGGACGCCGGGTTCTCCGCCCCGGCCGGGAAGGACGGCGGCCCCGACGCCGACCGGACGGCGGCGGTCGTCGGCACCGCGTTCGGCGGGCTCGGCACGGCCCTCGCGGGCGAGGAGGTGCTGCGGACCGGCGGGCCCCGGCGGGTCTCCCCGATCGCGGTCCCGATGCTGATGGCCAACAGCCCGGCTGCCCAGGCCAGCATGGTCATCGGCGCCCGGGCCTGCGCGCAGGCCCCGGCCACCGCGTGCGCGGCGGGTGCCGAGGCCGTGGCGGCCGGGCTCGACCTGATCCGGCTGGGCCGCGCCGATGTGGTCGCGGTCGGCGGCAGCGACGCGGCGATCCAACCGCTGGCGATGGCCGGGTTCGCGAACATGACCGCGCTGTCCCGGCGCAACGAGGCCCCGGAGCGGGCCTCGCGCCCCTTCGACACGGGGCGGGACGGGTTCGTCATGGGGGAGGGGGCCGCGGTGCTGATCCTGGAACGGGCCGAGCACGCGCGGGCCCGGGGCGCCAGGATCTACTGCGAGGTCGCCGGGGCCGGGATGAGCGCGGACGCCCACCACATGGCCCGGCCCGAGCCCACAGGGAAGTCCCTGGCCCGGGCAATGGAGCGGGCCCTCGCGGACGGCGGCCTGACCACCGCCGACGTGGTCCAGGTCGGGGCGCACGCCACCTCGACCCCGGGCGGCGACATGATCGAGAGCCGGGCGATCGGCGCGCTGTTCGGGCCGGGCGGGGTCCCGGTGTCGGCGATCAAGTCGATGACGGGACATCTGCTGGGCGCCGCCGGGGCGTTGTCCGCGGTGGCGGCGGTGCTCGCGCTGCGGGACCGGGTGGCTCCGGCCACCGTCAACATCGAGGAGCTGGACGAGACCATCGAGCTGGACGTGGTCCGCGCGGCCCCCCGCCCCCTGCCTGCCGGACCCGCGGCCGTGCTGAGCAACGCGTCGGGCTTCGGCGGCCACCAGGTGGCGCTGGCCCTGCGGGCGGGGTGAGGGGAGGGGGCGGCGGGACCGTCAGGCGCCGAGCGTGCGGCCGGAGTCCTGGTCGAGCGTGTCGATGTAGTCGATGTATGCCTTGATCCAGCCGTAGACCCGGTAGCCGTAGAGGGTGCCGCGGTGCACGCGGATCAGGGAGGCGTCGGCGAGCTCGGCCAGGCCGCAGACGACGCTGCCCGCCGTCCACGCGCCCGCCGGATGGTCGCTCACCACGTCCTCGACGGTGAACGAGTCGAAGGACCGGGCCAAGTGGTGCAGCAGGTCCCGCTGTTCGGCGGTGAGCAGGTCGTAGCTCCAGCGCACGCTGTCCGCGAGGGTCCTGTGGTGCGAGACCGCCGACAGGTCGAACCGGTCGAACATGTACAGCGCGGGACCGCTGTACAGCAGGGACTCCAGCGACACGGTCCGGATGCAGTGCGCGGCCGCCTCGATCGCGCGCGGCAGCCCGTCCAGGCGCCGGCACAGCTCGGCCACCTGGGGCAGGCGGCTGTCCAGGTCGAGCGTGGGCACGGTGGACCTGGCGCGGCGCAGGAACAGCTCGACGGCGGCCGGCAGGGCTGCCCCGTCCTCCGTGGAGCCGTCGGCCGCCCCGTCCGCGCACGGTTCGCCCGCCGGAAGCGGGGACACCTCCCAGACGTCGGCCGACAGCACGGCCAGCGGCCGCCGTGAGCTGATCAGCACCCGCAGTCCGGGATGCGTCACGACGAGCCGCAGGACCAGCCGGGAGACCGTCGCGACGACGTGTTCCGCGGTGTCCACGACGAGCAGCAGGTCCAGCTCCCGGCCCGGTTCGCGGGCGACCGCGTCCGCCAGGACCGCGTCCACGGCCCGGTGTACCTCGTCCCGCGCCGCGGCCGGGTCCGCCGATTCGGGTGTGCAGGGGCCGAGTTCGACCACGCCGACGCCGTTGCGGAAGCGTTCCTGGAGGCGGGCGGCGGCGGTCAGGGCGAGCCGGGTCTTGCCGACGCCGCCGGGTCCGGTGAGGACGAGCAGCCTGCCCCGGCGCATGGTGCGCAGGACATGGCGCAGGTCGTCGTCGCGCCCGGCCATGGCCTCGGTGAGCGGGCGGGGGCCGCGCCAGCGGTCCGGGTCGACCGGGTGTGGCCAGTGCCCGGAGGCGTCGTGCTGGAGGGGCAGGAAGAGCGGGGTGACCTCGTGGCCGGGGTGGAGGCCCTCGGCGCCGGCGAGTTCGGCGAGCGAGGTCCCGAAGGCGCCCAGCAGGAGGTCGACGGAGGCGCGGCGGGGCCGCTTGTTGGAGCCCGTCTCGATGTTGCGGATGGTACGCACGCTGACCCCGGAGCGCTCCGCCAGCTCCTCCTGGGTCCAGCCGCGCGCCTGCCTTCGCTCGGCGAGCAGATGGCGCAGCCGGCGGACGTCCGGCGTCGCGGACATGGGCTGTTCGATGGCCTCGATCATGTTCCGGATCCCCTGATTGCTTCTCGTGGCCGTGGCGGTGTGACGCCCCGCCCCTGTCCGCCCGGGAGCGGACAAGGGGCGCGGGAGCGTCCGGTGTTACCTGGCCACGAGGCGGGGTCGCTGCCGACGTGGGCGATGCGGTCGGCCTCGTCCACGAAGACGACGCGCGGCTCCCGCTTGCCGATCTCGCCCTCCTCCACCGACTCGTAGGCGATGATGACGACGATGTCGCCCGGGGTGACCAGCCGCGCCGCGGCGCCGTTGATGCGGACGACGCCCGAGCCGCGCTCGCCCTCGATGATGTACGTCTCCAGGCGCGAGCCGTTGTCGACGTCCACGATGGCCACCTGCTCGCCGACCAGCAGGTCCGCCGCCTCCATGAGGACAGGGTCCAGGGTGAGCGAGCCGACGTGGTTCAGGTCGGCCTCGGTGACCGTCGCCCGGTGGATCTTGGACGTGAGCATGGTGCGGCGCATCGGGAAGTTCCTTCGAAGCGGACCGGATTCCGGTGAAGCGAATGAGAGATGGAGGGAATCCAGCCAGATGTTGGCGTTCGCGTATCGGGTGGGGGGGCGTCCGTGCATGATGGAAGAGACCCCCGCCGGGTGGATTCTGCTCATGCGAAAACGCGCGCGGAAGGGGGTATTGGTGGCAGCATTTTCCCGGTGGCAGCACCGTGCCAACGACGGGGCGCGGGTCCGGGCCGCCGGCCCGCCACGCCCCTCGCCATCTACGGCGACGTTCGGCCTGGAAGTCGAGGTGGCATGAGGCTGCCGCTGGTCCTTTCCTGCCACCGGGACACCTTTCCCGCCGCCGCCTCTTCGCCCAGAATGGATCATGGACAGAGCAGAGTTACCCGCTGGCACCTGGTTCCAAGACCACCGGGCGGGCGGGGGTGACAATTGGGGGGCAAAGACATGAGTAGTGCTGGTCGAATTCTGGGCTTCGCGACCGCCGCGGTTGCTTTCTCATTCGCTTCCCTGGGCGCGACCGCCCAGGCCGACACCGGCCCCGGTCCCGCGGACGCCGGGGTCTTCCTGCGCTGCGAGGCCGCGGGCGCGCCCCTGGAAGGGGACCTGGACTGGGACCTGGTGTCCGAAAACCTGAACTGGGACTGACTCCGTGCCGGACGGCCTGGACCTGGACCTCGGTCTCGACGTGGAGCTGCCCGACGGCAACCTCGACGGGGACTCGGCGCCGCTCTGCACGGTTGCCGCCGGGGTCGACTAGGGCCTTTCTTTTGGGTCAGGCTGGATCAGGGAGCGGGGTCCGGTGCGGGTGATCGCAAGGCGGAGGAGGGAGACAACGCGGAGCGTTGGTGACCGACGACAACGCGGCGAGCGCGCGTGCTGGGGCACGCGAGCCCAGTAAGATCCAAAAGAAAGGCCCTAAGGGCTGTCCCGTCATCCCTGGCGGGCGCGCGACGACAGCTACGGCACCTCGCCGCGTTGTCGGAACGTCCGCATACATCCAGTATGCGGACGCGTTGGCGACTGACGACAACGCGGCGAGCGCGCGTGCCGGGGCGCGCGAGCCCAGTAAGATCCAAAAGAAAGGCCCTGGGGCCTGGCTCAGAGCCAGCCGCGCTGCCCCGCCCGGAGACCGGCCTCGAACCGGCTCCGGGCGTTGAGGCGTTCGCTCAGGTCGGCCGTCATCCTGCGCACCGTACGCAGCGAGACGCCGAGGCTCTTGCTCGCGGCCCCGTCGGTGAGCCCCTGGGCGAGGAGCCGCAGCAACTCCTGTTCGCGCCGGGCGAGTCCGTGCTCGTCCAGTTCCTCGCAGCGGTCGCGCGCGTCGCCGAGCGGGACCGCGTCCGCCCACACCCGTTCGAAGAGCTCCACGAGCGCCTTCACCACGCCGGGCGAGTTGATCTGGACGGCCCCCCTGCGGGTGTGGTCCGGGTCCATGGGCAGGATCGCCACCGTGCGATCGATCACCGCCATCCGTATCGGCAGCACCGGCACGGTCCGGACCTGGCCGCCGATGCCGGTCAGCCAGCCGGCGTACTCCACGGTCGTCGCGTCGTTGCGCACGCTGTCCAGGTAGACCGTGCGCATCCGCACCCCGCGCCCGATGACGTCGCTGTCGAGCGGCTTGCTGGCGGCCAGGCTCGCGGCCGACTGGCCGCCGCCCGGATTGAACGTCATGCACTCCTGCCGGGCCGCGTCCGCCAGATCCTGCATGCGCTCCTGCACGCAGTCCATGCCGATCAGGCGCTCCGCGTCCGGCTGCGAACACGACGGGTACAGATGCCCGAACTCCGCCAGCATCGCGCGAATGTCCGCCCGGGTGCGCTCGTACTCCTTCTGCCGGTCGTGCAGTTCGGTGAGCTGGTCGCTCAACAGGGAGTACAGGCTCAGGTTCGGGTCCACGGGCCGCAGCTCGTCATGGTGCGGGACGGCCAGGAGCTTGCGGTCGATCAGCTGGTCGACCGCTCGCCGCACCTGCTCCTCGGTCAGGTTCAGCCGCTGCCGCACATCGCTCGGCCGCAGCCCGTGGTTCTCGAGGATGAGCCGGTACACATCCTCTTCATGGGATTCGAAGCCCAATCTGCTCAACATTGTTGTTCCCCTGCAACGCATACCGAGAGGTGAGGCAACAGGCGCGCACCCCTATGGGGCCCCCGTCCTTCGACCCCTCGCCCCGCAGGAGTGTAGCTCTGGTGAAGGTTTGGATGTAGGTGTGTTTATACGTTGTGTCCTACCCTTTTGACGACACATAGGCCTAGTGCCGGTCAAAATATGGTCAAGAGACAGTAGGGAAAAGTGAAAAGTCCTCACCTTTCGCCAACGCGCTCTCCATGCAACTCACAAACTCGTCCTGGTGTCGCCCGTCCAGCAGCCGGCCGGGCTCAAGACGCTGTACGAGGCGCTGGAGCGCCAGGATCAGCCACCCGTCGCCGCGCACCGCGCTTCCCTCCCGGTCACCCCCGTACAGCCACGCGTACAGGCAGGACGCCGCCGCGTGCAGCACACAGTGCCGGGCCGCCGCGCGGGACGCCGCCACCGAGTCCGGGGTCCGGCCCGCCCCGGTCACCTCGGCGTACAGGGCCTCCCGGTGTGCCGTCAGCTCCGCCAGTACGAGGGAGAGTCCGGCCGCCGACCCCTCGTCCAGGCGCTCCTTCGCGACGGCGGCCGCCTCCTCGACGGCCTCCGTCCAGCCCCGGGTGATCTCGTCCTGGGCGGCGTTGGTGAGCTGGAGCGCGTCGCCGGACGGGGACCACACCGGCGCCTCGCGCGACCAGTCGAACAGGGCGCGCAGCACCTCGCGGCCGTCCTCGACCGGCCGGTCCGCGACGGCGGCGACCGTCGGCAGCTGCGTGGCGATGCTGTGCAGATTGACGTGTGTCGTGCCCTCGAAGACCGTCGTGATGGCGTGGTCGCGGCGCAGCTTCTGCAAGGCCCCCGAGGCGACGCCCTCGCGCAGGTAGCCGCGCCCCCCCAGCACCTTGCCCATGTGGTCGAGCACCTCTTCGCCCATCACCGGGACCAGGTACTTCACGACCGAGGACCACAGGCTCATCCGCGACGGCACCACCGACAGGGCCCGCGCCACGGGCAGCGCCACGCACTCGGCGATCAGGAGATCCAGATGGGCGCCGACCAGGTGCTCCCGCACCACGGGGATCTCCTTGACCGGTGACCCGTACAGCACCCGCTCATTCGCGTACCGCATCCCGATCCGCAGCGCCGAGTCCATGGTGCCCAGCGACATCGCGCCGATGGCGGTCCGGGTGATCTGGAGGGTCTTCAGCACCGAGGCGAGCCCCCGGTACGGCCGGCCGACCAGCGCCGAGCGGGGGACGCGCGCGTCGTGGAACGTGATCCCGCTCAGGTCGTGGCCGCGCAGACCGGCGCCCTTCACGAACGGGGTGTTCGTCCACGCCCCGTCCGCCAGCCGCTCCTTGTCCACCAGGAACAGGGAGAGCCCGCGCCCGTCGTGCTGGGCGAGGACGCTGACGAACCGCGACCTGGTCGCGTTGCCGACCGGCCACTTCTCGCCGTTGAGTACGATCTCGTCGCCGTCCGAGACGGCCGTCGTGCCGCTCGCCGCGAGGTCGCTGCCGTGGTCGCGCTCCGAGATGCCGAAGCAGGCCATGGCCCCGGCGGCCAGCCCCGCGGCCACCGAGGCGCGCTGCTCGTCGGTGCCCCACAGCCACACGGGCGTGGCGCCCAGCAGGGTCGAGCCGAACAGCACGGAGAAGGTGAGGTTGCGCCGGGCCAGGGTGCGGGTCAGCAGGAGGGCCGACTCCAGGTTCCGCAGCCGTCCGCCGTCGCCCTCGGGGACCAGGAAGTCGGCGAACCCCCAGTCCGACAACAGCTTCTTCGCGCCGACGGGCAGTTCGTCGCGCTCCTCGGCCGGGACGATCGCGGCGAACGAGAAGGGACCTTCGCCGTCGACCGGGTCGCCGAGGAGCTGTTCGAGGGAGGCGACGATGTCGAGGGTGGGCCGGGCGTGCTCCAGCGTCATCGAACAGCTCCATGAGGGTCGGAGGTGTGCCCACGGGTTTCGGGGGCGGGTGCACCCATGCTCGGCGCGCGGGCGCGCGGGCCACCAGGCAACCGACCGGCAGCTGTTGCTGCCCGCAAATTGCCCAGGGCCTTCCTGGCCGGGTGCGCCCGGGCGGGCGAGGGTGTGGGCCGGGGCCGACGGGCCACGGTGGATGAAAGGATCGCGTTCCCGATGACCGACGTTTCCGTTGAGGGCTCGGCCCCTCCGCGCGCCGAGGACGGCTCCGCCGACTCGGCGCTCTTCACCCTCGACCGGGCCCGCGAGGACCTGATGGAGGTCGACGCCTCCATCCGCGCCTGTCTCACCTGGGACTACGACGGGCGCGACAGCCGCATCTGGAAGCTGTACCAGCGCAACAAGCAGAACCAGTGGGACGCCGACACGGACATCGACTGGAGCTACGACGTCCGCTTCGGCGCACCCCTCTCCGACGGCCAGAGCGCCGGCCTCGCCTCGTTCGCCGTCTCCGAGACCAGCCCTGTCCCCCGCGAACTGCTCAACAGCTTCCGCTGGGAGTACCAGGCGTGGATGGTCAGCCAGTTCCTGCACGGCGAACAGGGCGCCCTCGTCACCACGGCCCGGCTGGTGGAGACCGTTCCCGACCTGGAGGCGAAGGTGTACGCGGCCTCCCAGGTCGCCGACGAGGCCCGGCACGTCGAGGCGTTCGCCCGGTACATCGACGAGAAGATCGGCGTCTCCTACCCGATCAACCCCGGCCTCAAGGCCCTGCTGCGCGACCTGCTCGCCGAGTCCCGCTGGGACGTCGTCTACCTCGGCATGCAGGTCATCGTGGAAGGGCTCGCCCTGGCCGCGACCCGGCTCGCCAGCAGCGGCTTCGGCGACCCGCTGATCACCTCGATCACCCGGATGATCGCCAAGGACGAGGCCCGGCACATCGGCTTCGGCGTGGTCTCGCTCACCGGCCTCTACAACGACATGACGACCCGGGAGCGCGACGAGCGCGAGGCGTTCCTGCTGGAGGCCGTCCACCTGATGTCCCGCCGGTTCCTGCTGCGCGAGGTCTGGGAGAAGATGGACCTCGACATCGAACGGGGCCTGGCCTTCGCCCGTACCGACCCGATGATGTTCGGATACCGGCAGCTGCTGTTCCAGCAGGTGATCCACGTCCTGCGGCAACTCGGTCTGCTCACCCCGAAGCTGCGCGACCTGTTCCTCGCCGAGAACCTGGCCCGGCCCGAGGCGCTGCGCACCGCCGCGTAGGCCCGCGCCCCGCACCCCGAATCGGAAGGAGAGGGCCGGCGATGTCCGTCGCCCGTACGCGCCTGCCCGAGGTCGTCGTCACCGGCCTCGGCGCCACCACCCCGTTGGGCGGCGACGCCCCCGCCACCTGGGAGGGCATCGTCGCGGGCCGGTCCGCCGCCCGCGCCCTCACCGAGCCCTGGGCCGAAGCGCTGCCCGTCCGCATCGCCGCCCGGGCCGCCGTCGAACCCGACACCGTCCTGGACCGGACGCGGGCGCGCCGGCTCGACCGGGCCGCCCGGTTCGCGCTCGTCGCCGCCGAGGAGGCTTGGCGGGACGCCGGTTTCCGCGGCCCGGCCGGTGACCACGGGCAGCCGCCCGCCGAGCGCGTCGGCGTCGTCATGGGCAGCGGCATCGGGGGCGTCGGCGCCCTCCTGCGCGCCCAGGAACAGCTGCGCACCGGACGGGAGCGCGCCATCTCCCCGTACACCGTGCCCATGGTCATGGTGAACGGCGCCGCCGGGGCGGTCAGCCTCGCGCTCAACGCCCGGGCCGCCGCCCTCTCTCCGGCGGGGGCCTGCGCGGCCGGGGCGGAGGCGGTGGCGGCGGGCCTGGACATGATCCGCCTCGGCCGGGCCGATGTGGTCGCGGTCGGCGGCAGCGAGGCCGTCATCGGCCCGCTGACGCTCACCGCCTTCGCCTCGATGCACGCGGTGTCCCGGCGCAACGACGACCCGGCGGGCGCCTCCCGCCCCTACGACAAGCAGCGCGACGGGTTCGTCCTCGGCGAGGGCGCCGCCGTCCTCGTCCTGGAGTCCGCCGAGCACGCCCGCGCCCGGGGCGCCCGCGTCCACTGCGTGCTGGCGGGGGCCGGGGTGAGCGCGGACGCCCACCACATGGTGCGGCCCGAACCGGACGGTCTCGGCTTGGCGAGCGCCCTGCGCAAGGCGCTCGCGGACGCCGGGCTGACCCCGGCGGACGTGAAGCACGTCAGCGCCCACGCCACGTCGACCCCGCAGGGCGACATCGCGGAGAGCCGGGCGCTCAACCATGTGCTGGGGGAGTCCGGTTACGCCGTCTCCGCCGTCAAGTCGGCCGCCGGGCACCTGATCGGCGGCTCCGGGGCGCTGGGCGCGCTCGCCGCGGTGCTGTCCCTGCGCGACCGCACGGCCCCGCCCGTCGCGAACCTGGCCGACCAGGACGACGCCATCACGCTGGACGTGGTGCGCATCGTGCCCCGCGCGCTGCCGGCCGGTGACCTCGCGGCCCTGTCCAACGCGGCGGGCTTCGGCGGCCACAACGTGGTGCTGGCGTTCCGCTCGTAGTTCTTGAAACAGAAGAGGGGCCGGTCGGCGACCGGCCCCTCTTCGTGTGCGTGCGTACGGGTCAGACCGCCGCCGTGTCCGCGAGCGTGCCGTCGCACAGCTGCTTCCACATCAGCCGTCGGCGCGGCTTGCCGCTCGACGTGACCGCCAGGCCGCTGCGGCGGACGTGGACGAGCAGCAGCTCCGCGTCGGGCAGCGACTCCGTGACGACCTCCCGGGCGACCGCGTCCCACTCCGGCTTCGCGCCCTCCATGACCACGGCGGCCGTCGCGACGCCGTCGCGGAAGCCCAGCAGGACCGCCGCCCGGCGCTCAGGGACGCCCAGCTCGTGCAGTCGGCCCTCCAGGTTCTCCGCGAAGACCATCTTGCCGTTCATCTTGATGCCGTCGCCGAGGCGGCCCAGCACGAACAGCTGGCCTTCGCGCAGGAATCCGGCGTCGCCCGAGCGCAGCACGCCCGACGCCAGGCTGGTGCCGGACGCCGAACCCGCTTCGCCCACATAGCTGTTGCCGCGCACCGACGTCCCGCCGACGACGATCTCGCCCACGGTGCCGTCCGGCACGGGCCGGTCGTCCGCGTCCAGCACGGACACCGTGACACCCTCCATCGGGCGCCCGCAGCCCACGATGCGGGCCGTGCCGGGCCGCCCGTCCTCGCTGTCCGGGGCGGAGGCCGTCCAGCCCTCGTGCGGGGCCAGGCCGGTCACCCCGAGAGTCGCCTCCGCGCCCCCGTACGCCGGGGTGAAGACGCCGCGCCGGAAGCCGTACGGGCCGAGCAGCGCCTCGATCGCCTCCAGGGCGGCCGGGTCGATGCGCTCGGCGCCCAGGCTGACCGATTGCAGGGCGCTGAAGTCCAGGCCCTCCAGGGCGGCCGGGCGGACCCGGCGCAGGATGTACGCCAGGCCGAAGTTGGGCATCGCGGTCAGGCCGATCCGGTTCTCGCTGATGCAGCGCAGATAGCGGACCGGGTCGCGCAGGAAGTGCTCGGGCTGCATCAGCCAGCCGTCGCACCCGGTGACCACCATGTTGATCAGGCAGCCGGTGAGGCCGAAGTCGTGGTGCACGGGCATCCAGCTGATGCCGGCGTCCTCGGGCCGCCACCGCAGCCGGCGCCGCATCGCGGTGATGTTGGCGCGCAGCGCGTCGGACGCGACCCGCACCCCGCGCGAGAAGCCGCTGGACCCGGAGGTGAACTGGAGCAGCGCGTGGTCCGGCAGCGGATACGGGGCGGCGGCCGGTTCCACGTCGCGCACCAGCTCATCGAAGAGCACCGGCCGGCGGATGCCGAGCCCGGCGCACGTCTTGCTGACCGCCTCGAAGGAGTCCTCGTCGCAGATGGTGAGGGCCGGGGCCGCCGTGCGGAAGAGGTGGTCGACGTGGCGCTGGTAGTCCTCGCTCCGCTGGAACGCGAACGGCGGCGCGATCGAGGACGGCGTCGCTCCGGCCGCGAGCGCGCCGAACAGGCTGGCCGCGAAACCGGGGCTGGAACGCTGCACCACGACCACCACGTCGTTGTGGCGCACCCCGTGCGCGCGCAGCGCGGCGGCGGTGGTGAGGGTCAGCCGGGCGAGCGACCGGTAGGAGTGGAAGTCCCAGCTGTCACGGGGTCCGGCGAAGTAGAGCCCGCGGTCGGCCGGCGCGTCGGTCAGCCACTCCAGCAGGGCGCGGTCGGGATAGCTCTCGGGACGGGTCAAAGCAGTGGTCCTCTCAGCCTCTGCGGGCATTGCTGCGCATCATGCCGAGCGGCGGCGGGCCCCTTCCAGGCAAGAATCCGGTAACTCGCCCCGGCAGCCGGCGACGCCGGTTGCCGGTTGCTTTCCTGGTGACCGCACATGCGTTCGGCGAGCATCGATGCCACGGCGCCGGCCTGTCGACACCCTGCCGTCGCCGCCCCGCACGTCCCGGGGCGGCCGCGCCCGCCGTCACCCCGGCGCCCCACGACCGCCGGACGTCCCGCCCTGCGGACCGCGCCGAACACCCCGCGATCCGGCCCAGGGCACCAGACCGAGGCGCGCTGGAACGCGCCGGGAAGGTGGTCGTCGTCCGATGACTCCGCTCGTCACCGAAGGCACCCCGGTTCCGCTGACCGCCGCCCAGCGCGGGGTCTGGTTCGCGCACCGGCTCGCCTCGCCCACCTCGACGTTCAACCTGGCCGACTACCTGGAGATCCGGGGTCCGGTGGACGCCGGTCTCCTCCGGCGCGCGGTCCGCAGGGCCGAGGTCGAGAGCGGCACCTTCGACGTCACCTTCGGCGAGGGCCCGCAGGGCCCGTACCAGACGGCCGTCGCGCAGGCCGGCGAACTGCTGCGGGAGATCGACCTCTCGGACCGGCCCGACCCGCACGCCGAGGCACTGCGCTGGATGGCCGAGGACCGGCACACCGCCCTGGACCTCGTCCGCGACCCGCTGTTCAACGAGGTGCTGCTGAAGCTCGGGGAGGCGCACTTCATCTGGTACAAGCGCTGCCACCACATCCTCATCGACGGCTTCGGCAGCGTGCTCTTCACGCGCCGGGTCGCCGAGCTGTACGCCGCCGAGGCGGCCGGTGAGGAGCCCGCGGGCGCCCCGCTGAACACCCTCGCCGAGCTGGTCGCCGAAGAGGCCGCCTACCGGGCGTCCGACCGCTTCGCGCGCGACCGCGCCTACTGGCTCGCCCGGTTCGCGGTGCAGCCGGAGACCGCGACCCTGTCCGACCGCACGGTGCCGGGCCGGGCCGGAGAGGTGCTGCCCACCCGCACCGCCGAGCTGCCCGAATCCGCGCTGGCCGCCCTCCGGACCGCCGGCCGCGAGGCCCGGACCACCTGGACGGTCCCGGTGCTTGCCGCGGTCGCCGCGTATCTGCACGGCATGACCGGGCAGCGCGACCTCACCATCGGCGTCCCGGTCGCGGCCCGGCGCACCGACATCGCCCGCAACAACCCCGGGATGATGGCCAACCAGCTCCCGCTGCGGCTCACCGTCGACCCGGCCACCACCCGCTCCCAGCTGCTGCGCCAAGTCGCGTCCCGGCTGGCCGAGCTCCTGGAGCACCAGAACTACCCGTACGACGACCTGCGGCGCGACCTGAAGCTCGTCGGCAGCGGCGGTCACCTCTTCGGGGTGCAGGTCAACATCATCCCGGGCAGCGGCGACCTGCTCTTCGACGGCCACCCCACCTACGCCCGCACCCTCCAGGGCGGCCCGGTCCCCGACCTCAACATCAGTGTCCGCTCCCAGAGCACCGGACAGGGCGCCGCCATCGACTTCGAGGCCCCCGCCGACCGCTACACCGAGGACGAACTCGCCGCCCACCAGGACCGCTTCCTGCGCTACCTCACCGCGCTGGCCACCGCCCCCGCCGACCTCCCGATCGGCCGCCTCCCGCTCCTCGGCCCCGACGAGCACGAACGCGTCCTCGTGGAGTGGAACGACACCGGCCGGCCGGACGCCGGGACCACCTTCCCCGAGCTGTTCGAGCGGCAGGTCCGGGCCACCCCGCACGCCGACGCCGTACGGGCGGGGGAGACCACGCTCTCGTACGAACGGCTCAACGCCCGCGCCAACCGCCTCGCCCGCCTCCTCGCCCGCATGGGCGCCGGTCCCGACACCCGGGTCGCCGTCGCCATGGACCGCTCACCGGACGCGGTCGTCGCCGTCCTGGCGGTCCTCAAGGCGGGCGCCGCGCACCTTCCGGTCGACGTGTCGTACCCGGCCGAGCGCATCGCGTACATGCTGGACGACGCGCGCCCCGCCCTGATGCTCACCACCCGCGCGGCCGCCGCCCGGCTCGACGGCCTCGCCGGCCTCCCCGAGCAGCTGTTCCTGGACGAGCTGTTCGTCGGCGGCCTCTTCCTGGACGAGCTCGTCCTGGACGAGGCGTCCCTGGCGCCGCACTCCGACGACAGCGACCTCACCGACGCGGACCGGACCGCGCCCCTGCGCCCCGGTCACACCGCGTACGTCATCTACACCTCCGGGTCCACCGGGCGTCCCAAGGGCGTGCTGGTTCCGCACACCGGGATCGCCGCCCTCGCCTCCACCCAGGCCGACCGGCTCGCGCTGCGGCCCGGCGAGCGCGTCCTGATGTTCGCCTCGCCCAGCTTCGACGCCTCGGTGTGGGAGCTGGGCACCGCGCTCCTCACCGGCGGCTGCGCGGTCGTCGCCCCGGCCGAACGCCTCCAGCCGGGGCCCGCCCTGGCCGCCCTGATCGCCGAGACCGGCGTCAGCTGCCTGCTGCTCGCGCCCTCCGCGCTGTCCGTGATGGCCGAGGGCTCGATCCCGCCGGGCGTCACGCTGGTCGTCGGCGCCGAGGCGTGCCCGCCCGACCTCGTGGAGCGCTGGTCGCCCGGCCGCCGCATGGTCAACGCCTACGGGCCCACCGAGTCCACCGTCATCACCACCATGAGCGACCCGCTCGCCGGGCGCACCGTGCCCCGCATGGGCCGCCCCGTGCACCGCACCCGGGTGCGCGTCCTGGACGAGGCGCTGCGCCCGGTCCCGGCGGGCGTGGCCGGCGAGGTCTACATCGCGGGCTCCGGCCTGGCGCGGGGCTACCTGAGCCGCCCCGGCCTGTCCGCCGGGCGGTTCGTCGCCGACCCGTACGGCGAGCCCGGCGCCCGCATGTACCGCTCCGGCGACCTCGCGCGCTGGACGTCCGACGGCGAGCTGGAATACCTGGGGCGCGGCGACGACCAGGTCAAGGTGCGCGGCTTCCGCATCGAGCCCGGTGAGATCGAGGCGGTCCTCGCGGCCGACCCGGCCGTCGGGCACGCCACGGTCGTCGTCCGCGAGGACGCCCCCGGCGTGCGCCGCCTCGTCGCCTACGTGGTGCCGGGCCCGGACGCGATGCCCGAGCCCGCCGCGCTGCGGGAGCTGGCCGCCGCCGGGCTGCCCGAATACATGGTGCCCGCCGCCGTCGTGGTGCTCGACGCGCTGCCCCTCACCCCCAGCGGCAAGCTGGACCGGAATGCCTTGCCCGCACCGGAGTTCACCGGCGCCGCCGAGAGCCGCGCCCCGCGCGACGAGCGCGAGCGGCTGCTGTGCGAGCTGATCGGCGAACTCCTCGGCGCCACCGCCGTCGGCATCGACGACAACTTCTTCGACCTGGGCGGCGACTCGATCGTGGCCGTCCAGTTCGTCACCCGCGCCGCCCGCGCCGGGATCGGCCTCACCCCGCAGGACGTCTTCACGCACCGCACGGTCGCGGCCATGGCCGCCCACGCGGCGGGCATCGACGCCCCCGGCGACGAGCGGGCCGGCGCCCCGCCGATCCCCGAACCCGTGAGCCCCGAGGAGGCCGCGGCCCTGCGCGCCCGCTGGGCCGGGCGGAACGCGGAGGCGCTGCTCCCGCTCGCCCCACTCCAGGAGGGCATGCTCTTCCACGCCTTCTACTCCGGCGCCGCCCTCCGCGAAGGCGACGCGGACGCCGGTCCCGACCCGTACAACGTGCAGAAGGTCTTCGGGCTCGCCGGGCCGCTCGACGCCGAGGCGCTGCGCCGCGCCTGCCGGGGCGTACTCGACCGGCATCCCGCGCTGCGCGCCGCGTTCGACCGCGCCGGGTCCGGGGTGCCCGTGCAGGTGATCTGCGGCGGCCTCGAACCGGACTGGGCGTTCCACGACCTCGCGGACCTGGCCGAGCCGGAGCGCGCCGCCGCGCTGAGCGGGCTGCTCGCCTCGGACAAGGCCCGCCGCTTCCGGATGGACGCGCCGCCGCTGATCCGCTTCGGCCTCGTGCGCACCGCCCCGGACGAGCACCTGCTCGTCCTGACGAATCATCACATCCTGTACGACGGATGGTCGTTGCCGCTGGTGCTGCGGGACCTGTTCCTGCTGTACGCGGACGGCGGAGCCGGGTCCGCACTGCCGTCCGCCGTCCCGGTCTCCGACCACCTCGCGTGGCTCGCCGCCCAGGACCGTACGGCCTCCGAGGACGCCTGGCGCACCGCGCTCGCGGGCCTGGACGAGCCGACGCTCGTCGCCCCCGGCGCCCAGGCCGCCACCGGCACCCCGGCCCTCGCCGTCACCGAGCTGGACGAGGAGCTGACCCGGGCGGTGAACGCGGCCGCCCGCACCCGGGGCCTGACCACCAGCACCGTCGTCCAGGGTGCCTGGGCGCTGCTCCTCGCGCTGCTCACCGGCCGCGACGACGTCGTGTTCGGCACCACCGTCTCCGGCCGGCCGCCCCTGCTCCCGGGCGTCGAGGAGATGGTCGGGATGCTGATGAACACCGTCCCGGTCCGGGTCCGCGTCGACCCCGCGCAGCCGTTCGCCGCGCTCCTCGCCACCGTGCAGTCGGAGCAGGCCGCGCTGACTGGGCACCACCACCTCGGCCTGGCCGCGCTCCAGCGGCTGACCGGGATGCCCGAACTCTTCGACACCAGCACGGTCTTCGAGAACGCCCCGGTGGACCGCGCGTCCATCGGCCGGGCCGTCCCGGGGCTGCGGATCAGCGTCGAGGAGTCCGACGCCACCGGCGCCACGCACTACCCGCTCAGCCTGATCGCCGCCCCCGGCAACCGGATGCGCCTGGAACTCACCTACCGGGCCGACCTGTACGGCGAGGCCGAGGCGAACGCCGTCCTCACCCGGCTCCGGCTCGCCCTCGCGGCGTTCGCCGCCGACCCGGACCGGCCGGTCGCCGGGATCTCCCTGCTCACCGTCGAGGAGACGGCCGCGGCGCTCACGGCGGGCGAGGGCCCGGTCCGCGCCTTCCCGGACGCCACCCTGCCCGAGCTGTTCGCGGCCCAGGCTGCCCGCACCCCGGACGCGGTCGCCGTCGTCTGCGGTGCCGAGACCGTCACGTACGCCGGACTCGACGCACGGGCCGGCCGCCTCGCCGCCGCGCTCGTCGCGAAGGGGGCGGGGCCCGGCCGGGTCGTCGGGGTGAGCCTGCCCCGCTCGGTCGAGCTGATCGTCGCCCTGCACGCCGTGCACCGCGCCGGGGCCGCCTACCTGCCGATCGATCCGGAGTACCCGGCGGAGCGGGTCCGCAACATGCTCAGCGACGCCGGCCCGGTCCTCGTCATCGACCCGGCGAACTACGCGGCGCTGGTCTCGGGCGCCCCGGCCGCCGACGGCCCCGCCCCGGACCGCCCGCTGCCGCTGCACCCGGCCTACGTCATCCACACCTCCGGCTCCACCGGCCGCCCGAAGGGCATCGTCGTGGCGCACGCAGGGGTCGCCAACTACCTGCACTGGATGCAGGACGCGTTCCCGCTCGGCCCCGGCGACCGGGTCCTCCAGCGCACCTCGATGAGCTTCGACCCCTCGGTGTGGGAGATCTTCTGGCCGCTGATCACCGGCGCCGCCGTCGTGATCGCCGAGCCGGACGGGCACACCCGGCCCGGCTACCTCCCCGACCTGATCCGCCGGGAGAAGGTCACCGTCGCCCAGTTCGTCCCGTCCACCCTCGAAGTCTTCGTCCAGGAGCCGGGCGCGGACCGCTGCGACGGGCTGCGGCGGGTGTTCTGCGGCGGCGAGGCCATGACCTCGGGCCTGGTGGAACGGTTCCGCGCCGTGAGCGGGGCCGCCCTGCACAATCTGTACGGGCCGACCGAGGTGTCCGTCTACTCCACGAGCCACCTGGCGATCGCGGGCGCCGAACCCGCCGCCGTGCCCGTCGGCCGCCCCGCCTCCAACTTGCGGGTGTACGTGCTCGACGCCCGGCTGCGGCCGGTGCCCCCGGGGGTGAGCGGCGAAATCTGCATCGCGGGGCGCGGCGTCACCCTCGGCTACGCGGGCCGGCCCGGGCTCACCGCCGAACGATTCGTCGCCGACCCGTACGGCGCGCCCGGCACCCGGATGTACCGCACCGGCGACCTCGGCCGCCGCCGGGCCGACGGGGAGCTGGAATACCTGGGCCGCGCCGACCACCAGACGAAGATCCGGGGCCACCGCGTCGAGCTCGGCGAGATCGAGACCGTGCTCACCGCGGACCCCTCGGTGGCCCGCGCCGCGGCCATCGTCCGGGAGGACCGGGCGGGCGCCCCGCGCATCGTCGCGTACGCCGTCCCCGCCGCGGGTTCCTTCGACGCGGACGCGCTCCGGGAACACCTCGCCGCCTCGCTGCCCGGCTACATGGTGCCGTCCGTCCTGATGGAGGTCGCCGCCCTGCCGCTCACCCCGAACGGAAAGCTGGACCGCAAGGCCCTGCCCGTACCGGAGTTCTCGGCGGCCCCCGCCGGACGCGAACCGCGCGACGCCCGCGAGACCTTGCTCTGCGGCCTGTACGCCGAAGTGCTCGGCCTGGAACGCGTCTCGATCGACGACGACTTCTTCGGCCTCGGCGGCGACTCGATCATGTCGATCCGGCTGGCCGGCCGCGCCCGCACCGAAGGGCTCGACCTCACCCCGCGCGACGTGTTCACGCACAAGACCGTCGCCGCGCTCGCCCCCCACGCCAAGGACGTCGCGGCGGGCGAGGGCGACTGGACCCCCGCCCAGCAGCCCCTCGTCCCGCTCGACCTGGACGAGCTCGAAGAGCTCGAAGCCCAATGGGAGAACTCGAAGTGAAGCAGACCTCACTGGAAGCGGTGCTGCCGCTGTCCCCCTTGCAGGAGGGCATGCTCTTCCACGCTCTCTACGACACCGAGGGCGTCGACTTCTACAACATGCAGACGCCCCTGGAGCTGGCCGGGGCCCTGGACGCGCACGCCATGAAGCGCGCCTGCGGGCAACTCCTGGAACGCCACTCCGGTCTGCGCGCGGGCTTCCTGCAACGCCGATCGGGACAGGCCGTCCAGGCCGTGGCCCGTGCCGTCGAGGTGCCCTGGGAGGAGAGCGACCTCAGCGGCTTCGGCGAGTCCGAGCAGCGGGCCCGGCTCACCCGGCTCCTCGCCGCCGACCGCGAACGCCGCTTCGATCTGGCCCGGCCCCCGCTCGTCCGCTTCACCCTCGTCCGCCTCGGCGCCGAACGCCACGTCCTGGTCATCACCAACCACCACATCCTGGTCGACGGCTGGTCCCTGCCCATCGTGCTGCGCGACGTCTTCCGCCTCTACCGGCGCGCCCGGGGCGACGCCGGCCTGCCCGACCTGGAGGCGGTCGCCCCGTTCAGCGACTACCTGGGCTGGCTCGGCGCCCAGGACCGGGCCGATGCCGAACGCGCCTGGGCCGAGGCGCTGGAGGGGCTCGCCGAACCGACGCTGGTCGCCCCGGCGGCCGCCGCGGGCACCCCGGGACGCCAGCAGCGCGTCATCGCGGACCTGCCGGCCGAACTGACCGCCGCGCTCAGCACGGCCGGGCGGCAGCGCGGACTGACCCTCAACACCGTCGTCCAGGGCACCTGGGCGCTGCTCCTCGCCTCCCTCACCGGGCGCGACGACATCGTGTTCGGGGCCACCGTCGCGGGCCGCCCGCCACAGATCCCCGGCGTCGACCACATGGTCGGCCTGCTCATCAACACCGTGCCCGCCCGGCTGCGCATCGACCCGGTCGAGCCGCTGTCCGCGATGCTGGCCCGGCTCCAGGACCAGCAGGCCCGCCTCGGCGGCTACCACTACCTGGGCCTCGCCGACATCCACCGGACCACCGGGCACACCGAACTCTTCGACACCACCGTCGCGTTCGAGAGCTTCCCGATCGACCCGCTCGCCGCGTCCAAGGCGATCCCCGGCATGGCCATCTCCATCGTGGAGGCCACCGGCCACGACGCCCACGAGGGCACCCACTACCCGCTCAGCCTCGCCGTCTACCCGGGCGACGAACTGCGCCTCGAACTCAACCACCGCCAGGACCTCTTCGACACCGAGGCGGCGACCGCGCTCCTCGGCCGGCTCCGGCTGCTCCTCGAAGGCTTCGTCTCCGCCCCGGACACCCCGGCCGGTCGCGTCGACCTCCTCACCGAGGAGGAGCGCCGCCGCACCCTCTACACCTGGAACGACACCGCCCGCGAGGTCCCCGACGCCACGCTCCCCGACGTCTTCGAGGCGCAGGTGCGGGCCACCCCCGAAGCGACCGCCCTCGTCGGCGGCGGGCAGGCCCTCACCTTCGGCGCCCTCAACGCCCGCGCCAACCGGCTCGCCCGGCTCCTCGCCGCCCGGGGCGCCGGACCCGACACCCTCGTCGCGCTCGCGCTGCCCCGCACCGCCGACACCGTGGTGGCGATCCTCGCCGTGCTCAAGGCCGGGGCCGCCTACCTGCCGATCGACCCCGAGTACCCGGCCGCCCGGATCACCGCGCTGCTCGCCGACACCGATCCGGTCCTCCTGGTGACCACGGACGTCGTCGCGGCCGGGCTCCCGGACGGGGGGCCGGACCGGCTCTCGCTCGACGCCCTCGCCGACCGGCTCGACGGCGGTGCCGGGGCGCCCTCCGACGCCGACCTCACGGACGCCGACCGCACCGCCCCGCTGCTCCCCGCGCACCTCGCGTACACCATCTCGACCTCGGGCTCCACCGGCACGCCCAAGGCCGTCGCGGTCGAGCACCGCGCCCTGGTGAACATGTTCCACAGCCACCGGGACCGGTTCTTCGCGCCGGAGTCCGAGGCGGCGGGCGGCCGTCGGATGCGCGTCGCGCTCACCAACGCGCTGGTCTTCGACGCCTCCTGGAGCCAGCTCCTGTGGATGACCGGCGGCCACGAACTGCACCTGGTGGACGACGAGACCCGCAAGGACCCGCACGCGCTGACCGCGTACGTCACCGAGCGGCGCATTGACGTCCTCGACACCACGCCCAGCTTCGCCCGCACCCTCCTCGCGGCCGGGCTCCTCGCCGCCGGGAGTCACCGCCCGACCACTCTCGCGCTCGGCGGCGAGGCCGTCGGCGACGACCTGTGGGACGAACTGCGCGCCACCGAGGGCCTGAACGGCTACAACCTGTACGGCCCCGCCGAGTGCACCGTCGACGCGATGCTCTGCCGCACCGGCGACAGCGAGCGCCCCGCCATCGGCCGCCCCGCGCACAACACCCGCGTCTACCTTCTGGACGACCGGCTGCGCCTGGTCCCCGCCGGTACCGACGGCGAGCTGTACATCGCCGGGGCCGGGCTCGCCCGCGGCTACCTCGGCCGCCCCGGGCTCTCCGCCGAACGCTTCGTCGCCGACCCCTTCGGCGGGCCCGGCGCCCGCATGTACCGCACCGGCGACCTCGGCCGCCGGCTGCCCGACGGCACGATGGTGTTCGCCGGGCGCGCCGACGACCAGGTCAAGATCCGCGGCTTCCGCGTCGAGCCCGGCGAGATCGAGGCGGTCTGCGCCGCCGACCCGGCCGTGGCCCGGGCGGCCGTCGTGGCCCGCGAGGACCAGCCGGGTGTCAAGCGCCTCGTCGCCTATGTGGTGCCCGCCGACGCCTCCGCCGACATCGCCGGGCTGCCCGGCCGGCTCGCCGGGGCGCTGCCCGCGCACATGGTGCCCGCCGCAGTCGTCACGATGCCCGAGCTGCCGCTCACGATCAACGGCAAGCTGGACCGGCGCGCCCTGCCCGCCCCGGAGTTCGCGGGCACGGCCGGCGGCCGGGCGCCGAAGGACGACCGGGAACGGTTGCTGTGCGAGCTGTTCGCCGAGGTGCTGCACGTCGAACGCGTCGGTGCCGACGACAGCTTCTTCGACCTGGGCGGCGACTCGATCCTCTCCCTCCAGCTGGTCTCCCGGTTGCGCAAGGCGGGGCTCGTGCTCACCCCGAAGGACGTCTTCACCCACCGCACCGTCGCCGCGCTGGCCACCACCGCCACCGCGACCGCCGAGGCCGAGCCCTCGTTCGTGCCACCGGAGGGGCCGCTGGTCACCCTCGGCGCCGAGGAGCGGGCGGAGCTGGAGCGGGACTACCCCGGGCACCTGGACGTCCTGCCGCTGACCCCGCTCCAGCAGGGCATGCACTTCCACGCCCTGCTCGCCGAGGACGGCGTCGACGTCTACAACACCCAGCGCCCCCTGCAACTCGCCGGGGAGCTGGCCCCGGGCGTGCTGCGCACCGCCTGCGAGGCGCTGCTCGCCCGGCACGACAATCTGCGCGCCGCGTTCGTCCGCCCGGCCGGCGGGGCCGCCGTGCAGGTGGTGCCCGCCGCCGTCGCCCTGCCGTGGACGGACCTCGACCTCACCGGGCTCGACGAGGAGACCCAGCGCGACCGGGTCGCCGCCCTGCTCGCCGAGGACCGGGTCCGTCGCTTCGACCTGGCCGAACCGCCGCTGGTGCGGGTCACCCTGGTCAAGCTCGCCGACGACCGCCACCTCTTCCTCCTGACGCACCATCACATCCTGCTCGACGGCTGGTCGCTGCCCCTGATGTTCCGCGACCTCTTCGAGCTGTACGCGAACGGCGGCGCCTCCGCGTCCCTGCCGGCCGTCACCCCGTACCGCCACCACCTCGGCTGGCTCGCCTCCCTGGACGGTACGGGCGAACAGCTGTGGAAGGACGCGCTGGCCGGGCTCGACGGGCCGACCCTGGTCGCCCCCGGCGCCGACGCGGCCGCCGCCGTCGTCCCGGACCTCGTCGCGCACCGCCTCGGCGCCGACGAGACCCGTGCGCTCACGGCCGCCGCCCGCGCCCACGGGCTGACCCTGAACACCGTCCTCCAGTACGCCTGGGCGGTCGCCCTCGGCCGCCTCACCGGCCGCCGCGACGTCGTCTTCGGCGCCACCGTCGCCGGGCGCGCCCCGCAGCTGCCCGGCGCCGAGTCCGTCGTCGGCATGCTGATGAACACCATCGCGGTCCGGGTGCGCTGGGAGCCCGGGCAGCCCCTCTCCGGCGTCCTGGCCCGGCTCCAGGACGAGCAGGCCGCCCTCGGTGAGGCGCACCACGTCTCCCTGGCGGCCGTGCAGCAGAGCGCCGGCCACGGCGAACTCTTCGACACCGTCCTCGGGTTCGAGAACACCCCGGTCGACCGGGCCGCCGTCCAGGAGCAGGTGCCCGGCCTCCGGATCTCCGTGGACGACACCGCGGCGCCCGGCGCGACCCACTACCCGCTCAGCCTGGTCGTGGTCCCCGGCGAGTGTCTGAGCCTCGAACTGAACTACCGGGGAGACCTGTTCACGCACGACGAGGCGGACCGGCTGCTCGCCGTGGTGGGCCGCGTCCTGGACGCCCTCGTCGCCACCCCGGACCTGCCGACGGGTCGCATCGGCCTGCTCTCCGCACCCGAGCTCGACCGCCTGGTCGCCGAGCCCAACCGGGAAGCCGACGCCCGGGCCGCGACCCCGGCCACCTTCCCCGAGCTGTTCGCCCGGCAGGTCGCCGCCCGCCCGGACGCACCCGCCGTCACCGGACCGGGGGGCACCCTCTCGTACGCCGAACTCGACGCCCGCGCCAACCGCCTGGCCCGCGTCCTCGTCTCCCACGGCGCCGGACCCGAACGCCTGGTCGTCGTCGCCATGCCGCGCTCGACGGACTCCGTGGTGTCGATCGTCGCCGCGCTCAAGGCGGGCGCCGCCTACCTGCCGCTCGACGTCAGCTACCCGGCGGACCGGATCGCGTTCATGCTCCGCGACGCCGCCCCGCACCTCGTCCTCACCACCCGCGAGGCCGCCGAGGGCCTGCCCGCCCAGGAGGACGGACCCACCCGGCTGTACGTGGACGAACTGACGGTCCCCGAATCCACCTCCGACGCCGACCTCACCGACGCCGACCGGACGGGCCCGCTACGCCCGGCGTCCGCCGCGTACGTCATCTACACCTCGGGCTCCACCGGCACCCCGAAGGGCGTCCTCGTCACGCACGGCGGCCTCGCCTCGATGACGGCCGCCCAGGCCGAAGGGCTCGGCGTGAAGCCGCTCGGCAAGGTGCTGCTCTACGCCTCGCCCAGCTTCGACGCCTCCGTGTGGGAGCTGTGCACCGCACTGCTCACGGGGTCCTGCGCGGTCGTCGTGCCGACCGGTGAACTCCTGCCGGGGCAGCCGCTCGTGGACACCGTCGCCCGGTACGGGGTGAACTGCCTGCTGCTGCCGCCGTCCTCGCTGGCCGTGGTCCCCGAGGGCGGGCTGCCCGAGGGCGTCACACTCGTCGTCGGCGGCGAGGCGTGCGCGCCCGACCTGGTGGCCCGCTGGTCCGCCGGACGCCGCATGGTCAACGCGTACGGGCCGACCGAGTCCACCGTCATGGCCACCATGAGCGCACCCCTGGCCGGGCGCACCGCCCCGCCCATGGGCCGCCCGGTCGCCGGCAGCCGCGTCTACGTGCTGGACGAGACGCTGCGCCCGGTCCCGCCCGGGGTCCCCGGCGAACTGCACATCGCCGGTGTCGGGCTCGCCCGCGGCTACCTCGGCCGCGCCGCGCTCACCGCGCAGCGCTTCGTCGCCGACCCGTACGGCGCCCCCGGCACCCGGATGTACCGCACCGGCGACCTCGCCCGGTGGACCGCCGACGGGCAGCTGGAGTACCTGGGCCGCAGCGACGAGCAGGTCAAGGTCCGCGGCTTCCGCATCGAGCCCGGCGAGGTCGAGGCCGCGCTCACCGCCGACGCCTCCGTGGAGCGGTCCGTCGTCGTCGCCCGCGAGGACACCCCCGGCATCCGGCGCCTCGTCGGCTATGTCGTCGCCGCACCGGGGGAGCGGGTCAGCCCGGCGGCCCTGCGGGAGCGGGTCGGCGCGGTGCTGCCGGACTACATGGTCCCGGCCGCCGTGGTCGAGCTGGACGCCTGGCCGGTCACCCCGAGCGGCAAGCTCGACCGGAACGCCCTGCCCGCCCCGGACTTCAGCGCCGCCGCGACCGGGCGCGCCCCGCGCGGCGAGGCGGAGGAGCTGTTCTGCGCGCTCTTCCAGGAAGTGCTCCAGGTCGACCGGGCGGGCGCGGACAGCAGCTTCTTCGACCTGGGCGGCGACTCCATCACGTCCATCCAGCTCGTCACCCGGGCGCGCAGGGCCGGGTACGAGATCGCCCCGCGCGATGTGTTCGCCGGCCGCACCGTGGCCGGTCTGGCCGCGCTGGCGAAGCAGCTCGACTCCGAGGCCAGGCAGCCCGCCGCCGCCCCCGACGAGCCCTTGGTCGCCCTGGACCAGGACGAGCTGGACGAGTTCACCGCGGAGTGGGACGACGACTCCGCCTGAGACCTCCCCGGCGCGCCCGTGCGCGCCGGGGACCACGCCCGACGACGACCCGGCAGGGACCCTGCTCGGCCGGGTCCGAGGGCGGCACCACCCGCGGCCGATGGGGCCGCAACAGGACCGGACCCGACCGGCCCCGGCCGACCAGAGAGAGGACACGACGATGGCGAATCCGTTCGACCACGAGGAGGGGACCTTCATGGTCCTTGTCAACGACGAGGGGCAGCACTCGCTGTGGCCGTCCTTCGCCGAGGTCCCGGCCGGCTGGACGACCGCGCTGGGCGACTCCGACCGGGCTTCCGCGCTCGCGTACATCGAGGCCAACTGGACCGACATGCGCCCCAAGAGCCTGGTCGCCGCCTCCGAGGGGAGCGCCTGATGACCGTCCTGGAGAGCGTCGCCGCGTACACCCTCACCGGCCGCGAGGCCGCCGAGCTCGGGGAAGGGCTCGCCTCACTGCGCGACAGCGCGGGCGACCCGTCGTTCCCCGACTTCTACGACCACTCCTGGCAGGCCGTCGAGGTCCTGCCGGCCGGGCTGCGCGCCTTCCTGGAGGACTTCCGGCGCACCGAGCAGTCCGCCGCCTGCCTGGTCCACGGCTTCTCCGTGGACGACGAGGCCCTGGGCGCGACCCCCGCGCACTGGAGCGAGGCGATCACCATAAAGAACGCCCTCGACCAGGAATTGGCCCTCGCCCTGTGCGGGATGGTGCTCGGCGAGCCCTTCGCCTGGGCCACCCTCCAGCAGGGGCGGCTCGTGCAGAACGTCCTGCCGATCGCGGGCGACGAGGAGAACCAGAGCGGCTACGGCAGCGAATCGCTCCTGGAGTTCCACACCGAGGACGGCTTCCACCCTCAGCGCTGCGACTACCTGATGCTGCTCGGCCTGCGCAACCACGACCGGGTGCCGACCATCGTCGCCTCCGTCCGCGACATCCGGCTCTCCGACGAGGACCGCGACATCCTCGCCTCCGAGAGCTTTCACATCCTGCCCGACACCGAGCACATCCGGCAGCTGGAGGCGTGGGACCCGGACCACCCAGCGCTCGCCGAGGCCCGCCGGATGCTGGAGCGGCCGGTACCCAGCGCCGTCCTGCTCGGCGACCGGCTCAGCCCGTACCTGCGCATCGACCGGCCCTTCATGCGCTGCGTGGACGACGACCCCCGGGCCGTCGCCGCCCTGGACCGGCTCATGGAGGAGCTGGAGCGGGTCCAGCAGGACGTGGTCGTGGAGCAGGGCTCCCTGCTCGTCGTGGACAACTACCTGGCCGCGCACGGCCGCCGCTCGTTCCGGGCCCGCTACGACGGCACCGACCGCTGGCTGAAGAAGCAGCTGGTCAGCCGCAACCTGCGGCGCGGTCTGAACACGTCCACCACCGACAGCCACCGGGTGATCCTGTGACCGGGGGCCGTACGGTCGTCGTCTCCGGCGCGTCCAGCGGCATCGGCCGCGCCGTCGCCGCCCGCTTCGCGCTGGACGGCGACCACGTCGTCAACCTGGACGTGGCGAAGCCGGACGGCGAGGTCCCCGGCGTCCGGTGGATCGACGTGGACGTGGCCGACTGGGACGCGGTGGGCGAGGCCGTCGCCGCCGTGCGTGAGTCCACCGGTCGGCTCGACGTGGTCATCGCCAACGCCGGGATCAGCATCCGCCACGGCGTCCTCGAACTCACCGAGGCCGAGGCGCGCAGGACCCTCGACGTCAACCTCATGGGCGTCCTGGCGCTGTGGCGGCACGCCGCCGGGCATATGGTCCGCCAGGGCCACGGCGTGCTGCTCGCCACCGCGTCCGTCAACGGCTCGCGCGGTTACCCGCTCTACGCGGACTACAACGCCTCCAAGGCCGGGGTCGCCTCGCTCTGCCAGACCTTCGCCATGGAGCTGAGCCCGGTCGTCCGGACCGCGTGCGTCACCCCGGGGGCGGTGCTCACACCGATGCAGGAGGCGGAGTACACCCCGGCCATGCTGGACGAGGTCAACGCCCGTATCCCGGCGCGGCGGCACGCCCTGCCGGAGGAGATCGCCGCCGCCTTCCACTATCTGGCGTCCGACGGGGCCCGGTTCATCACCGGCCAGGAACTCGTCGTGGACGGCGGCGAGACCGCGGGCGCGACGACCGCCTTCTTCCCGGGCCACACCGGATAGCCACGCGCCGGACCCTCACGTCCGGCGCCCCCGGCGCCCCACGACCACGACCGCAGAAATGGAACGATCATGACCGAGCGCCCCGTGTTCGACCCGGCGCACCTCGACACGGCCGACCTGTCCGATCCCCGGCTGCACGCCACGTACGACCTGCGCGAGCTGTGGAGCCACCTGCGGACCGAGTCCCCGGTGCACTGGCACCCGCCGGCCGGACAGACCGACGGCTTCTGGGTGCTGACCCGATACGAGGACGTCGCCGCCGTCTACAAGAGCAGCCGCACCTTCACCTCCGAGCGCGGCAACGTGCTCGACACCCTCCTGCACGGCGGGGACTCCGCCGCGGGCCGGATGCTCGCCGTCACCGACGGCCGCACGCACTCCGCGCTCCGGGGCGTGCTCAGCAAGCCATTCTCACCGCGCTCGCTGGACGTCGTCGTGGACAGCGTGCGGCGCTCGACGCGCGAGCTGATCCGGCAGGCCGTGGAGCGCGGCAGCTGCGACTTCGCGACCGACGTCGCCGCGCACATCCCGCTCGCCGCCATCTGCGACCTGCTCGGCGTCCCGCCGAAGGACCGCGGCCTGATCATCGAGCTGACCTCCTCGGCGCTCTCCTCCACCGACGGCGCCCCCACCCAGGAGGGCACCTGGTCCTCCCGCAACGACCTGCTGCTCTACTTCTCCGAACTGGCCCAGTCACGGCGCGAGAAGCCGTACGACGACGTGGTCAGCCTGCTCGTCAGCAAGGAGGTCGACGGGCGCCCGCTGACCCACGAGGAGATCATCTTCAACTGCTACAGCATCATCATGGGCGGCCACGAGACCACCCGGCTCGCCATGATCGGCGGCTTCCGCGCCCTGGTCGACCACCCGGAGCAGTGGCGGGCGCTGTGCGCGGACGAGGTCCCGGTGGCCCAGGCCGTCGAGGAGATCCTGCGCTGGACCACGCCCGCCCTGCACAGCGGCCGCACCGCCACCCAGGACACCTTCCTCGGCGGGCAGTTCATCGAGGAGGGCGACGTCGTCACCGTCTGGAACGCCTCCGCCAACTTCGACGAGACGGTCTTCCCCGACCCCTACCGCTTCGACCTGGCCCGCACCCCGAACAAGCACCTGAGCTTCGCCCACGGGGCGCACTTCTGCATCGGCGCCTACCTGGCCCGGGCCGAACTCTCCGCCGTGGTCGAGGGCCTGCGCGAGTACGCCTCCGAGCTGGCGGTCACCGGCGAGGAGAGCCGGGTCTACTCGAACTTCCTCAACGGCCTCGCGAGCCTCCCCGTCACCCTGACGCCTCAGAGCCTGTCGGATGACCTCTGATCGGGCGGCCACGCCCTGGCACGCACGCTTCCGGCGTTGCCGAAATACCCTGGTAGCTCCGCTACAAGGGCATCCCGGCGCCTTGGAATCGCACGCACCATGCCGCGTCCGCTCTCCGACCCAAGGCCACCCGACAGGCTCTCAGCCCGCCGCCCTGACCTCCGCCTGAACAGCCTTCGCCCCCGGCCCCGTACCGCCGTCCGGTACCGGGGCCGGCACGGCGAGGCCCACCCGCAGCAGCCCGCGCCCGGCCGCCCAGGCCCCCCGCAGCAGCTCCGGGAACGGCGGCCCGCCCGGCACCCGCGCGGTGAACGTGCCGTCCGCCGACAGGGACACCTCCGCGTCCAGGAACCCCAGCGGCAGCCCGGTCAGCGGATGCCACGCCTTGTACACGGCCTCCTTCACGCAGAACACCAGCCGGTCCCACGCCACCGGCATCCCGGCCCGCTCCAGCTCCGCGACGGCCTCCCGCTCCCCGGCGCCGAGCACCCGCCCGGCCACCCCGTGCGGCAGCGGCGCGTCCGGCTCCGCGTCGATCCCGACCGCCCGGAACGCCCCGGCCGGAGCGACGGCGGCGGCCCGGTAGCCCACGCAGTGCGTCAGACTGCCCACCAGGCCCTCCGGCCACGTCGGCCCGTCCCATCCCTTCCGTACCAGCGGCGCGGGCTCCCGGCCCAGCTGCCGCATGGCCTCGCGGGCGCAGCCCCGTACGGTCGTGAACTCGCGCCGCCGTTCCTCGACCACGTCCGCGATCAGCGCCTCCTCCTCCGGAAAAAGGCGGATCCCGGCCGCGTCCCCGGTGTCACCGAAGGACTCGACCAGGATCACCCCGGCGGGCAGCAGCCCGGCGGTCGTCACTCCGAGGTCCGGAGACCGGCGGCCGGGGCGGCCGACTCCCGTACCGGCAGGGCGGAGTCCTTCGCCCGCAGGCCCAGGAAGTACTGCTGGACGAGCAGCGTCACACCCATGCCCAGCCACAGCGCGTTGACGTTGATCGGTTCACCGGTCGTCACATGGGCGATCGCGCCCACCACGAGCCGCGCCGCGATCGTCGCCAGCCACAGCCACATCGTGCCCATGCCGCCCTTGCGGATCACCTTGCCCGCGGTGGTCCGCCACATCGGCATCGACCGGGCGCGCAGCGCGCCGAACACCACCGAGATGGCGAGCGCGAGCACCAGGAAGCCGATCCCGCCCGTCGTCGCCTCGCTCGGGCCCGGCGGCACACAGCCCCGCGCCACGAGCAGCGCGCACCAGATGTACATCCGGGGCCGCACCTCCCGCGCAGTGAACTGGGTGATCAGCACCCCCACCGTGATCCCCACGACGAGAACGGTGTTGAACACCACGGCGAAGTCGCCGCTCCCGTCGGCATGGAACGCCGCGAGCTGCGCGGTGGGGGCGACGGAGCTGAGGGCCAGCAGGCTGAGCATGGGCGTTCCCTTGGGAGTTGGGGGGTGAGATACGGGTTACGCGGTGCGAGCGAGGGCGTCCGTCAGGGCGGCGACCATCGTGGCGGGGTCGGTGTGGGGGAAGTGGTGACCGCCGGGCAGCAGCGTGAGCGAGAAGGCGGCCCCGGCGCAGTGCCGCCACTCGGGCAGCCCGTCGGCGCGCGTCACCTCGTCGTGGGCGCCGCCGAACACGTGCAACGGGCCGGGCAGCACGTCCGGCCCGGCGAGCAGATAGCTCTCCGCGAACCGGAGGTCGGTGCGCATGGGGCGCATGATCTGGGCCAGGAACTCCGGGAATGCGAGGAGCTCTTCGGGCAGCCCGCCGTTGCGGAGCAGCCAGTCGAGCAGCTCCTCGTCGGATGCCAGGGACATGGTCGCCGGGGGCGGGGTGTGCGGGGCCCGGAAGCCGGAGACGAGGGTGGCGACCGGGGCGGGCAGCCCCCGCGCCGCGATCCGGCGGCTCAGCTCGTAGACCAGCGCCCCGCCGAAGCTGTGCCCGAACAGGGCGTACGGCATGGTGAATTCGGGCTCAAGTCCGGCCAGCAGCCGTTCGGCCAGCTCGTCGAAGTCGTCCGGCATCGGCTCGTCCTGCCGCGTGCCCCGGCCCGGCAGCTCCACGGGGGCCAGCTCGATGCCCGGCGGGATGTGCCGCCGCCACCCCGCGAACGCCCCGGCGCCCGCGCCCGCCTGCGGTACGCAGATCAGCCGGGTGTGCGCGGTGCCGACGGCGAGCCGGCCGGAGACCCAGCGTTCGTCCTGCGGCCGTGCCGTCACACTCATCTGGTCCACCTCTGCTGTCCGTCTCGATCGGACAGCATTGTGGCAGCGGCCCATACGCCCTCTCCAGGCGACGACACCGGCACACGGCAGGCAACTGGGCCGTCCACCGGAAGTCAGGATTCCGTACGGAGTTGCCGCGCCCTTGCCGGAGTTGTTGCCTGGAGTCCGGGTGATCACTACCCGGAACATGGGCCCGGCGTATCCGTACCGGTGTCCGGCACGGCACCCGAACGTGGAGAAGTCCCATGACTGACAGCAGCACCGTGATCGACTCCGGCTCGGTGGAGGAGCTGGTGAGCAGGCTCGTGCTGCTCGTCGCCCCCCAGAAGAACGAGGACAGCCGGCCCGAGCAGCGCCTCATCTCCGAGCTGGGCTACCACTCGCTGGCCCTGGCCGAACTCGCCTTCACCTTGGAGGACCTGTTCGGGCTCGACCCGCTCCCGCCGGAGAAGGCGATGTCGCTGGAGAGCGTCGGCGACGTCACCGGGCTCATCGCCGCCGAACTGGAAGGCGGCGCCGGGCACCTGCCGAACGACGACGACATCCAGCTGATCTTCGCCCGCTACGGCGTCGAGTGGGCGCCCCAGGCCGCGTAAGGCGCTCCGCCACCCCCCCCGGAACGGCCGCATGCCGTGTTGTCCCCCGCACGCGGCATGCGGCTTCGCCGGGGATCAGTCCGTGTTCGGCTTCGTGTACCCCGCGACCTCGCGCGGGCTCCGCGCGCCCGGGCCCACGTCATGCGCCGAGGGGCGCTCAATCTTGATGCCCAGGATGGGGAGCGCTCGTCCGGGTTCATCGCGGATCGCCCGGGTGGTCTTGGCGATGTTGTCGGCTCCGAGGGTTCTCAGCACGCCGATGGCCAGGTTGCGGAGGGTCGCCATGGCGCGAGGTGCGGTCCCGGTGTGAACGGTGGAGGCGTCCTCGCCGAAGGTGACGTCCCTGATGTGGCGCGAGGAGTTCTCCACTCCCCAGTGCCCGCGGATCCCGGCGGCCAGGTCGGCCGGGCCGGTCTGGTGGGCGTCGAGACTGGTGACGGCGTAGACGCTCTCACGGGTCTCGCGTTCGCCGGTGGGCTTGCGGCGGCGGTGGACACGGATGGCCGGACGAGCGTGAGGGAAGGCGGTCCCGCCAAGTTGGTCCGCGATGGCGCAGGTCTTGATCGAGCGGGACTCCCGCCTGCCGTGCGCGGAGGTGGAGGCGGTGTGCCGGACCGGAATGTCCCGCCATGGCAGGGCCGCGAGCCGGCTGTAAGCGGTCGGCTGGTTGGTCTTGATCACGGCGATGTAGTGGGCCTTCTTGGACTCGACCAGCCATGAGATGTTCGCCCTGACCGAGTGCAGGGCGTCGAAGGTGACGACGGCGCCGGCCAGGTCCAGCGGCGCCGGCAGCGGCCGGAAGTGCGTGCAGGGCAGGCATGATCAAGAGCGGTGCGAATCGGTCAAGTACTTAAGTCCCTGCCGATCACGGAGAACGGTCCGGGAGGATGGCATGCGATGGACATGACTTCTCCGCGCCCGGCAGGCCCGCCGGACGGGTACGGGCCCTTCGCGCATCTCACCGCCCCGAACGTGCTGCTCTACCGCTCGGTGATGCGCGCCTTCCTCGTGGCCAAGGAGCGGTTCGCCGTACACCTGCGGCCCGAGGACGTGTACGCCGCGCTGCCCGCCGCCGTACGGCCCGGTGAGTTGGAGGGGGTCGTCGGAGCCCTGGACAAGCTGGTCGAGTGGGGGAACCTGCGCGCCGACCCGGACACCGGGCGGGTCACGGCCGTCGAGGACTTCTACCGCAAGCGTTACATCTACCAGCTCACCCGGGAGGGTGAGGCGGCCGAGGAGGCCCTGTCCGCCTACGACGAGGCGCTCGGGCGTCGGGGTGCGCTCCAGGCCGTCGCGCTGCACGACATCGTCACCCAGCTCCGCGCCCTCCTCGTGCTGGCGGCCGAGGAGGCACCGGATCCGGCCAAGACGCATCTCGCGCTGGACGGGCTCGCCAGTCGGTTCGGGGCGCTCGCCGACAACGCGCGGGCCTTCATGGGGTCCCTGCAGCGGACCATCGACCTCCACGACGTGGGGGAGGAGGTCTTCCTCGCCTACAAGGACCAGCTCATCCAGTACCTGGAACGGTTCATCCAGGACCTCATCACCCTCGGCGGCCGCATCGCCCGGCTGATCCTGGAGCTGGAGGAGGGCGGGAGGATCGACCTCCTGCTGCGCGCCGCTGCCGCCCGCGAGGCCGCCGACGCCACGCCGCAGGAGGCCACGTACGCCGAGCAGGCCGCCTACGAGCGGTGGGCCGGCCGGTGGGCCGGGCTGGCGGCCTGGTTCCTCAGCCGGGACGGCCGGGAATCGCAGGCCCGGCTGCTGCGCGGCCGCGCGCTCGGGGCCGTACCCCAGCTGCTGGCCGTCGTACGGTCGCTGAACGAGCGGCGGGCAGGGCGTTCCGACCGGTCCGCCGACTTCCGTACGCTCGCCCGCTGGTTCGCCGAGGCCCCCGACGACGAGTCCCGGCACCGGCTGTGGCGCACCGCCTTCGGGCTGTACCCGGCCCGGCACCTCACGGTGGACGCCGAGACCCTGGCCGCCCGTGCCGCGCGCCCCGATCCCGCGTCCACACCATGGGCCGACGCCGAGCCGCTGCGCATCAGCCCGCAGCTGCGCCGCACCGGCAGCTACGAGCGGCGCGGCAAGCCCCGCAAGGTGGAGGACCGGCAGGAAGCGCGCCGCAGGCTCGCCGAGGTGGCCGTCAAGCAGGCCGCGGAGATCGCGGCCGCGCGGGCCCGGCTCGTCACCGACGGCGTCACCCGGCTGTCCGGGCTCGGGGAGCTCGACCCCGTCAGCTTCCGGCTCTTCCTCCAGCTCCTCGGGGACGCCCTGGCCACCTGGCGGCCCGGTATGACGCACACGGTGGCCACCAGCAACGACGGGTCCATGGAGATCCGACTCACCGCCTTGGCCGATGGATCCGCGGCGGAGGTCCTCACTCCGGGCGGCATCTTCCGAGGCCCTGACCACACCATCGAGATCATCGATCTGGCGGAAGGAGACGACGGACTGTGAGTACTCCGCTCGCCGAAGTGCTGGACGGGCAGCACGCCGCAGAACTGCGCAAGGCCGCCCGCGCTCTGCTGAAGCAGCCTCTGCTGCTCGCCGGTGGCGCGTACGCCGACGAGTTCCGTCTCGTCCGGCGGCACGCCTCCGACCTGCGCGAGTGGTTCGACCGCAACACCGGCTGGTCTCTCCAGGTCGACGCCGAGACCGCCCGGCTGGGCAAGATCCCGGCCCACCTCGCCGATGCCACCCACTCCGCCCGCGAGGCCACGCGCAGCGCCGCCCCCTTCACCCGCCGCCGGTACGTCCTGCTCTGCCTCGCCCTCGCCGCCCTCGAACGCGGCGAGGCGCAGATCGCGCTCGGCCGCCTCGCCGACCAGGTCGTCCTCGACGCCGCTGATCCGCAGCTGGCCGCGACGGGCATCCAGTTCACCCTTGACCGCCGCGACGAGCGCCTCGACCTCGCCGCCGTCGTACGCCTCCTGCTCGGCCTCGGAGTGCTGCGGCGCGTCGCCGGCGACGAAGAGGCGTACGTCAGCGGCGCCGGAGACGTCCTGTACGACGTCGAACGGCGGGTGCTCGCCGGGCTGCTCGCGACCCGACGCGGCCCGTCCACCATCCGGGCCGCCACCCTGGACGAGCGGCTCGTCGGGCTCACCGCCGAAACGGCCCTCGACAGCGACGAGCTCCGGTTCCGCGCGATGCGCCGCTCGCTGACCCGCCGACTGCTGGACGACCCCGTGCTCTACTACGACGAGCTGACCGACGCCGAGCTGGGCTACCTCACCCGCCAGCGCGGATTCCTCACCGCACGCATCACCGAACTGACGGGCCTGGTGGCCGAGGTCAGGGCCGAAGGCATCGCCATGGTCGACCCCGACGACGACCTCACCGACCTCCGCATGCCGGAATCCGGCACCCACGGTCACGTCACCCTGTTGCTGGCCGAGTACCTCACGAGGGCCGAAGGACCGGTCGTCTCCACGGCAGACCTTGAGCGCCGAGTCGCCGGACTGGCCGCCGAACACGGAGGCTTCTGGGCCAAGTCGGCCCGCGAGCCGGGAGCCGAGGGTGAGCTCGTGGAGCAGGCCGTCAGCCGGCTCGCAGCCCTGGGCCTGGTCGCCCGTACTCCTGACGGGGTGGTGCCGCGCCCGGCGCTCGCCCGGTACGCGGTCGGCGAGACCGTCGTACTCGAACCACGCACAGTCGGCACCGCTCAGGTGCCCGCACAGCGAAAGGCCCACCAGCGTTGACCCCCCGTGCCGTACTCCCGGCCCCCGCGCGCGCCCGCTGGCAGCCCCTGCGGATCGGTCTTGTCGATCTTTTCCATTACGACGTGGAGGAATTCCACTTCCGCGACGGGCGGCTGCTTCTCCGGGGGAACAACGGCACCGGCAAGTCCAAGGTGCTCGCCCTGACCCTGCCCTTCCTCCTCGACGGGGACCTGAGCGCGCGGCGGGTTGAGCCCGACGGGGACGCCGGAAAGAGGATGGAGTGGAATCTGCTGCTCGGCGGAGAGCACCCCCACTCCGAACGGCTCGGCTACACCTGGGTGGAGTTCGGCCGTCGCGAAGAGGTGAGCGGCGAGGAGCAGTTCCGTACGCTCCTCTGCGGGCTCAAGGCCGTCAGCGGGCGCGGCATCGCCCGGCACTGGTGGGCGGTGACCGCCCAGCGGATCGACCACGCACCGGCCGAGGCGGTGTTGGAGGGGTCGCTCAGCCTCCTCGACGCCACCGGCACGGTGTTGTCCCGGGACCGGCTCATCGAGGCGGTCGCCGGACACGGGATGGTCTACGACCAGGCCAAGACCTATCGCCGGGCCGTCGACGAGGCGCTCTTCGGGCTCGGGGAGCAGCGCTACGGCGCTCTCGTGGACCTGCTCATCCAGCTGCGCCAGCCCCAACTGTCCAAACGCCCCAACGAAGCCGCCCTCTCCCGAGCCCTCACCGAAGCGCTCCCGCCCATGGACCAGGCCGTCATCGCGGATGTGGCCGAGGCCTTCCGCTCCCTGGACGAGGAGAAGGAGGAACTACGGGCAGCCGGCGCGGCCGAGCGCGCGGCTTCCGCGTTCCTCGACCACTACCGGCGCTACGCCCGCATCGCCTCCCGCCGGCGCGCACGTCTCCCGCGCAGCGAGCACTCGAAGTACGAGCACTTGCTGCGCGACCTCGCCGAGGCACAGGCCGAGAAGGCCGCGGCCGAGGAGGAGCGGGCGGCGGCTGATGAGCGGATCGCCGCGCTCACTGAGACGCAGGCCCGACTGGAGGCCGTCGACGCAGCCCTGCGCGAGGGCCCGGAGATGCGCAGCGCTCATGAACTGGAGCGGGCCGCCAAGGCGTTGGAGCGGTGCGGGCAGGACAGCGCACGCGCACGCGCCGACCGGGAGGAGGCCGCGCTGCTGCACACACGGGCGCTCGGGCGCCTCGCGGCGGCGGAGAACCGGCTTCAGGCCGCCCGGCACCTGGTCGAGGACACGCTTCGCCTCGCGCAGGAGACCGCCGAGGCGGCCCGACTGGACCTGCCCGGGGACGAGGGGCTGACGGCGGCCGAACTGCGCGCCGCCGTGACCGAGGCGACCGACCGCCGTCGCCGCACCCTCGCGCACGTCGAGGAGCTCGCGGACCGCGCCGAGGCGGCGGCGGCCGAACGCCGGGCCGCCGCACTGCGGCTCGACGAGTCGGAAGCCGACCTGGCGCACGCCGCCGAGGAACAGGGCGCGGCCGACGAGACCGTGACGGCCGCGGGCCGGGCCCTGGTGGATGCCGTACGCGAGCACGCGGGCCGGTGCGAGGAGCTCGCGTACGCCGACCCGGTCGGACTGTTGGACGAGCTCCAGGAATGGGCCCGGCACCAGGACGGGCCCTACCCGGCACGCCGGCACGGGTCGGACGCACACAGCGCCACGGCAGCGGTACTCGCCGACCAGGCGGCGCAATCAGCGCAGCGCAGGGCAGCCCTGGCGGACCGTGCCCGAGACGCGGAGCAGGAGCTTGCCGAGCTGGAGGCAGGCGGCCGCCGTGGACCGCTGGCCCCGTACACCCGGAACCCCGGCCTGCGCGATCAGGCGGCCGGCGCCCCACTGTGGCGGCTGGTCGACTTCCGCGACGAGGTCGCGGACCGGGAGCGCGCCGGCCTGGAGGCGGCCCTGGAGGCGGCCGGGCTGCTGGACGCGTGGGTGCGCCCCGACGGCGCGGCCCTGGCGGCGGACGGTCACGACGTACTCCTTGACCCGCGGACGGGTCCGGTCAACGGGTCATCGCTCGCCGACGTGCTGCGCCCGGCCGTCGACCACGGCGATGCCCAGGCGGCCCACGTGGGTGAGGAGACCGTGGGCCGACTCCTCTCGGCGATCGGCCTGGGCGAGGTTGCCGGGAACGCGGAGGCGGGCGCCGGGCCGGGGGGCACCGAGCCGACAGCGGGCACGTGGGCCGCTCCGGACGGGCGCTACCGCGCAGGCGTCCTCATCGGTCGGTGGGCCAAACCTGCGGCCGAGTACATCGGTGAGGGCGCCCGGGAAGCCGCGCGGCGCAGCCGTATCACCACCCTGCGCGCCGAACTCGCCCTTCTCCTGGGAGAGGAGGCAGCCGAGGCCGTGCACGCGCAGGCTCTGGAGGCCCGGCGCCGTACGCTCGACGCCGAACTGGCCGCGGTGCCCGACGACGGGCCGCTGACCCGGGCGCACGCCCGCGCGGCGGCTGCCGCCGACACCGCGCGCCGGGCCAGGTCCCGTCGTGAGGGACGGGCCGCCGACGCGCTGGCCGCAGCCGAGCGGTCGGGGCTGGCGAGCGCCGAGCTCCAGGAGGCCGCCACCGATCTGGGGCTGCCCCCGGACCGGCCGGCGCTGGCGGTTGTACGGCAGGCCCTCGTCGAACTCGCGGCCGTCCTGGCCGCACTCTGGCCCGCCCTGCGAGAGCGGACCGAAGCGGCACGGCAGGCGCAGGAGGAGCGTGAGGAAGCCGGCCGGGCAGGGGAGCGCACCGCCGAACTCGCTCTGCGCGCAGAGGAGGCCGCCCGCGAGGCGGCAGCCGCGGACGAGCGGCTCACCACGCTGCGCTCGACCGTGGGCGCGGCCGTGGCCGAGCTGGAACGGCGGCTGGCGGAGACCGCGGAGGCCCTGCGCGGCTGCGCTGCCGATCGGCGGTTGTCCGAGGACCGTCGCACGGAGGCGGACCGGCGGGCCAACCGGGCCG
Source organism: Streptomyces laurentii (assembly GCA_002355495.1). Taxonomy (GTDB): domain Bacteria; phylum Actinomycetota; class Actinomycetes; order Streptomycetales; family Streptomycetaceae; genus Streptomyces; species Streptomyces laurentii. Next base: position 6,086,672 of record AP017424.1, read on the forward strand.
AAGGCGGGATCGTACAGCTGGAGAAGGCCGTCACCGAGGCTGCCTCCGCGCGCTCCGAGGCCATCGCCGCGCTCCAGCGCTTCACCGCCACCGGGCTGATCACGGTCGCACTTCCCGAACTCGCCGTACCGGCCACCGCCGACGGCCCGTGGGCGGCCACCCCGGCCATCGCCCTCGCCCGTTCCCTCGAAGCGGAGCTGTCGATGACGGACGACTCGGACGGTGCTTGGGAGCGCGTACAGCGGCGTCTGAGCGAAGAGCTCAAAACCCTGCAGGACGCGCTGTCCCGGCACGGCCATACCGCCTCGGCCCGGATGGTCGAGGACGGGATGATCGTCGACATCGTCTACCAGGGCCGCGAGCGCGCCGTACCCGAACTCGCCGAGGCACTGGCGGTCGAGGTCGGCGAACTCACCCGCATCCTCTCCGCGAACGAACGCGAAATCCTCGAAACCCACCTCATCACCGAGGTCGCGGGCACCCTTCAAGAGCTGATCGCGACCGCCGAACGGCAAGTACTCGCCATGAACGCCGAGCTGGAGGACCGTCCGACCTCCACCGGCATGACCCTGCGCCTGGTGTGGCGGGCCTCCCGCAAGGCCCCCGCCGGCCTTGCCCAGGCCCGTGGCCGACTGCTCCAGACCGCCGACGCCTGGACTCCCGAGGAACGGGCCGCGGTCGGGGAGTTCCTGCAGACGCAGATCGCCCGCCAGCAGACCGAGGACGCGGCCGGCAGCTGGCTGGAACACCTCACAGCGGCGCTCGACTACCGCTCCTGGCACGAGTTTGCCGTCGAGAGGCAGCAGCACGGTCGCTGGGTACCCGCCACCGGTCCCGCTTCCGGAGGCGAACGCGTCCTGGCGGTCTCCGTGCCCTTGTTCGCCGCGGCCTCCTCGCACTACGCGAGCGCGGCCAGCCCGTACGCACCACGACTCGTCACCCTGGACGAGGCGTTCGCCGGCGTCGACGACGACTCGCGCGCCAAGTGCCTCGGCCTCCTGCACGCCTTCGACCTGGATGTGGTCATGACCAGCGAACGGGAATGGGCCTGCTATCCGCAGGTACCGGGCATCGCCATCGCCCAGTTGTCCCGCGTCGACGAGGTGGCCGCCGTTCTGGTCACCCGATGGGAATGGGACGGCACGGCTCGTACCCGTCACGAGGACCCGGTGCGCACGCCGGACCCGGAGCCCCTGTGGACGTGAACAGGAATCCGGTCGACGAAGCCCGCCTGCGCCGCCTCCTTGGCGGGCCCGATCTGGCCTGGCTGCTGGAGCGCGTACGCCGCCGGCTGGAGCGCGGGCAGCCACTCACCGGACCCGTCTCCCTGGCCGCGGCGACCCCAGCCCAACGGGCCGCGGCCGAGCGGCTGCTGGGCCGGCCCCCGGGTGGTGGCAGGGCGCTGACGGTCCGGCTCGACGCCGTGGACGCCGTACTGGTCAGATCAGGCGTCAGCCCCGAGGGCCTGACGGCGGCCGTGACGAGGCTCACCGGGCCCGTCGTCCCTCTCGAAGAGGTCCGCCGGAGTGAGGATCAGGCATGGGTGGAGGCCTACGCTCCGCTCACCGCACTCGCCGATGAGGTTCCGTCCCTCGCGGAATGGGCCGGCCGGGTACGCGAAGACGGCCTTGTGCGGCGTCTCGCCCGTACGCCCGAGGCCGCCCGACCGCTGCTCGATCGGGTGGCTCGCGTCCTGCGGGAGCTGCCGGCCGAGCCGCCGCGCTCCCTGTCCGTGTTCGCCGCGGACATCCTGGGCAGCGCCCACGCACTGGACGACGGGACACCCCCGGCGACGATCTGCCTCTCCGGCATCCGTGCCCTCACCGGACATCCGGACGGGGCGGGCGCTGCCTGGCGGCGGGCCGCCTGGGCCTCCGCCGGCCTGCTCCGTGACGACGTCTCCTCCACGGTCCTCACCCTCAACCTCCGTGGGACCCCCGCTCTGGACTGGATGGCAGACATGGGGGAACCGTGCGTACTCACCCTTCGCCAGCTCGCCCACCGTCCGCCCCGGACGACGCCGTCGGTGGTCCACATCTGTGAGAATCCCGCCGTCCTGTCGGCCGCGGCCGACACCTACGGCCCGGACGCCCTCCCGCTGGTCTGCCTCCAGGGCCAGCCGTCGGCTGCCGCCCTGGCCCTCCTGGCACACCTCCACGAGCTCGGTGCCGCCCTCCGCTACCACGGCGACTTCGACTGGGGCGGAATGCGCATCGCCACGACGCTGCACCAGCACGTGCCGTGGCAGCCGTGGCGCTACACGGCCGACGAATACCGTGCGGCGGTAGCCGCTGCCAGCCCTGCTCCCCCGCCTCTGACCGGGATGGCGGCTCTGTCGCCTTGGGATCCGGATCTGGCGGCTGCTCTCGCTGAACACGGCGTCCGTATAGAGGAGGAGGCTGTTCTGGACTCGTTGCTGGCAGACCTTAGACAGGACGTTCGGCCGGTGAGACATGCGACGTGCCGAGACCTGTAGCGGCCGGGGCCGACGCCAGGACTGGTGACGCTCGTTTGACGCACGGACCCTCACGAGGGGCGTGAATGGCGATTCATGTGGCCTTTGACCTGCTCCTTCGCTGACCGACCTCGATTCGTACATGTTCCCGATGACGCATCATGTGGAGTGCGTGGCGATTCTGGAGCCGGTGAAGAAGGACGCCTGACCTGGGGATTCTTTGACCCGCGGCGGACCGGCCGAGGGGAGACCGGCCGCCGGGCAGTGAGGTGACCCCGCCCGTCGGCGCTGTGCCGGCGGGACGGTGCGTGGTGCGGGTCAGCCCGTGGGGCGGGCCCAGTGCTGCCAGGGCTGTGCCGCGACCCACTCGGTCACGGGGGTGAGGCGTACGCCGAAGGCGGTCTGGGTGTCGGCAGGGGACGGGGCCAGCAGGCCGGCGGCCCGGCCCGTGCCGGCGTGGTGGTAGATGCCGGCGACGCCGGCGGCGGCCTCCGGACCGATCGCCCGGGCCAGGCCTTCCTCGAAAGCGGCGACTTCCAGGGGGAGATAGGCGACCTCACGGCCGAGCGCGCGCCCGAAGGCGGCGGCGAGTTCGGGGCCGGTGAGCACCTCGGCGCCACCCACGTTCCACACGCGTCCCGTGGGTACGTCCTCGTCGAGGGCGCGGGCGGCGACGCGGGCGAGGTCGGCGTGGGACATCCAGGCGACCTTCCGGTCGGCGGGCAGCGGGTAGGCGAGGACGCCGTCGTCGACGACGGCGGGGCCGTTCCAGGGGCTGAAGAGGTTCTCCAGATAGACCGGGGGCCGTATGGCCAGGGCGGGGACCGTGCCGTCGAGGAGGATCCGCTCGGCCAGCCGACGGGTCTCGAAACCGGCGTACGGGGTGGTCTCGTCCGGGACCGGCGTGTTGACGTTGTAGACGAGGCGGCGCACCCCGGCCTCCCGGGCGGCCTCGGTGATGTTGTGGGCGTACCCGGCCACGGTCGCGGAGTCGTACACCAGCGGCATCACGACGACGGCGTGGCTGACGCCGTCGAAGGCGGCGCGCAGCGCCTCGGGGTCGCCCAGGTCGCCGTGGAACGGGATGACCCCGGACGGCAGGGCCGCGGCCTTCGCCCTGTCCCGGACGAGCCCGCGCACGTGGTGCCCGTCGGCGGCGAGCAGCCGGGCCACGGCCCCGCCCTGGAAACCATTGGCGCCGGTCACGAGGACGCGCTTGCGGTGCTCCTGTTTCATGTCGTGCCTTTCCTGAGGTGAGATGCGGTGAGGTGGGGCGGCGGCGGCCGCCGGGATGCCGGGGCCTGCGACGAAGACCTGGCGCGGTCTCCAGGAAGGGGAGGGCGCGAAGTCGCGTGGAATGGAGGCCCGGTTCGGCGGCTGGACCACGGATACCGGCGCCGAAACACACGATCCTCATGGAACGAGTTCCCCACGAAATGCGACCCCGTTCCTGCCGGCCAGCTGACCGGCCAAGGCTCCCGGAATTTCCCTCTCATCGTTCTCGGATCGCTGGCTACGATCAATAAAGCGAGATCCGAACCGCTTTAAGGAGCGTCCGTGGGGGACGACGTACTGACCGCGCTGCTGCGGCCGTTGTGGCTGATCGACACCTTCCACAGCGTCTGGGAGGCGGGCGGGACCTGGGGGGTGAAGGGGCACCAGGACAGCTGCGCGATCGTGCACCACATGGTCCGGGGCGGCTGTGTGATCACCTTCGAGGACGGTTCCGACCCGGTGGACCTGCGGGAGGGGGACCTCGCGATCTTTCCGCACGGCACGGCCCATTCGTTCTCCGCCGAGCGCGGGGCGCGTACCACTCCGCTGTCAGCGCTGGTGCCGAACGTGAGCCTGGGGCGGTCAGGGCTGGTCAGGGTGGGGACGGCGCCGTACGAGACCCGGATGCTCTGCGCCAGCCTGCGCTACAGCCCGCTGACGGACCCGGGACTCTATGGCGGGTTGCCCCGGATCATCGTGCTGCGGCGGCCCACGCTGGAGGGCGAACCGCTGCTGATGTCGACGCTGGCCGCACTGCCCTCCGAGATCGCCCGGACCGCCCCGGGCGCGCGGATGGTGGCCCTGCGAGCCTTCGAGACCGTCTTCGTCCTGGCCCTGAGGGTCGCCCTGGAACGGCTCACGGAAGAGTTGCCGGCGCTGCGGGCCCTGCGGCACCAGGGCATCAGCAAGGCACTGATGGCGATCCACGGTTCGTATGCCGAGCCCTGGACGCTGGAGACGCTGGCGAGGAAAGCGGGCATGTCGCGGTCGGCCTTCGCCCAGCAGTTCAAGGAGCTGGTGGGCGAGTCACCCATGCGTCACCTCATGGCGCGTCGGCTCCAGGAGGCGAAGCGGCTGCTCTCGGACACCTCGGTGGCGCAGCAGGAAATCGCGCAGCGTGTGGGATATCGCAGTCAGGTCGGATTTCACCTGGCGTTCCGCAAGGAATTCGACATGACCCCGGGCGTGTATCGCTCCGGGCGGAAAGTCGGGCGAGTCGGAGAACCGGCGCGGGAAACGTCGAAGAATTTCCTGTAATCGAAGGGGTGTTGCAGTTCCTGTGGCACGTGATTCTTTCGGGTCCGGTCGCGCCGACCTGGCGAGGCGAGAGGCGGCGCGGTCGGATTGTCTGATGGCTCGTCAGATTCCTTAGGTGGCTGCTTCATTGGTGAGACGTGGACTGGGGGCGCATGTGGGTGCTTGGCGGCGCGCGGGGGTGAATTGACAGGCGCGCGGGTGAGTGGCGCGCGCTGAACTCGCCGCTGATCGCGTCATCCTGCAGCCGGATCCGGTCGTTGCGCCCGTTCCGATGACTGTTTCCGGGCGAGGGCGCACGCTGCCGTATTACTGTGCATTGACCTTCTCTTGAACTCCCTTTTGTGAAATGTGAGGGCAGAGCGTCCCTGGGGGAGGGATGTGCCCATCGTGTCGGCCGTCCGCACACCTTCGCCTCGACGAACAGGCGCCGTCGCTGCCGCTGTCCTGAGCGCCCCGATCGGGTGCGGACGAAGCGCGTTGCCGGACGTACGTCGAACCAGCCTGAACCGAGCCGTGTTCAGGCCCTCGTCGGGGTGACCCGAAGCAAGACCCCGTCGGCCGAGGACGGACAACCCGGCCGTGAGGCGAGGCGTGTCCCGGGCTCGCGTACATCCGTGTGAGCCCGGCTGTCCCGCACCCTGACCAGGGCTGCCGGCTCCGGCGTTCCTCGCCCGTTCGGCTGACCACCCCCTCACGCGACACGTAAGGCGCCGACCCGCGTGCGCGACCCGGGCAGGCGGGACGCACCCGCCGTCCATCGGCCCGGCGTGCCCTCGGGGCGCGGGCCGCGCATCACCCGTTCCGGCGTTCGGGAACGCGGACCCGTGGGTTCGCGGGCCCGCTCCGCAGAGACCCCTTGGGGGGACACACATGCCCTTATTCCTTCACCGCATACGGCAGGACCTCTCCGCCTCGATCGTCGTCTTCCTCGTGGCTCTCCCGCTCTGTGTCGGGGTGGCCATCGCCTCCGGCGTGCCCGCCGAACTCGGCCTGATCTCGGGCATCGTCGGCGGCCTCGTCACCGGCGCGATGCGCGGGAGCACCCTCCAGGTGTCCGGGCCGGCCGCCGGTCTCACCGTGCTCGTCGCGGAGCTGGTCCGGGCCTTCGGACTGCCCGCCCTCGGTCCGGTCGTCCTGCTGGCCGGGCTCCTGCAGATCGTCATGGGCGTCCTGCGCTGGGGGCGTTGGTTCCGGGCGATCTCCCTGTCCGTCGTCGAGGGCATGCTCGCCGGCATCGGCCTGGTGATCATCGCGGGCCAGTTGTACGCGGCGGCCGGCCTGACGGCGCCCTCCTCGGGGCTCGCCAAGTTGGTGGGCCTGCCCGGCGCGCTGGCAGGGGCCCTGGGTGGCTCCGCGTCCCTGGCCTCCCTCGCCGTCGCCGCCGGGACCGTCGCCGTGGTCGTGGGGTGGCGGAGGCTGCCCAGCCGGGTGCGGGTGGTGCCCGGCGCCCTGGTGGCGGTGGTGCTCGCCGCCCTGGTCACCGCGGTGGGCGACCTGCCGCTCGCCACCGTGCGGGTGAACGGCGTCCTGGACGCCGTACGGCTGCCCGGCGCCGACGCCTTCGCCGGCCTCACCGACCTGGCGCTGCTCGCCACCGTGCCGGCCTTCGCGCTGATCGCCTCCGCCGAGTCGCTGTTCAGCGCGGCGGCCGTCGACCGGCTGCACACCGGACCGCGTACGGACTACGACAAGGAACTCGTCGCCCAGGGCACGGGCAACGCCGTATGCGGCCTGCTCGGCGCCCTGCCGCTGACGGCGGTCATCGTGCGCAGCTCGGCCAACGTGGAGGCCGGCGCCCGTACGAAGGCGTCCCGCGTGCTGCACGGGGTGTGGCTGCTGCTCTTCGTCGTCCTGCTGCCCGCCGTCCTCGCGTACCTCCCGCTCGCGGCCCTCGCCGGGCTCCTTGTCCACGCCGGCTGGAAACTGATCCCGTTCCGGGGCATGGCGGTGCTCTGGCGCACGCATCGCGGCGAGGTGCTCGTGCTCGCCGCGACGGCGCTGGCGATCGTCGTGGTCGGCATGTTCGAAGGCGTGCTGATCGGACTCGTGCTGTCCGTGGCGAAGGCCGCCTGGGAGGCGTCCCATCTGCGGGTGGAACACAGCGACGACGGTCGTGGCGGAGTACGAGTGCGGCTCGCCGGGACCGTCACCTTCCTGCGTCTGCCGCAGATCCTCGACAGCCTGGAGGCCCTGCCCGGCGACCGCCGGATCGTCCTGGACCTCTCGGGAGTCCACCACCTCGACCACGCGTGCCGCGCCGCCCTGCACGCCTGGGCCGAACGGCACAGTGCCACCGGGACCGAGTCCGTACGGCTCCACGCCCTCCCGGAAACCTCGCGCGCGCGGCAGGCCAAGGCCTCGGGGTGACCGCGTAGCCGTCCCGATCCCGGCGCGCTCGACGCAGGTGACGTACCGACGTACCGACGTACCGACATGCCCCGGTCGTGCCGTTCAGGCGACCGGGGCATGTCGTGCGGTCGTGTGACGGCGCCGCGGCGGATGATCGTTTCTGCCGCTGACACGTCCGCCGTCAGCACCCTGCTCCCCGCCATCAGCGAGGACACGGGGGCGTCCCTGGCCACGCTGCAGTGGGCGGTGACCGGGTACGCGCTGGTGGGTGCGGCGGTCATCGTGACCTCCGGGGCGCTGGGCGACATCTTCGGGCGCCGCCGGATCTTCATCGGCGGGCTGCTGCTGTTCGTGGCGTCGTGCGTGCTGATCGCGCTGAGCGACAGCGGGGGGATGGGCATCGCCGGCAGGGCCCTGCAGGGCGCGGCCGGCTCGACGATCCTGGCCTGCGGGCTCAGTCTGCTGTCCGCGGGTTCCTCGGGGGGACGCGCAGATGCGGGCGGTGTCGCTGTGGGGCGCGGCGTCGGCGGCCGGTGCGGCCGCCGGGCCCTTGGTGGGCGGTGCGCTCGTCGATGTCACCGGGTGGCAGGGGCTGTTCTGGATCGACGCGGTGATCGCCCTGCTGTGCGTGCCGCTGACCCTGCGTACGGTGCCGGAGTCGCTTGACCCGACGCGCCCCCGGTCGGTCGACCTCGCCGGGACGGTGCTGATCGCCGCCGTACTCGTACCGTTCGTCTTCGCTGTGACCGAGGGCGCGAGCTGGGGCTGGCTCAGCGCGCCGACCCTCGTCTGCTTCGTGATCTCGGCCGCGTCGGTGGTCGGGTTCGTCGTCGTCGAGAAACGTGTCCGCGCGCCCCTCATCGACGTGGCCCTGCTGCGCAACAAGGTGCTCGTCGGCGCGAGCGTCGCGATCCTTGTGGTGGCCGGCTGTATCAACGCGGTCATGTATCTGTATCTGTGCAGCCTCTACTTCCAGAACCCCGACGGCCTGGGCATGACGCCGCTGATGGCGGGGTTGGCCACACTGCCGGCGGCGGCCGGGATCGTGGTGACGGCACCGCTGATCACCCGGTTC